>JBFHME010000005.1:0-49580 GCA_041594435.1 Acidimicrobiales bacterium
CTTGTTTGTTGGACAACAAGGTATCGATTTGTGAGTTCATGGTCATATGAATTCGGCTTGATCGTGCGTCATTACCATCTTTATCACAGTACTCATGTCTGTCCTGGCGGAGGACCATCGATGCGACCCCGGGCATGAATCAAGGCGATGTCGAGCATTCACTCGCCTTGGCGTTGCCAGAGTCGAAACATGGCGAGATAGGACAGCTCGGTCGCCTCGTCCATCGGTGGTTCGGACGGGATGTGGACGTCGGCTGGACGAGGTGGCGGGAACAGCGGCTCATCGCCGAGCTCGGGAAAGTACTCGGCCCGCAGCAGTTCGTTGACGGCATCGTGATCGTCGAGCACCATGCGTCGTTCCGACAACGTCAACACCATCGAACCCCGATAGTCCCGGTACGCGTGCTCCCCCAGGACCTCGCCCAGGAAGGTGTAGAAACGATTGTCGTGGATCGAGGAGAACAGCTCCCGCCGGTAGCGGGCGATCATCGGGTTGAATCGCTCGTGCAGGCTTCGATTCGCCTGCGGTGGTCGCGTCCGGCGGGCCGGGTCGACCCCGAGGACCGAGCAGAAGTCGACCACAACGTCGCCGTCGATCAGGGCGGTGGGGCTGTAGCGACGAACCAGCATGGCCGAACGCCCGTAGTTCTTCTTCCACGGTTCGAGCTGACGGTGCCAATTCACACCGCCTCGATGCCGTCCGTAGTACTCCCAGAAGTCGTCGTGCTGTTTGATCTGCCACTGCTGCCAGGCCGAGATGACGAAGTCGTCCTGGCGACGGACATAGGCCACGATCGTGATGTCGAACAGCGCCTGCGAAGGCACGAACAACTCGACGAAGCCCTTCGGGTTGATGAGGTTTTCGGCACTCAGCACCACGGCGCCCAGACCGTGTTCGGCCGCGTGGTCGTGCAGACCGGCGAGCTTCGCGGTGACCTCATCCACGAAGTCGGGGCTCGTGATCCCATCTTCGAAGTACGCGAGGTGTTGACCGCATCCCTCGGGCTTGGGGTCGAGATACCGGCCGGGCACGAGAAAGCCTTCGTCCAGAAGCGACTCGGCGTTCTCCACCAGGAACTGCTGGATGGCCGAGCTGCCACACTTGCCGGCACCGATGTGAATGATCAGGCGAGGCCGGGCGGTCATGCCTGCACCCGCCCCCGCGACATCTCGGCGGCGGCGACACGATCGCCTCGGGCAACGGGACGGCTGCGTCCGGTGAGGACGAGTTCGTTCCACTCGTAGGCCTTGCGCTCCACGATGTCGATCGGAGCGGGCGGGTACTCCTCGACGCCGGCGGCGAGGTTGCACGGATGGTCGTACGGGTCGGCCATGAGCAGGGGACGCCATCGCCGGAAGAGCCGATCCATCTCCCAGTCGCGCACCGTCGGGTCCCTGCTGCTCGACTCGTGATGCACCACCTCCGTTTGGCAATCGACGACGTTGCGGAGGCCCTGCTGGTACAACTTGAGGCAGAAGTCGACGTCGTTGTAGGACAGCGGGAACAGGGTGCTGAAGCCGCCGACCAGGTCGAACTTCGATCGCTCGACCGCCAGGCAGGCCGCCGTCACCGCCAGACAGTTCTGAGCGAGACGGAGCGCGTGGAAATTGCCCGGATGGTCGTTGGCGAATCCCATGTACCGATGAGCGGGTCCGGCCCCTCGGGCCCAGACACCGGCGTGCTGTACCCGACCGTCGCCGTAGAGCAGCTTGGCACCGACCGCCCCGATTGCCGGGTCGGTGGCGTACATGACCAGGCGTTCGAGCCAGTTCGACATGGCGATCTCGGTGTCGTCGTTGAGAAACACCAGCACCTCGCCCGTCGCTCGAACCGCACCCAGGTTGCAGGCCCGCGCGAAGTTGAAGTCCCGACTGTCGGACACCAACCGCAACGTCGGTTCGACCGACGCCGCTGCGGAGGCCCCATTCCCCGATGGGGTTCGATCCGATCGTGCCACGGCCCGTTCGACGGCGACGGCGATACGGTCGGCCAGCAGACGATCGGCGTTGGCGTCGGTCACGACCACCAGCTCGAAGTCGGGGTACGAGGACCGTTCGATGATCGACGTCACGGCCGTCTCGATCAACAGCGAGTCGACACCGTGAATCGAACGCCGACTCCCGCCCGTGGGCACGATGATGCTCACCGGCGGATGATCGCGGAGTTCCGGTTGGAGGAGACTCACCCCCGGCGCCTGCGGGTGCGGTGTTGCGGAGGCCGGAAATCCGGTTCGCCGGACATGGTCGTTGACCGCGCGAGACCCGGCTTCCCAAGCCCAGTCCTTGACGTCGGTGGTCATCGCCGTCGACCCGGGCGACTCCCGCCAGTGGTAGAGAATGCGAGGAACATGGACGACACGCCGGGACCGCTCCGCGACCCGCAACGCCAGGTCGTGATCCTGTGCACCGTCGCACTCGGACCGAAAGCCACCGACCTCGTCGACCACGGTTCGACGCAGCACGAGCAGGTGCCCGAGGTACATCTGACATCGCAATCGCTCCATCGAGAACGAGGGCTTGTAGAACGGCATCTTCCGTTCGTGGGTGTCGTGTGCGATCTTGTCTTCGTCACTGTAGGCAAGATCGACATCGTCGAATCGTCCCAACTCGGCCGCGAATGCCCCGAGTGCGTGTTCCGACAGCACATCGTCGTGGTCCAACAGCGCGATGAAGTCACCGGTGGCCCGATCGAGACCGGCCTGACTCGCCTCGCTGATTCCTCGGTTCTCCGGCAGCCGTATCACCACGTTTCGACCGACGGCGGGCCCGCTGCCGATGTTGCCACCGCGGGCGACGTGGTCGGCGAGAACCGACTCGACGGCAGCCGGCTGAGGGCCGTTGACCACCACGATGAGTTCCCAGCGGTCAAAGGTCTGTTCGAAGACGGAACCGAGACAGAGGTCGAGATGACGGGGATCGGGCCGCCAGACCGGAACGAGGACGGAGAAAAGGGCGTGATCGGACGTCACGGATTCCGCAGCCGACGACTCACGGCCGGCCGTCGACCGGTCACGCACCGATCATCCTTCTTCGAACGCCACGCGCCACCCGTCTCAGGAAGCGGGTGCCGTCACCTCGCCGACTCGCCGTCAGTCTGGCCAGTTCTCGTCGCAGCTCGTCCCGCTCGACCTTCAGCATGTGATGCTGATGTTCGAGTTCCTTGACGCGGGCTTCGACCACCGCCCGCTCGGCCTCCGCCCCTCGAGCCGCATCGACCGCGCCCAGCAGCCCCAGCCGCACCTCGTCCAACGCCTGCTGGAGTTCGGCGGCATGCTCGGCGGACTCGGCTCCAAGGGCTGCATTGGCCATCGAATCAAGGGTACTAAGATTAGCCAATTGGGCGGTGTATCTTGACGCTTCGACATGCATGCTGCACCATATGGGATCAATCGGATAGTCGATTTATACCGTATGGCGCTCGCCTGTCGGTTCGCTATTGAGCAAAACCACCGGGCCACCGCGTCGACCGGCGGTCAGGGGCCGAGCCTCCGCAGGACCAGGGTGGCCCATGTCATTCCATCATCGGTCGACGACGGGCCGCGGATGGCGAGGTCTTCGGTCAGAACCCGCCCGGACGTGGCCGACAACAGCTCGGTCACCAGACGACGATGATCGACCAGAATCTCGTCGGGGCCGATCGACACGTCGGCCAGCGCGTTCGGTCCGGCATCGACCGGATAGGTGAGGGCGATCAGTCCATCGATCGCGACATCGGACCAGAGATCGGCCAGCCGGTCGAGCCGTTCCGACCGGCGGGCGGGCAGACAATCGATCATCGCGTGGACCCCGGAGACCGTTGAGCGTTCCGTCGCGGCGGTCGCCGGACCACCGTCCCCGGCGAAACCCCAGATCGGGGCATCGATCCGGACCGAGCCGGTCGCCGCTTCATCCAACGCCCCACGATCCTGCAGCAACCACCGTTCCGGGCCGGACGCCATGAGCTCGTTCGACGGACCACCCCAGCCGGACCAGATCAGGGCACCCTCGCCGATCCAGCGCTGGCGGCCGAGCATCTCCGAGACCCATTCGAGTACCGGGGCGGCGGCGGACAGGTGGAGCCAGGACGGAAGACGGTTCGTCAACATCGAAGCAACCGTCCCGGCAAGCTCGGACGCGAAAGCCGATCCCGGGATACCGGTGTCGACCACCACCCGTCCGGCGCTGCACCGCCTCGCCACATCCCACTGCTGTTCGGCCGAGACCAGCACGAGATCGGTGGGACGGGCCAGCCGGGCCACGACCGCCGGATCCGGTTCATGAGCCGCTTCGGTCATCGGCCGGCAGTCCAGCAGGCTGATCGGCCAGGCCGACGGCGAGGAGACGGCACCGGCCCCGGGAACAGGGCCGGAGGCACCGACGGCCACGGTTGGAACCGACGACCGCGACTCGACGGTGCTCATCGACCGTCCCAACGGGATTCGATCGCTCGGAAGCCGGCCGAACGGCGCAGCAGGAGAACCAGTGGAGTCGAGCGCAATCGGAGCAGGAGTCGGCCGATGTCGCTTCGGGCCTGCGCCAGTTCGGTTCTCGTCCGGTCGAGTTCGGCGTCGAGCTCGGCAACCCTCCCTACGGCCTCGGACAGCTCGCCGGCCAGACTCGCCCGCTCCTCGGCCCCGCTGATCTCGTTCGTCAACTGCCGCAAACGATCGTTTTGTCGGCTGAGCTGTTCGGACAACCCGGCGACCCGGTTGACGACGTTGGGAAGCTGCTCGTTCTGATTCTGCAGACGGCGACGCAGGTCCGCCTGGTCCCGGCGGCTGCGATCGAGCTCGGCACCGGTTCGCTGCAGCTCGGCGGTGAGTCGGCGGTTCTCCGCCCTCGTCGACTCGAGCTCGTGGCGGATCGCCGGATCGACCTCGATGCGGCCCCGTCCCTCCAACCGAGCGCGCAGGAGGCGGTTCTCGTGGGCCAGCACGGAGTTCATCCTGGATGCCGAAAGCTCATCCGGTGGTCTCGACAGCACATCGGGGTGTCTCGTCGACGGGGTCTTCATGGTGTTATCTCCTGCTTGCTCGACCTACGACCGGAGCTCAACCAGTTCCAACCACACATCCTCGATCTCCCGCCGCAGCCGTCGGTCATCGACGTACAGCACTGCCCTGTCGGCGGTGACCGCGGCGGTGTCGAAGATCTCCGCCGGGCGAATGGGGTCGAGGCCCAGATTCCACCGTTCGTCGACCTTTGCGATCACATCGATGTCATTGGCCAGCTGATCGAAGTCGACAACGAGCACGTCATCGCCGTAGGCCCGAGCCGCCCGCAGCAACGCCCGATTGTGGACCAGCCACAGCCGGGCCCCGTGGTCGGAGTCGTTCCAGAATCGCCAGTTCCGTGCCGGGTCGCCTCGGCCCTCGATGAGGTCCCGGGCCGCTCGACGCTCCATGGACTCGACACACGCCGCCGGTGAGCGGAAGGTGATCAGGATCCGAGCGTCCGGTGCGAGGTGCTTCCACAACGGCAGGAAGAGGCAGATCCGTGGATCCTTGACGCCCCATGGTCCGCCTCGGTCCCGGCGACGGGCGAGAAGTGCACGTAACCGCTCCTCGAGGTCGGTGTTGACGACGGGGATGAAGTCCTCGTCGACCTGCCAGGTCCATCCGTTGTCGGCGAGGATCTGATCGTGGAGTTCCACCACGTCGAGATCCTCGACGTGACCGTGGGGATTCGCTTCCGTGGCGCCCATCAGCCGGTCGCCCATGAACAGCCCGGCTCCGGCCAGGAGCTGGGCCAGCAGGCTCGTGCCACTGCGATGGTGACCGGCGACGAGGACGGCGGTCATCGCAGCGGCGCGCCGGAGGCTGAAGCGTTGACAAGTGGAGGTTGGATCACGGCGGGGGTTGAGACTCGGCGGACCGGACGGCGAATGGATCTCGCCACCGGTAGTCCGAGGCTACAGGCCGCTGCCGAGAATCCGGATCGCCACCGGGCCGAGAAGTACCACGAACAGGGCCGGCAACATGCACAGGACCATCGGGAAGACCAGCTTCACCGGGAGCCGCATCGCCTGTTCCTCGGAGTGGAGGCGACGGAGCTCGCGCATGTGCTCGCTCTGCACCCGCGCCACCTTGGCCATGGGTACGCCGAGGCCGTCGGCCTGCTTGATCGCCGACACGAACTGCCGGACCTCCTGGGTCCCGGTTCGGGTGGCGATCTCCTCCAGCGCCTCGTTACGGGGTTGGCCCAGACGGATGGCGTGGAGGGCTCGGGCGAACTCGTCGACGAGCGGACCCGAGGTGGATCGGGCGATCTTGTCGACCGCGGAGTTGAAGCCGAGGCCGGCTTCGAGCAGGACGGTGAGCTGGTCGAGGATGTCGGGGAGGGCGGAGACGATCTGCCGCTGCCGGGCCTCGGCCCGCCGCCGGACGTAGGCGTCGGGAGCGATGAAACCGACAAAGCCCAGCAGCAACGTCCAGAGGATCCGGGATCGGGGGTCGGCGTCGACCGAGGCGAGAAAACCGCCGACCAGGCCTGCGCTGGTTGCCAGAGACTTCAGTGCCACGAAGGCCTCGAGCGGCAGACGATGCACCAGGCCACCGTGAACAAGGTTCCGGGTCATCGACTCGGCGAACCCGCGGGGCGTCAGTCGTCGGGCCTGACGGGCGATGGCGTCGATAAGCGGCAGCACGACCCGGTCGCGTATCGACTCACCGAGGTAGCTGTCCTGCAATCCCTTCGGACCGGCGATCTCGAATCGGGCCGACGAGGATCGATTGGCCGGCATCAGGGCGTAGCCCAGGAGCGGCACGGCGAGAATGGTCAACACGCTGGCGACAATGACGGTCATCTTCGTTCTCCTACAGCACTGCGGCGTTGATCATGTTTCGAATCCAGAGCCCGCCGGCGCCCAACATGGCGGTGATCAGTCCGATCATCCAGTAGGTGAGGTTGGTACCCCAGATCCCGTCGAAGTACTGCGGGTTCGTCAGGCCGATGAACACGCCGAGCCCCGGGGGCAGCACGAAGAGAACGAGCGCCGACATGCGCGCTTCGGCGGTCAGCGCCGAAACCTGGGCGTTGAGTCGGGCCCGGGCCCGAATGGTGGCCGCCACCTTCTCCAGCACCTCCACCAGATCGCCGCCCACGGTGGCGTTGATCTCGATGGCGTCGATGACCCAGCGCAGATCGACGCTGTCCATGCGCTCGGCCACGCCGCGGAGCGAATCGGTGAGGCTGCCGCTGACGCGCGATTCGTTGAGCGCCCGGGTCAGCTCGGAACTGATCGGGTCCTCGTACTCCTGGGCCACCGTACCGAGCCCGACGTTCAGCGAGTAGCCGACCCGGAGAACGTTGGCGATCGACGACAGCACGTCGGGCAACCCGTCTTCGAAGGCCGCCTTCCGGCGACGGAAGCGCTGATCGATGACGAACCGTGGCAGTACAAGACCGGCACCCACCCCGACCATCGACCCGAAGAGGCCCCGCCACAAGAAGCCGACGCCGGCGAACACCAGAACCGTCGCCGCCACGATCATCACCAACTCACCGACCTGCAGTCGCAGGCCGGCGCGTTCCAGGCGTTTCGCCGTGTAGTGGCGAGCGTCGGTCCGGAGCAGCCGTTCGGTGCCCCGAAACACGGCGTCTCGCAGCGCATCGCCCATCGTCGGTCGGGAGATCCCGACAGCGTTCCCGAAACGGGGGGTGGTGGCGCGGGACCGACCGCGGCCGAGGATGAGGAACGAAATCAGAATCACGGCACAGGCCACGCACCCCGATCCGATCCACAGCAACGATGCACCCTCGGTGATTCCGGGCTTGGGGATGACGGTCACCGACTCCGCCGGAAGGGCCCGCAACGCGACGGTGCCGTCCGCCATCAGACGCTCCATCAGAGGGATCGGACTCATCGCAGCACCTTGGCACCAGGATCGAAGATCGACTGGTCGACCTGGATGCTGTACTTGGCCATCTTGTCGAGCTTCCGGGGCCTGACGCCGGTGGCCCGCAGCGACTCCTTACCCGGTCCGCTGCCGGGATCAAAGGTGAAGATCTCATCGAGGGAGATCTGGTCACCCTCGAGTCCGATCACCTCGGTGATGCTGGTCACCATGCGGCGACCGCCCCGGAGCCGTTCGAGCTGCACGATGATGTCGATCGCAGCGGCCATCTGTTCACGAACCGCCCGGGCCGGGAGCTCGAAGCCGGCGAACATGACCATGGTCTCCAGGCGGCTGGTGGCCTCGCGAGGGGCGTTGGCGTGGAGCGTGGTCAGTGAGCCGTCGTGGCCGGTGTTCATGGCCTGGAGCATGTCGAGGGCCTCGGCGCCACGGCACTCGCCGATGACGATGCGGTCCGGACGCATACGGAGGCTGTTACGCAGCAGATCCCGGCTGGTCACCTCGCCGGTTCCCTCCAGGTTCGGAGGCCGACATTCGAGACGGATCAGGTTGCGCTGGCGAAGTTTCAGCTCGACGGCGTCCTCGATGGTGACGATACGTTCGCCGTCAGGGATGAAGCTCGACAACATGTTGAGGAACGTGGTCTTGCCGGTGCCGGTGCCGCCCGACACGAGGATGTTGAGCTTGCCCTGCACACAGGCTTGCAGGAACGACACGGCCTGTGGTGTGATGCTTCGCCGGTCGATGAGTTCGCTGGCCGTCAGCCCGCTCTTCATGAACTTGCGGATGGTGAGCGACGGTCCGTCGACGGCCAGCGGCGGGATCACGGCGTTGACGCGGGACCCGTCGGGCAGCCGGGCATCGACCATGGGCGACGTCTCGTCGATCCGGCGGCCGACACTGGTCACGATCCGGCTGATGACCTGCCGGAGATGGGCGTCGGTCCGAAACTTGATGTCGGTCATGGAGATGATGCCGTCGCGTTCGACGAAGATGGCGTCGGTGCCGTTGACCATGACCTCGGTGACGGCATCGTCCTCGAGCAGCGGCTCGATCGGACCGTAACCGAGGATGTCGTTCGTGACCGATGTGATCATCTGCCGCTGTTCACGGCTGTCGAGCGGCAGGTTCTCGTCGCGGATCAGGCGTTCGAGTTCCTCACCGACCAGGCGACGGAGCTCCTCCTGCGACAGATCGGATTCGCTGGTGGCGGTCCCGACCTGATCGACGAGTTTGATCCGTACCCGGTCGCCGAGGTTGTCGAGGAACCGCCCGGTTTCGGCGTTGCCGATCGACTTCAGCGGCGCTCGACGTTCGACGGGTCGGGCGCCACCTGACGGCGAGTCGGAGTTGAGGTCAGCGAGCAGTTTTCCCAGGCTCATGGTTACCGGAACCACCCTCGCTCGCTCGTCTGAGCAGCGGCCACGGGAGCGCCCCGCAGGGCGACGGCCAGCGACGCGATGGCGTTGGCCACCGTGCCTCGGGGGCGGATCTCGAGATAGGCCGACCCCTCGTTGGCCGCCGCCGGCAGGTTGCGGTCATACGGCAGCACATAGTCGATCCGGCGGCGTAGGACGGCCTCGACGTCCTCCCGGGTCAGTGCGTTCCGCCGGTCCTCCTTGTTGAGGATCACATGACGGCGGGCCCGCTGGAAACCGACGGCGTCGTAGCCGTCGAGATGCCGTTCGAGGGTGCGAACCCCACCGATTTCGGGTGACGTGACGGCCAGGATCTCGTTGGCGGCACGGACGGCGGCCACGGTGGCATCCGAGGTGCCGGGGCCGGTGTCGATGAGCACGATCCGGAACATGCGGGTCAGCTGCTCGATGAGCGTCTGGATGCCTTCGGCCTCGATGGAGGCCGCCTCGACCAGCGAGGTCGGTGCCGGAAGGATGAGCGCACCGGAGCCGTGGCTGGTGAGGCTGAGTTTGAGACTCGTCGGATCCTCGACGACACCCGAGCCGACGACCGTCGACACGTTGGAGGCCACCTCCATGCCGAGGCTGTCGGCGACATCGCCGCCGGTCAGGTCGAGATCGACGATCACGAGTTCGCCCGGAATCTGTGAGGCCAGTGCGTACGCCAGGTTGACGGCCACCGTCGTCTTGCCGACGCCGCCCTTCGGGCCGAGCACGGTGACGACCGTCCCCCGTTCCGATCTGGCTTCACCTCGGGAGTTGGAGCGGATGGCAGCCGCCTCCTCGAGAAGCCGAAGCGCGTCGCGCAATTCGCTGTGATCGTCCGACGGCGACACGACGTCTCGAACGCCGTGGCTCATCGCCGAGGCCAGAAAATCGGTGCTCGGCTCGCACACCACGATGCAGTCGATCTCGGGGCGACGGGTCCGCAGGAAGGCCGATGACTCGAGCACCACCTCGGATTCGATGTCGGGGCCGAACACGACCACGTCGACCGTCAGTGACGCCAGCCAGCTCGAACGATCGGTGGCCTCCATCTCGGTGGTGATGGGCGCTTCGCTCCGGACCGTCGTGTCGGCCGGGGGGTTGTCGACGAAGCCCGTCATCGTCGGGTCGCTGCTGATCACGGCGATGGTGCTCATTGTCCCGCCTCCTCGGTCGTGGGCTCGGAGTCGTTCACGGCGTCCGGATCGGCGGTCGAGGCCTGCGGGTCACCGGAGTCGGATTCGTCGTCCGAGGCGGCGAGGACGTCGGTCAGGGCATCGGAGAACTCGCCCTCGAACAGATTGTCGATTCCCACCAGCTCGCCCGATTCGGCGGCCGGCTCCTCACCTTCCCGGGCCAGCCAGATGATGCCGAACTCATCGGCGAAGACGAGCCGCTCGACCTGGGTCGGATCGACCGCCAGCGTCACCAGGAGATCCGAAACCGGTGTCTGCCGGTTGCGATCGTTCTCCTCGCTGGTCAACGTTTCGGGTGCGGCCGATTGGACGTTGGTGACGAGTGCCTGGCGAAGCAGCAAACCGCTCGCCGGGTCGACGGTGTCGTCACTGAGGTTGACGTCACCGACGTAGGACACGACGGCGACTCGTTCTCCGGGCAGGATCTGCCCGCCCACGGCCCGGGACGGATTGATCTGCACGGTGACCTCGATGAGCCCCGGTTCGATCTGTACTTCGCCTCCGGCGACGAGGCGCGTCTCACCGTCGAGGAATCGGGCGGCGAGCAGTTGTTCGCCGGGCACGAAGTCGACGGAGGTGATCATGTCACCGACCTGCGACAGGTCGGTGATCGCACCGGGAGTCCGAGTCGACGCCGGCACCTGACGAATCTCGGTGATCTGCGCCAGCTCCTCGGTGCGGGTACCGGCCTCGACAGGCTGGGTCGCCACGACGACATCGACCAGCTGTTGGCCGGCCAGTGCGCGATCCTCGGCGGTTCGTACGTAGCGAACAAGCGTGACGACACCTACCGCACCGAGCACCAGTGCCAGCACGGCGGCTCCCAACCGCTTTGCGTTGGGTCTCATTAATCGATCCCTCGCTTCTTTCCTTGGAGGGCGATCCGTGTGATCGCCGTCGGTTCAACACATCCAGTCGGCCGGCTGCCGGCCGGCTTTAACCGCCTTCGAGGAAGACGGGTTCGGATCAGGGGCAATCCGCGATCACAGCGCCGCAGATTCGTACCGCCGGCTCGAGATCGAGGTCTTCGGGGTTGATGAATCGGAAGGTCAGCGAACGGATGTCGGCCGACTGCAGCGTCTGATAGGCCACCAGCTCGGCATAGACGAGGTCGTCGACCCGGGATTGGAGGTTGCCGCCACTTCCCGCGGTCACTTCGCGCACGATCGGGATCAGACTGATCGTGCCGTTGTTGGTGATCGAGTCGAGTTCGTCCTGCACGGCCTTGCTGAGCACGCCCGGGCTGCCCTCGTAGCAGGCGGCGGGGTCATCGGTGCACACGGTTTCGGCCGTCGGGCATGCCAGGGTCCGGCAGGTGTTGATCGGCCCGTCGTAGCCGTTGGCGATCCAGCCCCGGGTTTCGGGGGTGCCGTTCGACTGGCCGTCGAGGTCGGCGACGGCCCAGTTACCACCACCTCCCCCGCCCTTGCCACCCCCTCCGTTGCCGCCACCGCCTCCGTTGCCGCCCTGACCTCCGCCGCCTCCGTTGCCGCCGCCTCCGTTGCCGCCCTGACCTCCGCCGCCATCGGCGCCATCGGCGACGAGGCAGGCCTGCAGGTTGTCGGCCATCAGAAACTGGATGGTCGGGGCGGCCGTTGTGCCGTTGAGCCAGTTCTCGAATTGGGTGTTGTAGGCCTGACACAGCATGAAGGGTCGGATACCCGAGTCGACCGGCGTCAAATATTCCGCTGCGGTCGACGAGTGAGCGGTGCCGGAACCGACCCCGAACACGGTGGCGAATCCGTAGGGGACGACGTGTGAGGCTTCGACCTCGACGATGCCCGGTCGGGTCACCGCGTCGCAGCCGAAGGAGGTCGGATCGTGACCCGGGGCGTTGGTGTTCAGGTAGACGCGAGCCTCGAGGCAGGCCGACGAGGCGTCGCCCCCTTCGGCCATGATCGTGGCTGCGGCCAGCGAAGCGGCATCGGTGGCGGTCACCATCGCCCGTCGCTGCACGACGAGCTGCCCGTAGTCGACCGCCAGTGCGGCGATGGCAACGAACGCCACGAGAGCACCGGACACGAGTACCAGCGAGGCCCCTCGCTCGGAGCGACGACCCATCGACCTCTCGACGAAGGCCATCAGCCGAGGTACTCGCAACGGAACGTCCCCTCGCCGGTCAAGGTGACGGTCTGCCCGGCAACAAAAGGAATGTCGAGTACAGCGGCCACCGTGACCTTGACGGTGACGTTCTCAGGCCTCGGATTGACCGTCTCGTCGCACGGAATCGCGCCGGCGTTGGTCGGTGTGATCGTCACCACCGGGGTGTTGGCCAGGTTGATGTTGGCCAGCGCGGCGGCGACCGCAGCCTCGATCTCGGACTCCGTCGTGTCGGGAAACGATCCCTGTCGAGCGCCCTCCCGGGCCGCAGCGTGGATCCCCTGCTGCTGGTGAAGCAGAAGTCCGAGCTGCACGACGCCCATCATGATCATGATGAGAACGGGCGCGACCAGCGCGAACTCCACGATGGCGGCGCCTCGTTCCCGGGGCCGTTCGGTTGCCTGGGTTCGCATCACGCTTCTTCACATCGACCGTTGGAGGTCGATTCTTGAACGAACCAGCCATCGACGGGCCCCACTTATCTAGAATCGGCGTTTCATGACCGATGAACGCATCGACAAGCACAACCAGGCCATCGGCGTCGACTGGACGGCATACGATGCCGTCCTGTTCGATCTCGACGGTGTCATCACCCCGACCGCCGAGGTCCACGAGCGGGCTTGGGCCGAACTCTTCGCCGCCTGGGATTACACCCCGGACGACTACCTGCGCCACATCGACGGCAAGCCGCGCTACGACGGCGTCCGCTCCTTCCTTGCTTCTCGCCAGGTGGAGCTGCCGGAGGGTGACCCGTCGGAACCGGCAGGCGAGGGGTCGATCTGTGCCCTGGGCAACAAGAAGAACGAGGTCTTCAACACGATTCTCGAACGTGAGGGCGTCACCGCCTATCCCGGATCCCTACGGCTGATGGATCTGCTCGACCGGATCGGGGTCCGGCAGGCCATCGTGTCGTCGTCGAAGAACGCCCGTCCGGTCCTGGCCGCCGCCGGGCTCGCCGACCGCTTTCCTCACGTGGTCGACGGCGTGGTGGCCGCCGACGAGGGACTGGCGGGCAAGCCCGCGCCCGACATGTTCCTCCGAGGTGCCGAGCTGCTCGGTGTTGGCCCGGCCGACACGGTCGTGGTCGAGGATGCGACGTCGGGTGTCGCGGCCGGGGTGGCCGGTGGGTTCGCCCTGGTGATCGGCGTCGACCGGGGTGGCAATCGGGAGGCGCTGGCGGGCCACGGAGCCGCGATCGTGGTTGATGATCTCGATGAACTGGTCGTTGCAACCGATGGAAGGACGTCATGAAGATCCGCCCCACCGCCAGCTCGATCGCCCGCCATCGTTTCCCGATCGACGACTGGCGGCTGGTCGAGACCGAACCGTCCAGCCATGATCTGGGTCTCACCGAGACACTGTTCGCCATCGGCAACGGCTACCTGGGGCTGCGCGACAACCCACCGGAGGGCCGGGACGCTCACAGCCACGGCACCTTTCTCAACGGATTCCACGAAACGTGGCCGATTCATCACGCCGAGTCGGCGTTTGCGTTCGCCAAGACGGGTCAGACGATCGTCAACGTCCCCGACGCCAAAACCATCAAGCTGTACGTCGACGACGAGCCACTGCTCCTGGCCGAGGCCGATCTCGACCACTACGAACGGGTTGTCGATTTCCGTTCCGGGAAGTCCCATCGCGAGGTTGTCTGGAAGACGCCGGCCGGCAATCGGGTCCGCGTCCGCTCCGAGCGCATGGTGAGTCTGGTGCACCGCCATCTGGCGGTGCTCCGGTTCGAGGTCACCCTGCTCGACCGCGATGGACCGATCGTGGTGTCATCCCAGATGCTGAACCGTCAGGACGGCGAGGATGAGTATCACGTCGCCGCCGCCGCGCTGGGTGAGGGAGAGGGCAAGGACCCCCGTCAGGGCCGCCGCTTCGACGAGCGGGTGCTGAATCCGGTACTCCAGGACATCGATCCGGAGCTGGGTGATGGTGGCGAGGTGACGCTCGGCTATCGCACGGTGTCGAGCCGGATGACCTTGGCCTGCGCCTACCGGCACTCGGTTACCAGCGCCTGTCCCCATGAGGTCGAAACCGAGGTGGCCGCCGATCTGGCCAAGACCGTGTTCACGGTCGAGGGACGAGCCGGAGAGACGTTCGCACTGACGAAGTACGTGTCGTACCACAGTTCCCGTGGCGTGCCTCCGGCGGAGTTGGCCGACCGCTGCAACCGAACGATCGACCGGGCGGTGGCCGCCGGACCGAGCGCTCTCGACGGCGAGCAGCGGCAATGGCTGGATGAGTACTGGCAGCACAGCGACATTGCGATCGGCGGCGACGCCGCGGCCCAACAGGCGCTTCGGTGGAACCTGTTCCAGCTCGCCCAGGCCTCGGCCCGCACCCACGAGCAGGGAATCGCGGCCAAGGGCGTCACGGCCGGCGGCTACGACGGCCATTACTTCTGGGACACCGAGGCATACGTCCTCCCCTACCTCTCCTACACCAACCCGGAGGCGGCGAGGAAACTGCTGCGTTTCCGGTGGCGCATGCTCGACGCGGCCCGACATCGAGCCAGTGAGCTGAGCCAGCGGGGCGCCCTCTACCCGTGGCGAACGATCAACGGTGAGGAGGCGTCGGCCTACTACGCGGCCGGAACGGCCCAATACCACATCAACACCGCCGTGGCGTACGCCCTCGAGCGTTATCTCACCGCCACCGGAGACCAGGACTTCTTGGAGCACGAGGCCGTCGAGATCCTGGTCGAAACGGCCCGCCTGTTCGCCGATCTCGGCTTCTACTACTCGAGCAATGGCCAGGAGCGGTTCCACATCCACGGCGTCACCGGTCCCGACGAGTACACGACCGTCGTCAACGACAACATGTACACCAACGTCATGGCCCGCTTCAATCTCGGTCTCGCCGCCTGGGCGGTCGAGACCGTGGCCGAATCGAGCCCCGACGCCTACGACGCGCTCGTCCGCTCGACCGGCCTGGCGGAGGGGGAGGTCGCCGAGTGGAAACGAGCGGCCGACGCCATGTTCGTACCGTTCGACGACGAGCTGCGCATCCACCCCCAGGACGTGAACTTCCTCCGCCGCGAGATCTGGGATTTCGCCGGGACCCCGTCGGACAAGTACCCGCTCCTGCTGCACTTTCATCCCCTGGTCATCTACCGCCACCAGGTTCTCAAACAGGCCGACGTCGTGCTGGCCATGTTCCTTCGGGGCAAACACTTCTCGACCGAACAGAAACGCCGCAACTTCGACTACTACGATCCGCTGACCACGGGCGACTCCTCACTCTCGGCGTGCGTCCAGTCGATCGTGGCCGCCGACGTCGGCTACAGCAAGCTGGCCTACGACTACTTCAACCAGTCGCTGTATCTCGACCTGGCCGACAGTCACGGCAACACGACCGACGGTGTCCACATCGCCAACGCGGGCGGCGTCTGGGCCGCCGTCGTCTACGGATTCGCCGGGATGACCGACCGGGAGGGGTGCCTGTCGTTCACCCCCCGGCTTCCCGAGCAGTGGACGTCGATCGCCTTCCGGCTGCTGTGGCACGGGCAGACGCTCAAGGTGACCGTCGACGGCGACGGATGCCTGGTCGAGGTCGAGAGCAGCGGCGAGACGGATCTTCTCGTCGACGGGACCACGGTCACGGTGGGCCGCGGCAAACCCCTGCGGATCCCGGCCCAGGGCCACTAGACGCCCTTTGGATCGATTGTTCCCGCGCCCGGCGAGCCGGTTGGCTTCCGGACAGCTCAGGCGCCGGTGGGAGCCAGACCCATCCCGTCGAGTTTGGCCTGAGTCCGCAGAATCGCCTCCCGAAGGCGGGCGACCACGAGATCGATCTCGTCGCGGGTGATCACCAGCGGCGGCGACATGACATTGAGGTTCTCGATCGGGCGCACGATCAGGCCGAGTGCGTCGGCCTCGTTGGACACCAGCTTGCCGATACCGAGATCCTCGGGGTACCTCTTCTTGGTGGCTTTGTCGGCCACGAACTCCACGCAGGCCATGAGATACGATCCCCGCACGTCGCCGACCATCGGCAGATCGCTCAGCGTCTCGAGCTGCTCGAGGAAGTACGGTCCGACGGCCTTGACATGGTCGAGGATCTTCTCCCGCTCGAGGATCTCGATGTTCTTCAGCGCGGCGGCACACGACACCGGATGACCGGAGTAGGTGTAACCGACCGCGAAATAGCGGCCGTGGCCGGGATCGGAGATCACGTCGAAGATCTCGTCGCTCAGTAGTAGGGCCCCGAGCGGTAGATAGCCCGAGGTCAAGCCCTTGGCCGAGGTGATCATGTCGGGCATGATGCCGAACAGCTTCTCCGAGACGAACCACTCCCCCAGCCGCCCGAAACCGGTGACGACCTCATCGGACACGTACACGATGTCGTTGTCGCGGCAGTAACGCCAGATCCGCTGCAGGTAGTCGGCCGGCGGAATGATCACGCCCCCGGATCCCATGATCGGTTCGGCGAAGAACGCCGCGACGTGATCGGGTCCACCGAGATCGGCCACCATCGTCTCGAACTCGGCCACCAGGTCATCGGCGAACTCCTGCTCGGTCCGATCCCCCCCGTGGCGGTAGTAGTTCGGCGAGCTCAGGTGATGGATGACGTCGTCGATGAAATCGAAGTCCGGGGGGCGGTCACCCGGCTTGCCGCCGATCGACACCGAGGCGTAGGTCGAGCCGTGATAGGCGTCGATCCGACTGATCACGTGGTGCTTGTCGTGTTTGCCCCGAGCGTGCTGGTAGAGCTGAATGGTTCGGTAGGCGGCGTCAACGGCCGTCGAGCCGCCCGTGGTGAAGAACACGTGGTTCACCGAACCCGGTGCGAGCGACACCAGCTTCTTCGAGAGCTCGACGGCGGGCAGGTTCGTCATGTCGACGAACGGATTGGCGTAGGCCAGCTTGCGGATCTGGTCGGCCACCGCGTCGGCCATCTCGTCGCGGCCGAGACCGATGTTGGTGCACCACATGCCGCCGACCGCGTCGATGTAGACGTTGCCCTCCGTGTCGACGAGTCGGGCTCCGTGACCTCTGCCGATCGGCAGGACCGGATCGGTGAGATAGGTGTCGAACAGTTGATAGGGATGGATCAGGTAGCGCTGATCGGCCTCGACCACTGCGGCCGTGTCGATGCCGTCCATCTCGGCCGTCACGTCCGGGGGCAGTGCGCTGGTACCGGTGTCGTTGCTCATCGTTTTCGATTGTGCCAGGTTCTGTTAACCTTCCGACGCTACGGTGCTATCTCAATGGACGAAATCGACCACACCACATCGGAGTCGGGGCCGGCGGCGGCCGGTACCACACCGTCCGTCCTGTTCCTGTGCGGGCACAACGCCGGTCGGTCCCAGATGGCCGCCGGCTGGGTCCGGGACCTGGCCGGAACGCGGGTTCGGGTGTTCTCCGGAGGCTCCAATCCGAGCGACGACGTCAATCCAGCCGCCGTCGCGGCGATGGCCGAGGTGGACATCGACATCAGCTCGTATCGACCGCAACGATGGACCCTGGACCAGGTCGAGGCGGCGGACGTCGTCATCTCCATGGGCTGTGGTGACTCGTGTCCGGTTCTGCCCGGGAAGCGCTACGAGGACTGGGATCTCACCGATCCGGCCGGTCGGTCGCTCGACGTGGTGCGTTCGGTTCGTGATGAGATCCGTGGCCGGGTGATCGACCTTCTCACCGAACTCGGTATCGACGTCGAGGTTTCATGACCGACCACCCGGATCTGGCCCGCCGGCTCGCCGCGGAGTTCGTCGGTACCGCGTTCCTCCTGGCCGGGGTGGTCGGCTCCGGCATCATGGCCGAGAGACTGTCGACCGACATCGGGCTCCAACTGTTCCAGAACGCGTTCGCCACGGGCGGCATTCTCGTGGCGCTGATCCTTGCGCTCCAGCCGGCCTCCGGGGCTCATTTCAATCCAGCGGTGACGGTCGCCGACCGTCTCCTGGGTGGCGTCGACACCGGAACCGCTCTCGCCTATGCGGCCGTTCAGATCGCAGGCGGTGCACTCGGCGTCGTTTTGGCCAACCTGATGTTCGAGATCGATGCGATCAACTGGTCGAACAAGGACCGCTTCGGCGCACACCTGGTTCTGGCCGAAGCCGTGGCCACGTTCGGGCTGATCGTCGTGATCTACGGCGTGGTGAGGGCCGGCAAGCCGACCCTGGCGGCCTTCACCGTTGGCGGCTACATCGCGGCCGCCTACTACTTCACATCGTCGACCAGCTTCGCCAATCCGGCCGTGACGCTGGCCCGCACCCTGTCGGACACCTTCGCCGGGATCAAGCCGTCGGCCGCGCCCGCCTTCATCGCCGCCCAGCTGGTCGGGGCGACCGCGGCGGCGTTCACCATCCGCTTCATCTACCCTGAGTCCGACTGACGGTCCACCGCCCCGCTGGTCGGGTTTCCCAGGGTGAACCCATCCGACAGCGGGCCGGCTCCGAACCATCGGTGTGATCGTCGCTCGACCAACGGCCGGGACGGATCTCTTCGGTCCTCTCCAGGCAACACGACCGCGACGACAACGCCCCCGAATCCTGGGGGACTCGGGGGCGTGCCTTGTCTGCGGCGGGTCGTGACGACCCGCCGACGGGTGGTATGGGAGGAATCAGTTGGCGGTCGACGACTCCGTGTCGATGGCCGCCTGACGGGCCTTGATCTCGATTCGCTTCGGCTGGGCCCGCTCCGACACCGGGATGCGAAGCGTCAGGACGCCGTCGGCGAAGTCGGCTTCGATACCGTCGACGTCGAGACTGTCGCCGAGGTGGACCTGGCGACGGAACGCGCCGCTCTGGCGTTCGTTGAGGTACAGCTGATCGCCCTCCTCGCGAGGCCAGGAGCGCTCCGCGGTGATGGTGAGCACCCCGCGCTCGACGTTGATGTCAACCTGGTCGGCATTCACACCTGGCATGTCCACGTGGACCCACACGTCGCTCCCGCGGCGGTAGGCGTCCATGGCCATGGTGTTGTCGGTACCGACCGACCGGGTACCCAGCCGACGGAACAGCATGTCAAGGTCACGGAATGGGTCGTTCTGAGTCAACAACATGGGTCTCCTTCTCGAGGTGGATCAACGTAGATTTCGGTCATGGTCGTCTCTGACACTGCCCCTGATGGATCAACGGCAGATCTGAAAGACATTCAGATTATATGACGAATCGTTGGATATTGCAACGCCTGGTACCAAAAACTTGATAGCCTTATGCTCAACTTTGGAGCGACGAAACGCAGAAACGGGGATCCCCGAACCATGGCCAAGATCCGCATCGAGGTGCTCATCACAACAGCGGCCTCATTCGTCGATGACGCCGGCTACGACGCGCTCAGCGTCTCGGCCGTGGCAGGAGCGCTCGACGTGGCCCCATCGGCCCTCTACACGCATTGCGACGGCCTGAAAGGGCTCCGGTCGCTGGTGGCCGTCGCCGCATCGGAGAATCTCGTCGATCGAATTCGCACCGCTGCGATCGGAACATCGGGTGACAGCGCCGTGGTCGCCATGGGCCTCGCCTACCGCCGATTCGCGCTGGATCATCCTGGACAGTTCGCCGCACTGCTTCGCTCCCCAACAGCCGGCGAGCCGGGTCTTCAATCGGCGAACCAGTCGGTCGTCGACGTCTTCACCCTGGTGTTCAACGCCATGGGCCTCACGCCGCGCGAATCGATCCTCGCGGCCCGCAGCACGCACAGCGCCATTCACGGCTTCCTCGCGCTCGAGCACGTGAGCGGAACGGGCGACGACCACGAGGACGAGTACCTGTACCTTCTGAAATCGTTGCAGCGGGTTGCCGAGCCCGACCACTGACACCCACCATGGGCACCGACGCATCCCCCGAATGGAGGACGGACACCGTGGTGTGGGATCCCTATCACTATCTCCGCTTCGCCGACCATCGGGCCCGTCCCGGCATCGAGCTCCTGACGCGGATCCAACGCGATGATCCCCAACTCGTCGTCGATCTCGGCTGCGGACCGGGCAACCTCACGGCACTCCTCGCCGAACGTTGGCCCCGAGCCCGAGTGGTCGGTGTCGACTCGTCGGTCGAGATGATCGACACCGCCCGGGCGAACCACCCGAAGATCGACTGGCGGGTGGCCGACGTCACACGCTGGGAGCCCGACCGATCGGTCGACGTCCTGTACTCCAATGCCACCCTTCACTGGCTCGACGACCACGCCACGGTGTTCCGGCGTCTGCGCTCCTGGCTCGCGCCCTCCGGAGGCGTGGCGGCCATCCAGATGCCGGACAACTGGCGGGCCCCCACCCATCGGATACCGGCGGAAATCCTCGACGGCGGTTCGTGGCCCGCTGGCGCGGTGAAGGCGCTCATGCGGGACCGACTGAGCAAACCCGAGGACTATCGGCGCTGGCTACAGCCGGCGTCGGTCGACCAGTGGCGAACCACCTACTACCAGCAACTGACCGGGCCGGACGCCGTCTGGAACTGGGTGACCGGATCGGTGCTCGCTCCGGTGCTGGCCGCACTCGACGCCGAGGACCGAACTCGCTTCGCCGCCCGGTGTAAGCAGCGCTACGCTGAGGCCTACCCCCACGATGCCGACGGCAACGTGTTGCTCCCGTTCTCCCGGCTGTTCATGGTGGCGGTCGGCTGACGATCCGGGCGATCCGAGTCGGCCGGACCGATCGAAGCGCCACGACGAGTGAGGAGACGCCAAGTGATCCAGACCCGGACGGTGCTGTGGCCGATACGCTGACCGAGCGCCGCGCACCCGGGGCCGGACCGAACGAGTCGTCGTCGAGCACCGCCAACGCCCGAGGCTCACTGCGCCGTCTCCTGGGGGAAAGCCTGTCACCGTACCGGCGGTCGATCCTCATCATCGTCGGACTGCAGCTCGTCGGCACGATGGCGTCGCTCTACCTGCCCAGTCTCAACGCCGACATCATCGACAACGGCGTCATCCCCACCGACACCGCCTACATCGTCCGTGTCGGCGCCCTGATGCTCGCCGTGTCCCTCCTGCAGATCGGCACGACGATCGCGGCGGTCCGTTTCGCCGCCCGGACGGCGATGGGTGCCGGCCGTGATATCCGGTCGCGGGTCTTTGCCCGCGTCCACAGCTTCTCGGCACGGGAAATGGCCCGGTTCGGGGCACCGTCGCTCATCACCCGAAACACCAACGACGTCCAGCAGGTGCAGATGCTGGCCATGACGGCGTTGACGATGATGATCACGGCCCCGATCCTCGGCATCGGCGGCATCGTCATGGCGGTACGGGAGGACGTCGGGCTGTCGTGGCTGGTCGCCGTGGTCGTGCCCGTGCTGGTGGTGGCCATCGGCGTGCTGGTCTCCCGGATGATCCCCGGCTACCGGCTGATGCAGTCCAAACTCGACGATGTCAACCGGATCCTGCGGGAGCAGACGACCGGGATCCGCGTCATTCGGGCGTTCGTCCGGGAGCCCTTCGAAACCGAGCGGTTCGAGCGGACGAACGACGAGCTGACCGACGTCTCGCTGTCGGTGGGCCGGTGGATGGCGGCGATGTTCCCGACCATGATGCTGGTCGTCAACGTTTCCAGCGTGGCGGTGCTCTGGTACGGCGGCATCCGGTTGGACAACGGCCAGATGCAGATCGGGTCGCTCACCGCCTATCTCACCTACCTGACGCAGATCCTCTTCGGCGTGATGATGTCGACGATGACGGTGATCATGGCCCCGCGGGCGGCGGTGGCGGCCGAACGGATCGTCGAGGTCCTCGACACGAAACCATCCGTGGTGCCCCCGGTCATGGGTCGAGTCGGTGACGGCGCGGAAGTCCGGTTGTCCGCCGTTGGCTTCCGCTACGCCGGTGCCGCCGACCCGGTCCTGTCCGATATCGACCTCGTGGCCTCGCCCGGGCGGACAACCGCCATCGTCGGTTCGACGGGGGCCGGCAAAACGACACTGATCAACCTGATACCCCGCCTCTTCGACGCCACCGACGGCACCGTCTCGGTCGGCGGTGTCGACGTTGCCCGCCACGACCTCGAGGCGCTGTGGTCCAAGATCGGACTCGTCCCCCAGAAAGCCTTCCTCTTCTCCGGCACGGTGGCCTCCAACCTCCGATACGGCGCCGGCGCGGCCACCGAGGCGCAGATGTGGGAGGCGCTCGAAATCGCCCAGGCCGCCCAGTTCGTCGCCGCCATGCCGGGTGGTCTGGAGGCGACGATCTCCCAGGGCGGAACCAACATCTCGGGCGGACAGCGCCAACGGTTGGCCATCGCCAGGGCCGTCATTCGCCGCCCCGACATCTATCTTTTCGACGACTCGTTTTCCGCCCTCGACGTCGCCACCGACGCCAGGGTTCGGGCCGGCCTGGCACCGATCGTGGCCGATGCCACGGTGATCACGGTGGCCCAGCGGGTCTTCACCATCACCGACGCCGATCAGATCATCGTCCTGGAGAACGGCCGGATCGTCGGGCGGGGCACCCATGACGACCTCGTGGTCCGCTGTCCGACCTACCGCGAGATCGTCGATTCGCAGCTACGGGCGGCAGCCTGATGACCGATCGGGCCACGACCAACGGTTCCCCGCCCGCCGGACCGGACGACATCGGGGCCGGCAACGGCAGCGAGATGCAGGCCACGGAGCGGATCCAACCCGACACCGGCGGACCGATGCGAGGCCGCTTCGGCGGCGGCATGGTCGGTCAGAAGGCATCGGCCTTCGGCCCCTCGTCCCGTCGCCTCGTGCGACGCCTCCGACCACAACGGGCCATGTTGATCGGCACCATGATCGCGGCGCTGGCGAGCGTGGCGGCCGCGTCGCAGGGCCCGCTGGTGTTGGGCTGGGCCACCGATGTGGTCTTCGACGGCGTGATCGGTGGGCTCGGCGACGAGGCCGGCACGGGTACCGGCATCGACTTCGACGAGCTCCGCACCGTGCTCGCTGTGGCGCTCGGACTCTATGTGGCGTCGTCGATCCTCGGCTTTGCGCAGGGCTACCTGCTCAACGAGGCGATTCAGCGCACGATGTTGTCGATGCGGTCCGACGTCGAAGCCAAACTCAACCTCCTCCCGCTCGGCTACTTCGATCGACAGCCCCGGGGGGAGCTGTTGAGCCGCGTCACCAACGACATGGACAACATTGCGCAGAGCCTCCAGCAGACGCTCAGCCAGGTTCTACGTTCCCTGCTGTCGGTGCTGTTCGTCCTGGCCATGATGTTCGTGATCTCGCCGGTGCTGGCGCTGGTGGCGCTGATCACGGTGCCGGTCAGTATGGCGCTCGCCGGGCTGGTGATGCGACGGTCCCGAAGCCGGTTCATCGAACAGTGGCGCTCGACCGGTGCGTTGAACGCGCGGATCGAGGAGGCGTTCTCCGGCCACACCCTGGTCAAGGTGTTCGGCCAGGGGCCGCGGGCCCGGGCCGCCTTCGACGAGCAGAACGAGAAGCTCTACGAGTCGTCGCAGGACGCCCAGTTCCTTTCGGGCCTGATCATGCCGATCATGACCTTCATCGGGAACCTCAACTACGTGATCATCGCCGTCCTCGGTGGGCTGCGGATCGCATCGGGGGCGATGTCGCTTGGTGACGTGCAGGCATTCATCCAGTACTCCCGCCAGTTCGGCCATCCGATCTCGCAACTGGCTTCGATGGTCAACCTGCTGCAGTCCGGGGTGGCCTCGGCCGAGCGGGTGTTCGAGCTGCTCGACGCCACCGAGGAGATCTCGGACCGGGAGTTCGGCCTGGTGCCGGAGCGGGCGGTCGGACGCGTCGAGTTCGAGACCGTGTCGTTCCGTTACGACGACGATCAACCCCTCATCGAGAATCTCTCGTTGTCGGTCGAGCCCGGCCAGACGGTGGCGATCGTCGGGCCGACCGGAGCGGGCAAGACCACGCTGGTCAACCTGATCATGCGGTTCTATGAGCTCGACGGCGGTCGGATCACGCTCGACGGCGTCGACGTGGCCCGGATGCAGCGCAAGGATCTTCGGTCTCGAATCGGCATGGTGCTGCAGGACACCTGGCTGTTCGAGGGCACGATCCGTGACAATATCGCGTATGGCCGCCCGGAGGCCTCGGAGGCCGAAATCCGGGAGGCCGCAAAGGCGACGTTCGTCGACCGGTTCGTCCGCAGTCTGCCCGACGGCTACGACACCGTCGTCGACGACGAGGGGACCCGCATCTCGGCCGGCGAGAAGCAGCTCATCACGATCGCCCGAGCCTTCGTCGCCGACCCCGCGTTGCTGATTCTCGACGAGGCCACCAGCTCCGTCGACACCCGTACCGAGGCACTGCTGCAGCACGCCATGGCCGCCCTCCGAATCGACCGAACCAGTTTCGTGATCGCGCACCGGCTGTCGACGATTCGCGACGCCGATGTGATCCTGGTCATGGAGCACGGGCGGATCGTCGAGCAGGGCGATCACGACGCCCTCATTGCGGCCGACGGGGCCTACGCCCGGCTCTACCGGGCCCAGTTCGCCTCCGCCGATGTTGCCGCCTGATTCGTAGACGTCGACAGCCGTTCGGTCCGCAATCAGTCGACCCACTTCGGCACGTAGCCGGGAGCACGACCGGCGGCGATGCGGACCGCTTGTGCCGGGTCGTCGGTTCGCTGGGCCAGCGCCCCGTGGTGATCCTTCATGAAGCCGGCGGCGACGGAATCGCCGATGAAGTGGAACAGCGGCTCGTAGTAGTCGTCGACATCCAGGAACACCACAGGGGTGGCGATCAGTCCGAGCTGGTTCCAGGTCAGGATCTCGAAAGTCTCGTCGAGTGTCCCGAAGCCACCGGGAAGGACGATCACGCCGTCGGCGAGTTCAGCCATACGGGCTTTGCGGCCGTGCATGTCGGACACCACCTCCAACTCGGTCAGACCGGTGTGGGCCACCTCGTGATCGAGGAGTTGTTCGGTGATGATCCCGACGACGTCACCACCGCCGGCCAGGACGGCATCGGCTACCGCCTTCATCAGCCCGACGCTGCCACCGCCATAGACGAGGCGGTGACCGTCGGCCGCCAGTGCCTCACCAACCGCACGCGCCGCCCGGCGGAAGGTCGGATCGCCGCCGCTGCTCGAACCGCAGAACACGGCGATGGAACGCCGCAAGCGCGTCACCCCACGATTCATCTCGACGTTCAGCGCTTGGCCGACTTGCCGAACATGACACCGGCCACCCGGCGGATCTGGATCTCCTCCGAGCCCTCGGTGATCCGGTAACGGCGGTGATGACGGTAGATGTGCTCGAACGGCATGTGCCGGGAATAGCCCATGCCACCGCAGGTCTGCATCGCCTGGTCGGCGGCCTGGCAGACGAGCCGGTTGGCCCGGTAGTTGCACATGCTGACCTGATCGGTGACCTCCATGTGGTGGACCCGATCCATCCGCCACGCCGTCTGGCGGATCAGAGCCCGTAGCATCGCCGCCTCGGTCTGCAGCTCCGCCAGGGGGAACTGGATGGCCTGATTCAACCACAGCGGTTTGCCGAACGGTTGCCGTTCCTTGGCGTAGGCCACGGCCTCGTCGATGCAGAACTGGGCTGCGCCGAGCGAGCTGGCGGCCTGTCGAATCCGGTTCTCGTGCACGAAGATCTGCGCCAACGCCAGTCCTCCGCCCTCCTCCCCCAGGATGGCCGAGTCGGGGACCCGGACATCGTTGAAGGCCACATCGGGGTGATCGGTCGGCATGTTGAACGTCCACCAGAACGGTCCGATCTCGACCCCCGGGGTGTCCGTCGGAACCAGGAAACAGGTGATACCGGTGCCATCCCCGGCCTCGCCGCTGGTGCGGGCGAACACCGCGTCATGGGTGGCGTGATGCATCCCGGTGTTCCACCGTTTGCGGCCGTTGATGATCCAGTCGGCACCATCCCGTCGAGCGGAGGTTTCCATGTGCGTGGCGTCACTGCCGTGTTCCGGTTCCGTGAGTCCGAACGCCACCCGTCGCTCGCCGGTGATCATCGCCTCGCAGAACTCGGCCTGCTGTTCGGCTGTGCCCTTGGCCAACACCATCAGCACCACCGGAAAGTTGCCGACGATCGACGATTCGTTCTGCAGATCGTTGTGGAGGCCAAGACCCTTGGCGGCGAGATGTTCGCGGACCACCGCCATCGCCAGATTCGAACCGTTCGACCCGCCGACCCCGGCCGGGAGGCCGAACCGGAGGTGGCCGGCGGCATCGGCCCGACGCCGCATCTCCCCCAGCAGCTCCTCCCACTCCCGCCGAGGCAGACCGCCCGAGTCCCAGTCGGTTCGGGCGTGTTCCCGCCGATGATCGAAATACTGGATGTTCTCCGCTTCGAGGGGAGCGATCTCGGCCTCGATGAAGGCGTCGAGTTCGGCCAGGTAGTCGGTGATCTCGCCGGGTAGATCGAAATCCATGGTCGGCTCCTCGCGGTCGGGTTCGGATCGGATGTGCGGGCACCGGGCCGGGTCAACCCACGTGAGGGGCCAGCAGACACAACAGATCGTATTCCAGTTCGACGACCCGACGCCCACTGGCGGCGTGCACCAGGGAGTCGGACCGCCCATCGCAGAAGGCCGCGGCCTGGCCGGCCAGACCGATCCCCCACCATGCCGTCCGGGCGATGGTCCACCAGTCGAAGGCGTCCTGACGCCAGCGGCCTCCGGCGTCGACGTAGGCGCGGCGCAGGTCGTCGAGCGTGCCGAACCCGCCGACCTCGTTGTCGTCGACGCCGAACCGCCACGTCCGCAGACACAACCAGGCCAGATCCTCCATGGGGTCGCCACGGTGGACGACCTCCCAGTCCAGTGCGGCGGCCAGGTCTGCTGCGGCGACGATCAGATTGCCGTTGCGGAAGTCACCGTGGACGAGGGTCGACCGCGGCGGGTCCGACGGCAGGTTCTGCCGGAGACGGTCGATGGCGAATCGAAACGCCGGGTGGGGATCGGGAAGATCCTCCAGCCGCTCGGTGAGGTGATCGAGATACGTGTCGGCGGTGAAGCCCGGCAACGGTTCGCCGCCGGGCGGGATCGCCGCCGGATCGATCGAGTGGAGCCGGGCCAGGGCTCGGCCACACGACCGGGTCAGCGCGGCCCCGCCGCCGTCGATCCCGTCGACCGAGCGGAGAACCCGCCGGGGAATGGTCTCGCCGGGCACCTCGGCGGTGATGAGCACCTCGATCGGTTCGGTTCCCCAGCCGGGAAGGACGGCCGCAGCCAGCACGTCGGCGACCGGCACACCGTTGGCCCCGGCCAGGGAGATCACGGCACCCTCATCGATCACCGAACGTGTCGCCCCGGTTCGTCGCCCGTCGCGTTCGACGAGTTGAGCCACGGCTCCGAATGGCGCCACCGCGGTATCGACCGTCGGAGTCACGATCAGGCGAATCGTGCGCCGGTTGGCACCCGCCGTCAGCTCGCGATCCACGGCGACCGACACCGGACCGAGGCCGGACGAGGCCAGCAGGCGCTGCAGCTCGACCACCAACTGCTCGCCGGTCACGGCCTGCCCGCTGACTCGGCGGTCCGGCTGTAGGACGGTCGAGCCATGGCCAGACGACGCTCGACGTTGGCCGTGAGAACCCGGTGGACGGTGTTCGGATCCAGACCGGCTTCCCCCTCGGGTGCACCGTCTCGGAGCCGTTCGTCCAAGAGCGCGCTCAGCTCCTCCAGGGATCCGTCGTCGCGGCCCAGCAAAGCCCGGAGGTCGGCCAGGGTCGCAGCCTCGGCCGCCGCTCCCCCTTGCGCCTCTCGGGCCAGGATCCGACACAGGTTTGCCGCGATCCTCGCGAGATAGCGGGCACCAGCGGCGTCCGCATCGGATGTCGCCGACGACGACAGCGCCGGTACCACGTCGTCGGCCAGCACATCGGCCACCGCGTTCAGCAGCCGCTGGGCGTCAGGCCGATCGATCACGAGTCGGAGGGAGCGGAGGAACGGTTTACGGCCAATCGGATGGAGTGAAGTCGGCGGGCAGGAAGAGGTCATCGGATCCGAGCTCGGCAATCGAGGAGCGGCCCATGCCCATCATGGTCGACTCGATGCCCATGCGAAGCACGTCGAGCACGTTCTCGACGCCGGCCTGGCCCGAGACCGCCAGACCCCACAGGTAGGCCCGACCGATCATGACCGCTCTGGCACCGAGGGCCAGGGCCTTGACCACATCGCTTCCCCGGCGCACGCCCCCGTCCATCACCACCTCGATCTGGTCGCCGACGGCGTCCACGATGAGGGGTAGCACCCGGATCGGGGCCGGAGACCCGTCGAGGTTGTTGCCGCCGTGATTCGAAACCGATATGGCGGTGGCACCGGCATCCACGGCCCGACGGGCCTCGTCGACCCGCATCACCCCTTTGACCATGACCGGTCCGTCCCACTGCTCGCACAGCCAGGCCACGTCGTCCCACGACGGTGCCGGTGTTCCCATCCACGTTCCGTAGGCCTCGAAGAAGCCGGGAGCGGGCGATCCGGCGGTGGCGAAGTTCGGCACCTCCAGGCTCGGCGGCTTCCAACCGGCCTGCGCCCACCGGAGGAGCCACTCGACCTTGGTGATACTTTCCGGGAGGTGTTTGAGCACGGCCCTCAGATCGACCTGCTGGGGGATGTCGGGGCTGCCCCAGTCCCGAGAGTGGGAGAACGACCAGTCGGCCGTGAGGATCAGGCCGACCGCGCCCGCCCGTTTGGCCCGATCGAGGCGCTCGACGATCGAGTTCCGGTCACCGGCCCAGTACACCTGGAACAACGTCTTGGGATTGGCCTCGACCACCTTCTCGATCGGTTTGGAGGCGAACGAGCTGAGCCCCATCACCACCCCTCGGGCCGCGGCGGCGCGGGCCACCGCGACCTCGCCATCGGGGTGGACCGCCTGCACGCCCGTCGGCGAGATCATCACCGGCATCGACATCGGTTGACCCATGACGTCGGTGTCCAGTGCCCGCTCGGATGGTTGACCGACCGTCACCGGCGCCAGCCTGATCTCGTCGAAGGCCGCCGTGTTGTCGTCCAACGTGGCGCCTCGCTCCGAGCCGGCGATCAGCGCCCCGTAGACCGAACGAGGCAGAACCTTGCGAGCTCGTCGCTTTGCCACCGCCACCGACTCGAACCACGGATTTCCCACTGTCATCTCCTGACCAGGTTGGCGAATTCCGGCCCCAGGAGCCGAAACTCGAAGCGGACGCTCCGTGCCGAAGCCGCTACGCCAGAACGTCCTTGCTGATGATCGTCTTCATGATCTCCGACGTTCCACCATAGATCCGGGTGACCCGGGCATCCGCGTGGGCCCGCCCGATCGGATACTCGGTGGTGTAGCCGTAGCCGCCGTGCAACTGTAGGCAGCGGTCGATCGTGCGACCCTGCAGCTCGGTGGCCCACAGCTTGATCATGGCCGCCTCGGCCGGCGTGAGATCGCCCTCGTTGTGTCTGAGCACGCAATCGTGAAGGAACGATCTCGTGACCGTCACCTCGGTGGCG
This sequence comes from Acidimicrobiales bacterium, assembly GCA_041594435.1. Classification (GTDB taxonomy): domain Bacteria; phylum Actinomycetota; class Acidimicrobiia; order Acidimicrobiales; family SZUA-35; genus JAHELU01. Next base: position 29,869 of record JBFHME010000005.1, read on the forward strand.
ATCTCGGCCAGAACGAACTTCGTGTTCTGAAAGGCCGAAATGGGTTGCCCGAACGCGCTGCGTTCCTTGACGTAGCCGATGGTCCAGTCCAGCGCCGACTTGGCGGCCGCCCACCCGTAGGCGGCGATCGACAGGCGCTCCTGGGCCAGGTTGAAGCCCAGATACTCGAAGCCCCTGCCCTCCTCGCCCAACATGTTGGCGGCCGGAACCCGGACGTCGGAGAAGAACAGTTCGGCGGTGTCGGCCGAGTGCTGACCGATCTTGTCGAGGTTGCGTCCGCGCTCGAACCCGTCCATACCGCGCTCGACGACGAGGAGCGAGAAGCCCTGGCGCCCGGCGTCGGGGTCGGTTCGGCACACGACGATCACGAGGTCGGAGTTGATCCCGTTGGTGATGAAGGTCTTGGCGCCGTTCACGATCCACTCGTCGCCGTCGCGCACCGCCGTCGTGCGGATACCGGCCAGATCCGAACCGGTACCCGGCTCGGTCATGGCGATGGCCGTGATGATCTCACCGGAGGCGACACCCGGAAGCCATCGGGCCGCCTGGTCATCGGTGCAGTACTCGACGAAGTAGGGGGTCGTCACGTCGTTGTGCAGCGTGAGGCCCAGGCCACCGCCGCCCATGTTGGCCGCGGCCAGTTCCTCGGCGATCACGCAGTTGAACCGGAAGTCGTCGGTACCGCCGCCGCCGTAGCGCTCGGGAATCGCCATACCGATGAAGCCGTGCTTCCCCGCCTTCGCGTAGACCTGACGATCCATGATGCCGTCACGTTCCCACTGTTCGTAGTGGGGCGCCATTTCCGCCTCGATGAAAGCCCGAAAGCTCTCGCGGAACATGTCGTGGGTCTCGTCATACATGGGCTACTTCACCGTGAACTCGTCGGCGGACAGGAATTGTCGACCTGTCCCGAACGTAGCGCATCGTCGAACCCGGATCCCACTCCGGGGGCGGCGTCAGGCGCCGTCGACGTCGGTGAGAACGCCCCGGAGGATCGACTGGCCGGAGTGGGTCGGATCGCCGTCGAGTGGTTCGACGGAAATGTCGATGACCGGGAACGCCGTGTGGTCGATGGTGTCGGGCAGATCGATGCGGGCCGTGTCGCCGCCGGTGCCGGAGAGGTTCCCGAGCGAAACCATCCCGACGACATCGGTGTCGATCATCCAGACCTCGTACATCGAGTTCGGGTCGACCGTACCGAGATCGGGCAGCTCCAGTTCGAGGTACTGGTCCTCGCCCCGCTGCTTCAACACGGCGGTTCCCGTCCCGGCAACGGGCACCGGGAGCCCGTCGTTGGCGATGGCGGCCTGGGCGACCGTCACCTCCGCGTCGGTGGCCCGGACGAACAGCGCGGCACCGGTGGCCAGCACGATCGCAAGGGCGGCGGCGGCGGCCAGCGCAGCGGGAATTCCGTAGAGGCCCGACCGGGAGCGGAGTTGAGCGGTCCGGGGCATCGCCTCTCGGGACATCCCTCCAAGTCCGCGTGGTGTGCCGATCCTCGACACGCGGAGTCCCGTTCCGCCGACCTCCTGGAGTGGCGGGGAATCCGGCGGCTCGTGCCCGAACGGACCGGCCACGGCCAACGACTCGGCCTCGGCTTCGATCGCCGACCAGAGGTCGATCGGCGGAGCCTCGAGGTTGACGTCCTCGGACGTCAGCTCGCGGGCGAGAAGACCCAACTCGTCTTCCAGCCTGCGGAGATCCTCGTCGGGACGGTAGCCCCCGGGAACGGAGGTCAGGTCGTCAGCCACGTCCCACCTCCTCGTGTTCGAGATTTCCTTCCAGGTTCCGCCGCAGCTTCAAGAGGCTGCGACGAATGTCGCTCTTGACCGTGCCGAGGGGGATGCCGGTGCGAGCAGCGATCTCCTCGTGGGTCAGCTGATCGTAGAACGACAGCTCGATCGACTTCCGAGCCCGTTCGGGCAGCTCGGTCATGGCCTGGGCGAGCACCATGCGATCGGCGATGCGACCGATGGCGATTTCCGAATGCGCCGGGTCGGGCGGCGGCTCACCGTCGAACGCCGAAACGGTCTGCGGGCGACGGGACCGGTGACGGTAGAGGTCGACCACGCGGTTCTTCGTGATCGCCATCAGCCAGCCACGAAGGGAACCTCTGGCCGGATCGAATCGATGATGGGATCGCCACGCGGAGACGAAGACCTCCTGGGTGACGTCGCGGGCCGTCTCGGCGTCGAGACGGCGACGGCAGAACGAGTACACCAGGGAGCCGTGGGCCTCATAGGCCTCGGCCAGGGCGCCTGAGACGCCGTCGCGGAATCGTTGTTCCAGATCAGACAATCTGGCCATTCCTCTCCGCGACGCGACGCCGAATCCCATCTGCGGGTTTTGACGGATCTGGAGTACTGCTGCCACACCCGGTGCAACGTTCAGCGAAGGCCTTTGGATGCATCAACCACCATTTTCCTTCCGAGATCGCCAATTTCGAACTTTGTCGATCCTGTTGCATCCACGCACCGAACCTGTCCGTAACAGCACACGACACAGGATGTTCGAATTGCGTCCTCCCATAAACATTCAACCTGGAGAGAGTAACCATGAAGAAACCACTTTTCGCCGCTCTGGCGGTAATCGTAAGCCTGCTCATGTTGTCGGCGCCATCGAGTGCACAATCCGACGACGCCCGCATCCACCTTATCCACGGTATCCCGGGGGTCGATGTCGATGTCGTTGTCGACGGCACCCCGGTCTTCGAGGGTTTCGCCTTCGCCGACACCCAGGACCTGTCGAGCTTCGCCGGTCAGACCCTGGCTGCCGTCGAGGTGAAGGCAGCTGGAGCCGACGATGTTCTGATCGACGCCGGTGATCTGGCCGTTCCCGCTTCCGGCAATTATACGGTGTTCGCCCACCTCGACGCCGACGGCAACCCGGCCATCGCCGTGTTCGAGAACGACGTTTCGACAATCGAGGCCGGCAACGGTCGCCTGGTCGTCCGTCACGCTGCTGCCGCTCCGGCTGTTGACGTCAAAGCCAACGGTGACGTTGCGTTCAGCAATCTGGCCAACGGTGCCGAGGCGTCCGCTGATCTTCCCGCCGGCACCATCAGCGCCGAGGTCGTTCCGACCGGAGCCGACGAGCCGGTCGTCATCGGACCGGCCGACCTGCCGGTGACCGAGGGTGCCTCGCTGATCGTCTACGCCACCGGCTCGCTGGATGACGGCCTCGAGGTGATCACCGAGTCGATCACCGATCTCGGCCCGACGCCCACTGCCGTCCACACCGGTGACTCCCCTGTCGAGCAGGGTCTTCCGATGGGTCTGGCTCTCGCCGCAGCCGCCGGTGCCGTCGCCCTTCTGGGTGGTGGATCGGTCGCCCGCCGTCTGCTCGCCACGCAGCAGGCCTGATCCGATGCCGTTGCCGGTCAACTCCCACGGCCCGACGGTATGACCTCCCTCCGCTGGCTGGCAATGGCGGTCGTCGTCCTCGCAATGACGGCGACCGCCTGCCAGCGGACCGACGACGCCACGACAGCAGGCGTCGGGATCGAGGTCGCCGGGTCCGCCGCCGGCAACGATCCGGCAGCGGAGCCGACGGCCGGGTCCTCCGACGGGTCGAGCTCCGCTTCCGAGCGTGAATCGGCTGCAGCCGACGGCTCGTCGCCCGACCCCTTGAAGCTGGCGGACGAGGATCTCTCGCTTCCACCGGCTCGAGGTATCGACGAACTCGCCGCGGCTGCGTCGGCATCCGACCCCGTACCGTCCACGATCTCCATCGAACGGCTCGGTCTGAGCGGCACGAACGTGCTCGCGGTCGGCGTGGAGAGCAACGGCGAGATGACGGTGCCGCCGCCGCTCGATGTGGGTTGGTACCGCTACGGCCCGACTCCGGGCGAGCCCGGCTCGGCCGTTCTGGCCGGTCACATCGCCTCCGGCGGCGTCCCGGGCGCCTTCCGCTACCTCGACCAGCTCGAAGCGGGTGACATGGTCACCATCGGATTCGACGACGGCTCAACCCGGAGCTTCATCGTCGACGAACTCATACAGGTCGACAAGACCAACCTGCCCTTCGACAACGTGTTCGCCCGATCGGGACCGTCGAGGTTGGCGCTCATCACCTGCGGCGGCGAATTCGACTACAACGCCCGCAGCTACACGGACAACGTCGTGGCGATCGCGTCGCCGGTCACCGGCTGACCGACTCCAACGGCGGCCCCGCTGAGGGTCACCGCCGGATAACGATCAGTGTCCGTCGGCCTCGGACCGGAGTGCGGCGTGGGCAGCCGCCAGGCGGGCGACCGGCACCCGATAGGCGGAGCAGCTCACGTAGTTGAGGCCGAGCCTCTGGCACAGGGCGATCGAATCCGGCTCGCCACCGTGCTCACCGCAGATGCCGACGACGAGGTCGGCCCGGGTGGCCCGGCCTTCTTCGATGGCCATCGTCATCAGACGTCCGACTCCTCGCTCGTCCAGCGTGCGAAACGGGTTGTCGTCCACGATCTGATCGGCGAGATACTCGAGCAGGAACTTGGCTTCGGCATCGTCACGGCTGAGAGCCATCGTCGTCTGCGTGAGGTCGTTCGTGCCGAAGGAGAAGAACTCGGCGTGAGCTGCGATCTCGCCTGCGGTGAGCGCAGCACGGGGCACCTCGATCATGGTGCCGATCGAGATGTGGTCGACCGAATCGTGACGCTCGGCGAACACCTCTTCCATTTCGTCGCTGATCAGCGCCCGGGCCGCCTGCATCTCGGTGGCGTGGCTGACGAGGGGCACCATGATCTCGGTCTTCACGTCGACGCCCTCGGACTTGGCGTCGAGAGCCGCCTCCACGATGGCCCGGGTCTGCATCCTGATCAACTCGGGAATCCGCAGACCGAGACGGACGCCACGGAGGCCGAGCATCGGATTGGCCTCGCGAAGGTCCTCCACCCGATCCCGAAGCCGGCGGGTTGTGGTCATCCGGTCGACGAGCTCGTCGACCTGGGTGAGGTCGCCCGCTTTCAGCAGCCGGATGCGGAGATCGGCGATCTGTTCGCTCAGCTCGTCGAAGCTGGGCAGGAACTCGTGCAACGGCGGGTCGAGCAACCGGATGATGACGGGAAGACCATCCATGACGCGGAACATGCCGAGGAAATCGGCCCGTTGGAGCGGTAGCAGGGCGGCGATGGCCTCGCGGCGCTCGGCCGCGGTCGGCGCGGTGATCATGGCCTGCATGATCGGGAGACGGTCGGCAGCGAAGAACATGTGCTCGGTTCGGCACAGGCCGATGCCGTAGGCCCCGTAGCGACGGGCCCGTTCGGCCTCGACGGGATCATCGGCGTTCGCCCGCACTCCGAGCGTGCGGAATCCGTCGGCCCACTCGAGCAGCGTGGACAGCCATTCGTTGTCGATATCGGGGGCCACGGTCTCGATCCGTCCCTGATAGACGTGACCGGTCGTTCCGTCGACCGAAATCGGATCACCCTCGTTGATCTGGGTTCGCCCGACCCACAGCGTGCGAGCGGACAGATCGATCTCGATCTCGCTGGCTCCAACCACCGCCGGTTTGCCGAACTGCCGGGCCACCAACGCGGCGTGGCTGGTCCGACCACCACTCGAGGTGAGAATTCCCGCGGCGGCCAGCATGCCGTGGACGTCGTCGGGTTTGGTGTCGGGTCGAACCAGGACGACTTCGCGACCCTCCGACGCCCACCGTTCGGCCAGATCCGGGTCGAACGCAGCCACCCCGACGGCAGCGCCGGGCGACACGTTGAGGCCAGTGGTCAGCGGCTCGGCCTCGGCGAGCGCAGCCCTGGCGAACTGGGGGTGGAGGAAGAAATCGATCTGATCGGCGCTCACCCGGAGCACCGCCTCCTCCCGGGAGATCAGCCCCTCGTTGGCCAGGTCCACGGCGATACGCACGGCGGCCTGCGCCGTTCGTTTTCCGGTTCGGGTCTGCAGCAGCCAGAGGCGACCCTTCTCGACCGTGAACTCCATGTCCTGCATGTCGCGGTAGTGACGTTCCAGGCGCTTGGCGATATCGGCGAACTGGTGGGCAACCTCGGGCATCTCGGACGCCAGATCGGCGATGGGTCTGGTCGGTCGGATGCCGGCCACCACGTCTTCGCCCTGGGCGTTGAGGAGGTAATCGCCCTCGAGACGGTCCTCGCCGGTGGTGGCGTCGCGGCTCATCGCCACACCGGTGGCGCAGCCATCGCCCATGTTTCCGAAGACCATCGTGACCACGTTGACCGCGGTTCCCAGATCGTGGGCGATCCCGGCGGCCTCCCGGTAGTCGTGGGCCCGCCGGCTGGCCCAGCTCTCGAACACCGCTCTCGTGGCCAGCTTCAGTTGCTCGACCGGTTCATCCGGAAACGGTTCGCCGGCCTGCCGGCTGATGACGGACTTGAACGAGGTGATCACGTCGCGCCAGTCGGCGGCCGTCAACTCCTCGTCGCTGGCCACACCGCGAGCCCGCCGTTTGGATCGGAGGACCGCTTCGAAGGACTCGTCGTCCACCCCGAGCACCACGCCGCCGAACATCTGCAGCAAACGGCGGTACGAGTCGAGCACGAACCGTTCATCGCCGGTGGCGGCGATCATCCCCTCGACCACCTTGTCGTTGAGGCCGATGTCGAGAACCGTGTCCATCATGCCCGGCATCGAGAACCGGGCGCCCGAGCGACAGGCCACCAGCAGGGGCCGATCAGGGTCGCCGAACCGCTTACCCGTGGCCTCCTCCAGCCTGCTCATCGCTTCCATGACCTGATCCCACAGGCCGTCGGGCACCCGACCGCCGGCGTCGGTGTAGGCGTTGCAGGCCTCCGTGGTGATGACAAAGCCGGGCGGCACCGGCACACCCAGGCGGGTCATGTCGGCCAGGTTCGCACCCTTGCCGCCGAGAAGGCTTCGCACGGCGTCCCAATCACCCCCGACGTGCTGTTGGGCCTGGTCGATCTCATCAAAGGCGTACAACCACTTCGTTGCGGACATCGCAACCTCTCTTTTCGAGTCTCATCGAGCCGGTCGACGGTGCGCCGATGGCGACGACCCGTCGATTGCCGCTTCCAGACTAGACCTCGGCCGTGGGCGACGGGAAACCTCGATCGGAGACCGTGCCGGATCCGGATCGCCCCGCGGCGGGCGGGACCGCTACGGTCGATGGCATGCTCGTCGAGTCGCTGCTGCCCCTGGGCAAGTTGGATCCCGGTCTGCGGGAACCGGCCACCCCGCTACGAATCGACCAGGTTGCCGCTCTCGCCCCGGTGGCCGAAGCAGCGGGGCTCGACGCCATCCTTGTCGAGGAGACGAAGGACGATCCGTATCAACTGCTGGCCCTTGCCGCCGGCTCCACCTCGACGATCGGACTCGGTACCTCCGTGGCCATGGCCTTTCCCCGCAGCCCGACCATCACCGCCATGTCGGCCTGGTCGCTGCAGAAGTTGTCGGGTGGTCGGTTCAACCTCGGGCTCGGCACGCAGGTCAGAGCCCATGTGGAACGGCGCTTCGGACAACAATGGTCGGCACCGGCTCCCTGGATGCGGGACTACGTTCGAGCGGTTCGAGCCGTCTGGGACTGCTGGCAGCATGGCACCCGCCTCGATGTCGACACCGAGCATTACCGGCTGAACCTGATGGTGCCACTGTTCAACCCCGGTCCGATCGATCATCCCGACATTCCGATATCGGTGGCCGCCATCGGCCCGAACATGTGCGCCGTGGCCGGCGAGGTGGCCGACGGGGTGCGGCTCCACCCGGTGTGCACGGCGGCGTTCATCGACACCGAGGTCCTTCCCGCCGTGGCCAGGGGCGCGGCCCGGGCCGGACGTGACGTCGACGAGGTCGAGATCTGCCTGAAACCACTGATCGGAACGGCTCCCGACACCGACACCTTGGAGAAGGTCAGCGCCACGGTCCGGGAGCGGGTTGCGTTCTACCTGTCCACCCCGACGTACCGTCGGGCGTTCGCCGTGCACGGGTGGACCGACATCGCTCGGGAGGCCTCGACGCTCGCCCGGGAGCAGCGGTGGGACGACCTCCCGTCGCTCGTCGACGACGACATGCTCCACACCATGGCCACGATCGGCACCTATGACGAGATCGGGGCCAAGCTGCGCGAACGATTCTCCGGACGGGTTGACCGTATCGAGTTCTCGATTCCCGTGGCCGACGAGAACGACAGCGCCAGGTTGCGCGAACTCATCGCCGAACTTCGGTGAGAGGTCCGGGTTCGTCGCGAACCGACACCACGTCACCGTGGCGCCGTTCCGGTGCCGTCGACGAGGCGAAGAACAGGAAGAACAGTGCCGCCGCGCCGATGAGCACGGCGTTCATCGCGATGGCGAACGGGATGGAAACGGCGTCGGCCACCGCCCCGCCGAGGACGGGAGCGGCCACCACGCCGAAGTCACCGGCGGTCCGGTACAACCCCATGGCCTGACCCCGGCGGTCCTCCGAGACCAGATCGGCGACATAGGCGGCCGGGGCCGGACCCGTGATGCTCGACCCAACGGCCGAGATGGTCAGACCGGCAATGAACACGGCCAGCGTGTCGGCGATGGAAACGATACCGATCCCCCCTGCGATCAGGAGGGCGGTGGGGACGATGATGACCTTGCGGTTGAATCGATCGGCGACCCACCCGGCCGGACCGATCAGCACGATACCGATGAAACCGAGCGCCGTGAACAGGGCGCCGAGATCATCGACACCGAGGCCGAACTCCCGATTGAGTTGCAGCGGAACGAGTGTCTGACGGACCCCGGCCCGGATCGAGAACACGGCGAAGGACACCAGCGCAACCGCAAGGAAATCGATCGAACCCAACACCGACCAGCGAGACGGCGCCGCCGCAGCTCCCGTCGGCGCTGCGGTGGCCGACGGGGCGGTTCGCTCGATCAGGGTCTCAGGCAGTCGGACGAATCCGTAGACGGCGGTCAGCAGCGCCGTGCCGGCGACGACCAGAAAGGGAGTGGCCAGCCCGTAGCGGTCGGCCAGCACACCGCCGAGCGCCGGGCCGATGCTTATGCCGACCAGCAACGCCGCCTGGTTGATGGCGATGAAACGTGCCGTCTGGGCGGGCTTGGCGATATCGAGCACGTAGATCTGAGCGCCGGTCATGTAGAGACCGGAGCCCAGACCGGCCACGAAGCGGAACACGAGCAGCAACCAGATCGACCCCGACAGGCCCGAGCCCAACATGCCGATCGCGGTGATGAGCGGGCCGCCGATCAGCAGGAGCCGGCGGCCGTGGCGGTCGGCGAACAGTCCGGCCGGCACGTTCGTGATCAACCGGGCGAGCCCGAAGGCAGTCACGGTGGCCCCGACCATCGCCGTGGACACGCCGAAGCTGTCCGCGAACAGCGGCAGGACCGGCGACACCACCCCCTGTCCGGCCATGACCATCACCGTGGAAATGCAGATGGCGATCAGTCGTTCGTAGGCTCTCACCGGCCGCGATCGTTTGTCATCAAGCCCATGGTGGCCAGGTCGGTCCGGCAAACGCCAATCCGCCTGCCGGGTATCGGGTCAACCGTGCTGCGCCTTCGGATGACGCCACCGTCACCCCAGCGCCAGACTGCCACCCTGACCGATGAACAGCGCAGCCGCGAACAGCCCCGCCGCCAGGATCCCGGCCGCTGCGGTCGCCGCCCGGTCGGCGACACCAGCTCGCTCGGGTAGCCATGACACGGCAAGTCCGGCCAGGAAACCGCCCAGGATGCCCCCTGCGTGACCCCAGAACGAGATCCCGGGTACCAGGACGGGAAGCGCCAGGTTGATCAGGAAGATGGCGCCGAGTGACGTCTGGAAGATGTTGACGCCCCTGGTCATCAACACGGCGGCCAGCCCGCCGGCCAGACCCAGCACCGCGCCCGATGCGCCGAGGGTCGACTGGTTGAAGTCGAACAGGAGCACAGCCAATGAGCCGCCCAGCAGGCCGGCCACGTAGATCAGGGCGAAACGCAGGGCACCAACGCCCTTTTCGAGTGCGGGCCCGAAGATCCAGAGTGCATACATGTTGAAACCGATGTGCAGCAGACCGGCGTGAAGGAAGCCGCCGGTGATGATCCGCCACCACTCGCCGAAATCGATGGCCGGCCCGAAAAGCAGACCCCAACGGGTCAAGGCGCCATTGGTGCCGACCTGGAACACGAACGCCACGACGTTGGCGGCGATGAGCGCCGTGGTGACCGGCGGCCGCTGGTTCATGAGGTTTCGAGCCGTGTACACCTGTTGGCCTTGACCGGCCACACAATCGGGGCAGTGATGCCCGACCGATGCCTGTCGCATGCACTCAGGGCAGATCGGACGACCGCAACGCTGGCATTCGACCGCGGCCTTCGTTTGCGGGTGGCGATAGCAGCTGGTTGACTCGTCGAGCACCGCTCCACCCTACAGCCGACCGTCGACCGGTCGATCCCGGCACGGCCACGCCGTCACGGCCCCACCACGGTTTCACGGCCGGTTCTCGAAGCGCAGGAGGGTACGGGCATACTGCAAACAATGGCAGACGATCCGGGGGCGGTGGCCCGACACCTGCGCTCGCCCTACGACGGGGACATCGCCCGCCTGGCCGTTCCGGCTTTCGGAACCCTGGTGGCCGAGCCGTTGTACGTTCTGGCCGACACGGCGATCGTCGGAAGGCTGGGCACCGACGAGTTGGCCGGACTGGCCCTCGCCTCGACCGTGCTGCTGTCGACGCATGCTCTCGTCATCTTCCTGGCCTACGGAACAACGGCCAGCGTGGCCCGGCTGGTGGGGGCCGAACGCGACGGCGACGCCGCCTACCAGTCGCTCCAGGGATTGTGGCTGGCCGCCGCACTGGGTTTGGCGTTCGCCGCGCTGATCGGCCTGACCGACCAGCCCATGCTGCGGCTCCTCGGCGGATCCGGCGAGCCGCTGGTGGCAGCCACCCGGTACCTTCGCATCAGCCTCATCGGTCTTCCCTTCATGTTCCTGGTCCTCGCCGGGTCCGGGGCCTTCAACGGACGCCAGGACGCCCGCACCCCACTGGTCATCGCCGTGTTCGGAGCGGCGGCCAACCTCATCATCGAGGTGGTGCTGATCGTGTTCCTCGACTACGGCATCGGAGCCTCCGCGCTGGCCACGGTGATCGCGCAGGTGGCGACCGGTCTGGTGTTCGTGCGTCGAATCGTGGCCTGGTGCCGTTCGGCCGGAGTCGGACTTCGACCCGATCCGCACGCGATCCGAGCGCTGGCTTGGCTCGGGAGGGCGCTCGTTCTGCGCTCGATCGGATTGCGGGGATCGTTCACGCTCGCCGCTGCGGTGGCAGCTCGCATCGGCACCGCTCCACTGGCCGCCTACCAGGTCGGGATTCAGATCTGGTCCACGCTGGCCCTGGCCCTCGACGCCGTGGCCATCGCCGGCCAGGCGCTGACCGGCAAGTGGTTGGGAGCCGGATCGGCGCAAAGGGCAAAGGCGGCCGCTCGTCGCATGATCCAGCTCGACATCGCCGTCGGGATCGTGATGGGCCTCGCCGTGATCGCCGTCCGGGAACCGCTGGCCCGTGTCTTCAGTACCGATCCGGAGGTCGTGGCGGCAACGGTCGCCATCATGGTCTGGGTGGGGTTCACCCAGCCGTTGAACGGCTACGTGTTCGCGCTCGACGGTATTCTGATCGGTGCCGGCGACATGTCGTACCTCGGCCGAACCATGATGGTATCCGCCGGGGTCTTCGCGTTGGAAGCCTGGTGGTTGCTCGATTCGGGGCGCAGCCTCAATTGGCTGTGGGCGGCGATCACCGTGTTCATGGCCACCCGGGCCTTCTTCCTCTGGCGTCGATGGCGCTCGAACCGTTGGCTGGTGCTGGGAGTGTGATGCGCCGGTCTATCCGTCGGTGTCCGACGGTGGTCCCGTCGTGGGGCCTTCCGGCTCGGTCGAGGATGCCGGCAGCGGTTCGGACTCGCGCACGATGCCGACCAGCGTCGGCCGGTCGCCGTCGCGGCTGACGAACAGGTGGACTCGTTCCCAGCCACCGGTGGTCGGGTTGAACGACCGGATGACGACGGAGGGCAGATCACCAAAGAAAGCCTGGGCACCGGCGGCAGCCCCCTCCTCCCGGTAACCCGTCGGAACGAACACCTCCGCTTCGGCCCAACGCTCGAAGCCGTAGAAGTCCGCCAACACGGCCGGACCACCGACACCGTTCTTCACCTTGCGTCTCGTTGCGAGAAGGGCCCGTACATCGGCCGGACCGGAAACCGGGCGGGGATCGACGATCGAGCCGACGAAGACCGGCTTGCGCAGCCCGAGCCGCCCGGTGACCGTCGGATCGCCCTCGATGGCGCCCGCGATCACCAACCGGGCCAGCTCGATCATCGTGGCCTCGGCCGGGTTCTCGTCGACGGCCAGGTAGCGGGCGGCGGCCCAGCCCTCCAGTCCGGTGGTGTCGACGATCGCCCACCAGACACGGCCGTCGACCACGCGAGGCGGCACCGGGCGACGGCGAACGTCGGTCGAACCCAGTTCGATGACACCGACCTGTGGACCGCTCGGCGTCGAGCGAACGACCAGACCACCGTCGGGATCATCGGGAGCTAGACCGACCACGGTGTACCGGGATGGATCACGGCGACCGGTGTAGAGGACGGATCGGGCGGCGAGCGCCCCGACGCCGCCGTCGGCGTCGGCCACGGTGGCCACCACCCAGGCCCGTTCGGCGCCGGTGACCGGCAACGACAGCCGATAGCCGTCTCCGTCCTCGCCGGGCACAACCGCTGGGACCGAAGCCAGGCCGAGCAACGAACCGTCGACAACGGAACGAAGCGACACGGTCACGCCGCTGCCGGGGTTCGCCATCGTGCCCGACACCTCGATCGGCGCCGACACGACCGTGTCGTCGACGATGTCATCGGATGTCGGATCGATGGTGGTCGGACCGTCGATCGTCAGGTCCAGCCGATCGGACCGGGCATCGACCACCATGAACCCGTCGCCCTTGGCTGCGACCGTCAGCGTGGTGACGACCGCGGACTCCCGGCTGACGATGACGCCATCCGCCTGCTCCTCCAGCACGACATCGTCGATCCCGAGCAGATCCAGAAACGCCTCGGCGGCCGCGAGCGTGGTGACCCGGACCGGCGCGTAGGTCCGGCCGGCGAACCGCTCCAGGGGATTGCCTGCGATGCTCGACGCCGTGCCGCCCGCCGCGGCGTCCGACGGAACCGATGAGCGGGCTGGATTGTCGGCACTGCCGGCGATCCGGGCATCCGACGAGGTGGAATCGGCACCGTCGAGCTGCCCGGTTCCGGGCTGCCCCGTCTCGGCATCGTCTGCGGACCCGCCAGGACGGGCCACCAGATCGGACGCCTTGGCGGTGGCAGGGGCGGCCGTGGCGGTCTCCGCCGGTGACGACGCAAGGTTGTACAGGCTGTAACCGCCGAGCGCGGCGACGACTCCGATCGCGGCGACGAACGCCAGTGGCCGCCACGAATCGCCTGACGTCACGAGCAGTCCGTCGCCTCCCCGAAGCGGCCCGAGCAGGCCCCGGATCCGCCGGAAGCCGGCGGGGGTTTCGTTGACCGCTCGGGCCAGACGGGAGTATGCGTCCGGTAGCGGCTCGATGGAGTCGCCGTGGGACCGGAACGCCCGGGTCAGCCGCTGCTCCAGATCCTTGAAGTCGTCAGGTGAGGCCATCGCCCCCCTCCTGTTGCGTGTCGTCGGCGGCGTCGGTTTGCGTTTGCCCGGGCATCGATTGGGGGCCGAGAATGCTCTGCAGCCTGGCCAGGCCGCGGTGAGCGTGCGACTTCACCGAGCCGCGGGCGATACCCAGCGTCTCGGCGATCTCGGCTTCGGAGAGATCGAGGTAGTACCGCAACACGATCACCGCCGCCTGGTTCTTGGGGAGTTGGCGTACCGCATGGAGGATCCGTTCACGTTCGCTGCGACTGACACCCTCCTCCTCGGCGGCAGCGACCGGGCCGGGCTTGTCCGGCACGTGCCGGCGACGAACCCGCCTCTTTCGCAGCGCCGAATGGGCTCCGTTGACGACCATCCGCCTCAGATAGGCCACCTCGGCTCCCTGGGCCACCCGGTACCTGCCGTTCAGGAGTTTCACGAAGGCGTCCTGAACGACCTCCTCGGCCGCTTCCTGCTGGTCGACGTACATGGACGCCAGTCTCACCATGGTCTTGTAGTGGGTGTCGTAGAGGGCCGGCAGCGATGATTCGGCACGAGGCGCAGCAGAACCGGTTTGCCTTCCTTCCATCGTCACCACACTCATCACGTCCCTAGACGCCCGACCGCCTCTTTCGGTTTACCAGAAGGTCGGGAAAAGTTCCGGTCGGGACAGGACCCGACCAGCCCAAACCCCACCCGAACTTTTGCGGCAAGATGACCCGGTCAGGCGAGGATTGGTCGGTTGGTGACCCGTTCCGCGGGTCACCAACCCACCAATGCTCAGGTTGATGGGGAGGCGGCTCAGCCGGCCGCCTTGCTCGAGAGGAGCTGGTTGACGACCTTGCCGTCGGCCTGACCCTTCGTGGCCTTCATGATCTGACCGGTGAAGAAGCCCTGCATTCTCTTGCGATCCCCGTCGTCGCCCGAGTTGAACCGGGCCCACTCGTCGGGATGCTCGGCGATGAGTTGGTCGACCAACGACTCCAGCTCGCCGGTGTCCATGGCCTCGAACCCGCGGGCGGCGGCGATCGAAGCGGGGTCGTTGCCGGTCTCGACCATCTCGGCCAACACCTGCTTCGCCTGGGTCGCCGTGAGCGCCCCGCCGGTCTCCATCTTCGCGAGCTCGGCGAAGTCGGAGGCGTCGAGCGTCTCGGCCCCGTCGACGGCGAGGTTGTTGCGGACGTGGGTGAGAACCCGGTCGGCGTCGGCTCCGGCGTCGATGGCGGCCAGCGCCAGTGCGTCGAGCGCCCGGCCGACCGCGATCGCCGCCTCCTCCGCCGAGCCGCCCCGCTCGATCAGGGCGTCGCGTCGTTCCTTGGGCAGCGCCGGCAAGGATGCGGCGATCTCGGCGATCCACTCCGGCGACGGGTCGATGGGAACCAGGTCGGGGTCGGCGAAGTACCGGTAGTCCTCCGCCTCCTCCTTGGACCGGCCGGGCCGGGTTCGCCCGGCCTCCTCGTCCCAGTGGCGGGTCTCCTGGATGGGGGCCTCACCCGATTCGTAGAGCTGCACATGGCGTTGCGCCTCATAGGTGATGGCCCGTCCGATGGAGCGAAGGGAGTTGACGTTCTTGACCTCGCAGCGGGTGCGTAGCTCGTTTGAGCCGACGGGCCGAACCGACACGTTGGCGTCGACCCGCAGCGAGCCCTCCTCCATCTTGCCGTCCGACGCGCCGATGGCGACAAGGATCGACCGCAACTCCTCAACGTACTCCTTGGCCTGCTCGGGTCCGCTGATGTCGGGCCGGCTGACGATCTCGAGGAGCGGCACACCGGCTCGGTTGTAGTCGACCAGCGAGTACCCGGCGGAGTTGATGCGGCCGTCGGCGCCGACGTGCACCGTCTTGCCCGCGTCCTCCTCCATGTGGGCCCGCTCGATGCCGATCACCGCCCCGGACGGCAGCTCCAGGTGACCGTCCACGTTCAGCGGCTGGTCGTACTGGCTGATCTGGTAGTCCTTCGCCATGTCCGGATAGAAGTAGTTCTTCCGCGCCCAGATACACCGGCCGACCGTGCAGTTGAGAGCGAGACCGACGCGGATCGAGAGCTCGACCGCCTTGCGGTTCACCACCGGGAGCGTGCCGGGCAGCCCGAGGCAGACCGGGTGCACGTTGGTGTTCGGCTCGCCCCCGAAGCGGTTGGGGGCGGGCGAGAACATCTTGGACTCGGTGGCCAGCTCGGCGTGGACCTCGAGCCCGATGACCATCTCCCAGCCGTCGGGCAGGAGGCCGGGCTCGTGGCCGAGCTGTCTGGCCGTGGCGGTGTGGAGGGCCGTATCGGGGGCGTTGACGGTGTCGGTCACGGAGCCATTCCTTCCAGTGCGGCCGCCACCCGATACATGACCGGTTCACCCAGCATCGGGGCCAGAACCTGCACCCCGACCGGGAGCCCGTGCGCTCCGGTGCCGAAGGGCACCGAGATGGCCGGGTGACCGGTGAGGTTCGACGGGATGGTGCAGACGTCGTTGTAGTACATGGTCACCGGATCGGCTTTGGCCCCGAATTCGAAGGCCACACACGGCGAGGTGGGCGACAGCAGGACGTCGAAGTCCTCGTAGACCCGATCGAATTCCTGGATCATCAGGGTTCGGATTCGCTGGGCTTTGCCGTAGAAGGCGTCGTAGTAGCCGGCCGAGAGCGCGTACGTGCCCAGCATGACGCGCCGTTTCACCTCGTCACCGAACCCGGCGGTTCGGGAGGCGGCCATCATCGACGCGGTGTTCGGGCCGGGTTCACGGAGCCCGTAGCGCACCCCGTCGTAGCGGGCCAGATTCGATGAGGCTTCAGCCGGGGCGATCATGTAGTAGGCCGACAGGCCGGCCACCGCGGTGGGGATCGAGACATCCTCGACCTTGGCCCCGATCCCCGACAGCGCTTCGGCGGCCGCGACGGTGGCCTCCGTGACCTCGGGTTCGAAGGCGTCGTTACCCCGACCACTCAGCTCGGTGATGACACCGACGCGCAGGCCGTCGATGCCCTCGCCGAGAGCCGTGGTCACCGGTGCGTGCGGCTGAGGAATCGATGTGGAGTCTCGTGGGTCGGGCCCGGCGATCACGTCATAGATGGCGGCCGATTCGGCCACCGTCCGGGTGAAGGGACCGATCTGGTCGAGCGAGGACGCGAAGGCGACCAGGCCGTAACGGCTGACGGCTCCGTAGGTCGGTTTCATGCCGACCAGCCCGCACAGTGCGGCCGGCTGGCGGATCGAACCGCCGGTGTCGGAACCGAGGGAGGCGGCGGCGAATCCGGCGGCCACGGCGGCGGCCGAGCCACCGGAGGATCCGCCCGGAACCCGGCTGGTGTCGAGCGGATTGCGGGTGGGACCGAAGGCCGAGTTCTCGGTGGAGGAGCCCATGGCGAATTCGTCGAGGGTGGTCTTGCCGACGATGACCGCCCCGGCGGCGGCCAGCCGTTCGACGACCGTGGCGTCGTACGGCGGCACCCAGTGTTCGAGGATGCGCGACGAGCAGGTGGTGGTCACGCCGCGTGTGCACATGTTGTCCTTGAGGGCGATCGGGACGCCGGCGAGTGGGCCGACGGTTTCCCCGGCCTGAACCGAGGCGTCGATCGCGCCGGCCTGCTGCCGGGCGGCATCGTCGGTCACGGTGTTGAAGGCGGCGATGTCGCCGTCGCGTTCGCTGATACGGGCGAGATGCTGCTCCAGCACGTCGACAGCCGAGCGCTCTCCGGCCCGAACAGCCTGTGCGATGCCGATGACCGAGTCGAGGTCGGCGGATTGTGCGGAGTTCACGGCGCCTCCCCCAGGGCGGGCGGAACCTTGAACTGGTGGGCCTCGACCTCGGGGCCGGCGGCCAGCGCCTCCTCCCGCATCACCTCGGCGTCGTGCCCGACGGCGGCGACATCGTCACGGAAGACGTTGACCAGCCCGAACGGGTGGGCGGTCGGCGGGACGTCACCGATGTCGAACTCGTTGAGCTGCTCGGCCAGATCGAGGACGGCGTCGAGTTGTCCGGTGAAGGTGTTGAGCTCGTCTTCGGACAGTTCGAGCAGCGCGAGTTTGGCCACCTTGGCCACGTCATCGGTCGTGAGGTGAGCCCGGGTTGCGCCGGCGCCTGGCGTTTCGTCGTGGGAGGACACGGCTCCAGGCTAATTGATTCGCAGCCGTTCCCGACCGCTGCGGCCGTCGCTCCGAGCGGGCTCGAAGCTGCGACGGCCGTCGATTCCCGCGACGGCGTCAGCGTCGGTTCGCCGCGTCGCGCAGGTGCTCCGACAGTGAGATGAGCTGATCACGGAGTACCACGAGTTCTCCGGTGGCGAGCCCCGTCATGGCCTCCACCTCGATCTGAACCTTCCTGGCCAGGGCGCGCAGATCACGGCCGTCGTCGGTCAGCGATATGCGCAGAACCCGCTCGTCATCCTCGTCGCGACGCCGGGTGATGAAGCCCTGCCGCTCCAGGCGCTTGAGCAGGGGCGAGAGTGTTCCGGAATCAAGGTGCAGAAGCCCGCCGAGATCCCGCAGGGTGACCTGATCGTACTCCCACAACACGAGCATCACGGTGTACTGGCTGTAGGTGAGACCGATTCGGTCGAGGAGCGGGCGATAGCAGCTGTTCATGGCCCGCGACGCGTTGTAGACGGCCACACACAGCTGCTCGTCGAGGGTGAATCCGTCGCTTTGCCCCACGTGACCAGAGTACAGGCAACCACGTCACGGCACTGGATTCCCGTCATCATCGGCCGCCGAACCAGTAGCCTCACGAAGGTGGCCGAACACCCCTTCCTGTCACCCGAATGGATCACCGCCGCCCGGGAGCTTCGGGCCGACTACGCCGATCGCCTCCCCGAACCGGTGGTCGCCGCCCGTATCAACGTCGTGATCACCGCCATCCCTCACGGCGACGCCGGTGTGATGGAGGGCCACATCGACACCACGGAGGGTCAGACCATCATCGACTACGACCACCTCGACGAACCGGACCTCACGGTCACCGTCGACTACGACACCGCGAAGGCGGCCTTCGTCACCAGGGATCAGGAGGCGCTGATGCAGGCGTTCTTCGGCGGGAAGATCCTCGTGGAGGGCGACGTGTCGAAGCTCCTGGCGCTGCAGTCGACCCCGCCGGGCGAGATCGACCCGGTGGTCGTCGAGATGTACCGGGAGCTCAACACCTTCACGGCCGATTAGTTTCGCCGGGACTCGACCCTGCGATCAGGTCCACTCAGCCGAGGCTGACGAAGATCCGGATGCTGGTGCCTTTCCGGTGGCTCGTGCCTTCCGCCGGATCGGTGTTGATGACGGGGCGGTTGGGCGGTCCTTCGGTGTCGACCACCACGAAGCCCGCGGTCTCCAGGATGTCGGCCGCCTCGGCTGCGGGGAGTCCGACGACCTCGGGAACGGTGACGAACGGCAGACCCTGGGAGACGACCACGGTGACCGTGGTGCCCCGTGCCACCTCGGTACCGGAGGCCGGATTGGTGCTGATGATGTCGCCCTCCGGCACGGTCTCGGAATAATCCTGGGCGACGTTGATGACCAGACCCCGATCCTTCAGCTGGGTTTCGGCCTGACCCTGCGTCGATCCCACCAGATTCGGAACCGTCCGGGCCTCGGGTCCGCTCGACACCACGAGATCGATCACGGTGCCGGTCACGTACTCGTCGGCCACCTGCACCGGTCGACCGTCGACCGTGGCCTCCATGACCACCCCGGCCGGAATGTCCTCGTCGTTGATCTCCTCGATGTTGCCGACCACGAGATCCATGGCCTCGATCGTGGCCTCCGCATCCTCGAGCGCGCGTCCGGTGAGTTCGGGTACGGCGTGGAGGACCGGGCCGAGCGACACCTCGATCGACACCGACTCCCCGGCCTGGAGCTTGAACCCCGGAGCCGGCTGCTGGGAGAGGATCCGACCCGGTTCGGTGCCGTCCTGGTACCGCTCGGTCACGTTCACGGTCCAGGCGTAGCGGGCCGCAGCGGCCTCGACGTCGGCGACGGTCATGGCTCGGTAGTCGTCGACGGCGAAGGTGGGAAGGGTGTTCTCGATGACCGTGGTCACCGGCTGGGCCCGGCTGACGAGCATGCCGCCGTAGAGCGCGCCGGCGGCCAGAACGGCGAAGACGGCGAGACCGACGAGCCATTTCCAGCGGCCGCGCCGACCCGATCGCCGGGGACGGCCCGACGC
>JBFHME010000006.1:0-46599 GCA_041594435.1 Acidimicrobiales bacterium
GCTGTCGCTCTACGTCCACCTCCCGTTCTGCGACGCCCGCTGCTCCTTCTGCGGTTGCCACGTTGTGGTGACCCGGCAGCGGAGCCTGGCCGACGTCTATCTCGAGCGCGTGCTCTCCGAAGCGGATCTCGTGGGCCGGTATCTCGGTGAGCGTCGCACGCTCGCCCAGTACCACTGGGGAGGGGGGACCCCCACCTACTACACCCCCGATGAACTCGCCGGCTTCCATCGGTCTCTGCTCGAGCGTTTCGAACTGGCGGCCGACGCCGAGGTCGCCCTCGAGGTCGATCCTCGGGTCACATCGGTCGAGCACCTGACGGTACTGCGCGACCTCGGTTTCAACCGGGTGTCCATGGGGGTGCAGGATCTCGATCCCGAGGTGCAGCAGCTGATCGGACGAAACCAAACCTGGGAGCAGACCCGCGACCTGCACCTGGAGGCTCGCCGGCTGGGTTTCGATTCGATCAACATCGATCTGATCTATGGCCTTCCGGGCCAGACCGTTGACTCGATGGGCACCACACTGGAGCGTGTCCTCGAGCTTCGGCCCGACCGCCTGGCGGTGTACTCCTTCGCGTATGTGCCCTGGGTCAAGCCCAATCAGAAGCGGATCGACCCCGAGACCCTCCCGGATCGGGACACCAAGTTCGCGCTGCTGGCGCTCGTGTCCGACGGCCTGGTCTCGGCCGGCTACCGGGCCATCGGGATGGACCACTTCGCCCTACCCGACGACGAGCTGTCGTCGGCGTTCGACGAAGGCACGCTGAGCCGCAACTTCATGGGATACACCACCAAGCGGGGTACCGAGATGGTCGCGCTGGGCACCTCGGGTATCTCCGATGTGGCCGGCGCCTACGCCCAGAACCACAAGCGGCTGAACGCCTACTACACGGCGGTCGACGCCGGCGAGCTGCCCGTGGAACGGGGGGTGCCATTGAGCCCGGACGATCGGATCCGCCGCCACGTGATCACCGAGCTGATGTGCAACGGCGTCGTTCGACCGGCCGCGGTGGAAGCCGAGTTCGGCATCGACTTCGAGAGCTACTTTGCCGCCGAGGTCGCCGAGTTGACCGGCCCCGGCGGTGCCGTGGAGGAAGGCATGGTGCGGGTGGACGGCGACGCCATCGTCGCCTCGGAGCTGGGCCGGGTGTTCATCAGGAACATCGCCATGGTGTTCGACGTCTACCTGGGCAGGACGACGGCCGACCGGCCCACGTTCTCACGGACCGTGTGACGACGAGCCGTCGACCAGAGGACCGCGTAGCGGGGAGGTGGGAGATGCAGCATGTGATCGTGGTCGGAGGCGGGCTGGGTGGCCTGCTCGTGGCCGCTGAGCTACGGCGCCGGGGCGGGACGCCCGTGGTTCTCGAGGCGTCGGATGAGCCCGGCGGGGTGGCTCGAACGATTCACCAGGACGGCTTCCTGCTCGAACCGGCCGCCGGCTCGCTGCTGCTGCCCAACCCCGATCTGACGCCGATCTTCGAGGCGGCCGAGGTGCCATTTGTCGCCGCCCGCCGCGAGGCCCACACCCGCTTCGTCTTCGACCGGGGAACGCTGTTCGAGGTACCCGAATCGCCGGCGTTCCTCTTCAGCCGGCTCGTGTCGTGGCGGGCGAAACTGCGGGCCGCCACCGAGCCCTGGGTGAAAACCCCGCCGCCGGCCGGCGAGGAGTCGATCCTCGACTTCTTCACCCGGCGTTTCGGTCGCGACGTCGGTCGTCTCGGCGCGAACCTGATGGCCCACGGTGTGTTCGCCGGCGACCCGGCCTCCCTCTCGATCCAGGCGGCGTTCCCCAGGATGGTGGCCCTGGAGGAAGCAGCCGGGAGCGTGGTGAGAGGCGGCTTGCGAAGACGCAAAGAGCGCCCGGCCGGGGCGCAGCGTGCCAGCGTGCACGTGGCGCGCGATGGTATGGCCGGTATCGCGGCCCGCCTGGCCGCGTACCTCGGCGAGGGCTTCCGGCCGAACAGCCGGGTGAAGGCGGTCCGGCCGGACGGCGACGGGCGCTGGCAGATCGCATGGGAGGGTGGCACCGAGACGGCCGATGCCGTGGTGGTGGCACTTCCTCCGGCTCTGGCGGCACCGCTTCTTCCCCAGCCGCTGTCGAGCCTGCTGGTCGATCGCCCGGTCGCCGCGGTGGCAGTGGTGGGTCTCGGCGGCCCGGCCGGCTCGCTGCGGCTCCCTACCGGCTTCGGCGCCCTGGCCGGACCCGACTCGGGCATCCGCGCCCTCGGCATCCTCTTCGAGTCGGAGTATGCGCCGGGGAGGGCCCCGAGCGGCTTCCAGCTGGCCAAGGGCATCTACGGTGGCGCCGCCGATCCGGGAATCATGGCGAGATCGGACGAGGAGCTGGCCGCCCTGATGTCGGCGGAGCTGGGCCGGATCACGGGCCGGACCGTCGATCCCACCTGGGTGCGGGTGCGACGGTCCTCCATCCCCCAGTATCCGATCGGCCACATCGCCTGGATGAGCCAGGTCGACGAGCACGTGACGAGCCTCGGTGGCCTGCACCTGGCCGGATGGGGATACCGCGGCATCGGGGTGTCCAGCCTCGGAGCCGACGCCGCCCGTATAGGCGCGACCCTGGATCGGGAGCACGGGCGGTGACGGCGGGGATCACCATCCTCGGGGCCCCGGCGCGACAACAGCGCTGAATGCCTCGGTGAACGGGCCCGGTCTGCCCCCGGCGGCCGCGCTCAGTCGCCGGTGACGATGCCCGCCCGGCGCAGGTCGTCGATTTCGGCGTCGTCGAGACCCAACTCGGACAGGACCATCCGGCTGTCCGCGCCGACCGCCGGCACCGGACCGTTCGGACCGACGTCGACCCCGGCCATCTTGATCGGGACGGCCACCGTTTCGATCGGCTGACCCTCGCCAGCGGCGGTCACCGTGGGCGCCTCGCCGCTGGTGTCGAGGCCGTGGGCCAGCGGGACCACGTAGCCGTTGGCCCGGATCTGCTTGTCTTTCACCACCTCGTCGAGCGGCTGCACCGGTGCCCACACGATGTTCTCCTGGTCGAGCAGCCGGCCCCACTCGGCCGCCGGTTTGGTCAGCATCCGTTCGTCGATGATCGACACCAGTTCGCCCATGTTCCGGAAGCGGTCGCGCGGTGTCGTGAACCGCTCGTCATCGATCACCCACTCGAGACCCAGCTGCCGGCAGAAGGCGGGAAAGGTGGCCGGAACGGGCATGTTGACCAGAATCCAGGTGCCGTCGCCGCAGCGATAGGTGTTGACCGCGGCGTTGAGCACCTCGTGACGGTTTCGTGACACCGGCCGTCGACCGTCGATCAGTGCGGTGGACACGTCACCGGCGATCGCCCACAGGGAGTTGGCGAGCAGGCTGGTCTCCACGACCTGGAACTCGCCGGTTCGTTCGGCCAACCGAAGCGCGGCCAAGACACCGCCGAGCAGGGCCAGACCGCTCGAGTGGTCCCCGGCCGCCTGCGGGAACCGGGACGGCTCGCCGGTGTCGGGATCGCTGCTCAAGTCGGCGAACCCACCCCGGGCGAAATAGGCGGTGACGTCGAACCCCGGGCGATCCGCTTCCTCTCCCCTCGTGCCGTAGCCGGTGAGCGTGGCATGGACGAGGCTCGGGTTGACGGTCTTCAGACTGTCGGGATCGAACCGGTACCGCTGCTGGCGGGCGGGCAACATGTTGCACACGAACACCTGGGCGGTGGCCACGAGACGGTGCATGATCGACTGTCCGGCCTCGGTGGTGACGTCCAGGGCCACCGACCGTTTGCCCCGGTTGTCGACGGCGAACGCGGCATCGAAGTCGACCCGGTGACCATCGATCTTGGGCTGGCGCATCAGGCCGCGGTAGGTGTCGCCGCTCGGGGGTTCGATCTTGATCACGTCGGCGCCGAGGTCGGCCATGATCACACCAGCGCTCGGTGCGGCGACGAAGCTCGCCATCTCCACCACTCGGATCCCGTCCAGTGGCTTGACCGTCACGGATGGCTCTTCTCTGGGCTCACGGCTCCGATTATCGCATCCGGATCGGACGGGAGCATTTTCCGGGTCGGCGATTCCTCAACCGGGCTACCGTGACAAGGTGTCCGTCGTTCGAGCCCGTAACCTCGTCAAACGCTTCGGTGACCAGTGCGCCGTCGATGGCATCGACTTCGACATCGAGCCGGGCGAGACCTTCGCCATGCTCGGGCCCAACGGCGCCGGCAAATCGTCGACGATGAAGATGATCTCCACGGTCAGTCCCGTCACATCCGGTGAGCTCCAGGTGCTCGGCCGCGACCCGGCCACCGACGGCCGCCAGATCCGGGCCCGGCTCGGTGTGGTACCCCAGGAGGACATCCTCGACATGTCCCTGACCGTGAGGGAGAACATCACGGTCTACGCCCGCTACTTCGATCTGTCCCGGGCCGAGGCCCGCCGGCGGGCCGACGAGCTGCTCGAGTTCGTCCAACTGGCCGACCGGGCCGACGACCAGGTCCGGCCGTTGTCAGGTGGCATGAAACGGCGGCTGTCGATCGCCCGGTCGATGGTCAACAACCCGGAGTTGATCCTGCTCGACGAACCGACCACCGGCCTCGATCCCCAGGCCCGGCATCTGCTCTGGGAGCGGCTCTACCGGCTGAAGACCCAGGGAGTCACCCTGGTGCTCACCACCCACTACATGGATGAGGCCGAGCAGCTCGCCGATCGGCTCGTCATCATGGACCGGGGCCGCATCGTGACGGAGGGAACGCCCCGATCACTGATCGAGACCCACTGCAGCCGCGATGTGATCGAGCTCCGTTTCGGTGATGCGAGGCTGGGCATCTCGCCCGGCGGTGACGGTTCCGAGGGCGAGGCGGCCGGCGTCGAAGTGTCGGCGGCCCGGCTCGATCTTCGCAGCGAACGACTTCCCGACCGGGTGCTCGTCTACGCGGATGACGGCGACAAGGCCTTGAGCGCCCTGGTCGAGGTCGGGGTGACCGCAGTCAGCACCCTGATTCGGCGGGCCACGCTGGAGGACGTGTTTCTCACACTCACCGGGAGGACGCTCGTTGAGTAGCGCCCTGGAGACGCCAACTCCGGCACGGGTCGCCGGCACCGACCGATCCGGGCTGATCACGGCCGGAGGCCTGGCGCGCATTCTCGAACACCTCTATGTCCGCACACCGGCAAAATACCGGTCGGTTCTCGTGTCCGGTCTCGTGAGCCCGGCGTTCTTCCTCGGCCTCCTCGGTCTCGGGTTGGGTTCGCTCGTCGACGAACGCCAGAACGGGGTCGCCGCCCTGGGAACCGACAGCTACCTCGAATTCATCGGGCCCGGACTGCTGGCCATCTCGGCGGTGCTCTGGGCCTTCGGACAAAGTCTCTGGCCGACGGCGGGCGAACTGCAATGGGATCGCACCTACCTGCTGACTGCGGTCACCCCGGTCAGCAAGGCCGAGATCGCGGTTGCCCATGTCGGCTGGATCGCCATTCGCTTCACCGCGGCGGCAATCCTGTTCACCGGCGTGCTCGGGCTGGCCGGTGCCGTCACCAGCTGGTGGGCGGTGCTCGCCCCGTTGGCTGCCGGAACGACGGCGCTCGTGCTGGCGGCAATCATCTGCGGCTTCACGGTCCGCCAGGACGACGAGCTCACCTTCCCGATGCTGATGCGGCTCGGCGCCATCCCGATGTTCCTGTTCTCCGGTGCCTTCTTTCCGCTGTCGGAGATTCCGGCGGCCGCGGCCTGGCTGGCGCGGCTCACCCCGGGCTGGCACGGAGTCGAGCTGTGCCGGGACCTTGCCCATGGTTCGGTCGACGCCGGTTCCGTGGTGCACGTCGTCTACTTCGTCGTCGTCGGGGTGATCGGCATGATCTACTCCATCACCGGTTTCCAACAAGCCCTGTCGGAGGCGTGAGCGATGCTTCCATCCACGGCGTCACCCCCCTCGACCATCACGGACCGCCGGCGGTCCATTCCCGGTGTGTTCACCGGCATGGTCCGGGTCTTCGAACACAACATGCTGTCGTACCGGCGCATGTGGCTGACGTTGGCCAGCGGCATCTTCGAACCGCTCATGTACCTCCTCGGCATGGGCTACGGGATGGGAGCGATCATCGGCGACCTGTCGTTCCGCGGCGACGTCGTCGGCTATGCCGCGTTCATCGGGCCGGGCCTCATGGCGTCATCGGCCATGAACGGCACCCTGTTCGACACGACATACAACTTCTACTTCAAGCTGCGGGAGTCGCATCAGTACGACGGGATGCTGGTCACACCGTTGACGATCGGCGGACTCGTCGGCGGCGAATTGGCGTGGGCGGTGGCCCGGGGCGCCATCTACTCCGGATTCTTCGTGCTCACACTGATCGGGCTCGATCTGGCCGAACCGTTGCACGCCATCTCGGCCTGGCCGGCAACCCTGCTCACCGGGTGGGCGTTCGGGGCGGTCGGCGCGACCCTCACCAGTTACGCCCGGGCGTGGACCGATTTCGACATCATGGAACTCGTCGTCCAGCCGATGTTCCTCGCCTCGACCGCCTTCTTCCCACTGGCCGTGTTCCCGGAGTGGGCCCAACCGATCGTGTGGGCCACTCCCCTGTTTCACGCCGTCGACCTGACCCGGGCTCTCGTGCTCGGCACGGCCGGGTGGACCGATCTCGTTCATGTCGCCTACCTGGCGATCATGGGGTTGGTCTTCGGTCTCGTGGCCCGTCGCCGGCTGCACCGGCTGCTGCTCAGCTGACGGCCGGAAGGCCGTGGCGTTCCGGCCGGCGAGTTGCGGCCGGCGTCGACGACGGCCATCCTGACCGACGTGGATGTGTCCAAAGCGGTCGACCAACGAATGTCCTGTCGAGCCTTCCTCGACACCCCCGTGCCGGATGAGACGCTGGCCGAGTTGTTGACGAAGGCGGCCCGGGCCCCGTCGGGCGGCAACGTCCAACCATGGAAGATCTACGTCGTCAACGGCGAATCGATGAATCGCTTCCAGGCGTTCATCGAGGAACGCGACATCGAGGAGCCCGGCTACGCCATCTACCCGCCGAAGTTGTGGGAGCCGCACCGCACCGCACGATTCGAACTCGGTGAGCAGATGTACGATCTGCTCCAGATCGGGCGCGAGGACCGAGCCGGTCGCCTCGAACGCATGATGGAGAACTACCGGTTCTTCGGTGCGCCCGCCGCCGTCTTCTGCTTCCTGGACCGGCGCATGCTGCCACCGCAGTGGTCGGATTGCGGCATGTATCTCCAGACGCTGATGCTGCTGTGCGAGGAAGCCGGCCTCGCCACCTGCGCCCAGGAGATCTGGGCCAATCGGTCGCAGGCGGTGACCGATTTCGTGGGTGCACCCGACGACCTGATGCTGTTCTGCGGCATGGCGATCGGCTACAAGGACGACGATCATCCGGTCAACGCCTTGCGTTCCGAACGGCTTCCCCTGGAGTCGTTCGCTCACTGGGTGTGACCTCGGAGGGCCACATCGACCGCTCGACGGTCGACGTCTACGAGGTGCAGTCGGAGGCCTGGACGGCACAGCGTTCGCCCCGCCACCTCGAGGCGATGGCCTGGCTGGACGACGAGCGGATCGGCAACCTCCCGATCGTGGACCTCGGTTGCGGCCCGGGCTGGCACCTCGAGCCGCTGCAACCACCCGCCGTCGGGCTCGATGCCGCCGCCGCCATGCTTCGATTGGCCCGACAGCGGATCGACGCTCCGCTCGTTCAGGCCTCGGTCGGCGATCTCCCCTTTCGTGCCGGTGCGCTCGGCGGCGCCGTGGCCAGCCGGGTCTACCTTCACCTCCCGGCAGCCGACAATCCGCTGGGCCTCGCCGACCTCCACCGGTGCCTCGCGACCGACTCCCCGGTGTTGTTCGAGTTCGTCATGCTCGACGACGACGGCCCACCGTCGGCGCAGTGGGCGGTTGACGGTCGCTCCGCCGAGCCGTTCCCCGGCCGCCTGCTGTCACGGTGGACACGACCCGGGCTTCGGGATCTCCTGACCGGCGCCGGCTTCACGGTCGAGTCGTCGACCGACACGAGACCCGGCCGGCGGGAGGTGCGGGCCCGGCGTCGGTTGACGTTACCCGACACCATCGGCGCGGACATGGCGGTTCTGGTGTGCGGGCTCAACCCGTCGATCCATGCGGCGGAAGCCGGCGTCGGGTTCGTCACCGCCAACAACCGTTTCTGGCCCGGGGCGTTGGCCGCCGGTCTCGTGTCGACCGATCGGGACCCGTTCGCCGCGCTGAACCGGGATGGCGTCGGGATGACCGACCTGGTGAAGCGGGCCACCCGACGGGCCGACGAACTCGATGCCGACGAGTACCGAACGGGATTGGCCCGGGTGGAGCGTCTCGTGGCCTGGCTGCAGCCCCGGATCGTCTGCGTCGTGGGTTTGTCGGGGTGGCGGGCGGCCGTCGACCGCAAGGCGAAGGCGGGTCTCCAGCCCGAGCGTCTGGCCGGGCGGCCGGTCTACGTGATGCCGAGCACCAGTGGGCTGAACGCCCACTGCCGGCTGCCCGACGTGATCGATCACCTCACCGAAGTGCGGCGCCTCTCAGTGCGGGTTTGATCCCAGGTGTGACCGGAGAACGTCGAGCCCGACCGATCCGAGCGCCAGCAGATCGGCGTGAAAGGTCTTCAGATCGAAGCCGGGGCGACCGCTGTGCTCGGCCCGCAGATCGAGAATGGCCTGCTCCCCCACCTTGTAGGAGATGGCCTGACCGGGCCAGCCGAAGTAGCGGATGACCTCCGACTCCGCTTCGGTATGGCTCAGCAGAGCCCGGGTTCGGAGAAGGTCGTAGGCCAAATCGAACGTCCACGATTCGCCCGGGTGAAAGCTGACCGACTGCGGGATGGGCAGCCCGAGGTGCACGCCGATGTCGATGGCGATGCGACAGGACCGGAACAGTTGGCTGGTCAACAGACCGGCCCGGTATTCCGGTCGTTCCAGATAGCCGAGTTCGTCCATGAAACGCTCCGCGTACAGCGCCCAGCCCTCCCCTGATCCCGGGTACCAGACCCAGGTGCGGTGGAAGCGGGACAAACGATCGCCCTGAGATACCTGCACCCCGACTTGGAGGTGATGGCCGGGGAACCCTTCGTGATAGGCGGTGGTGACCTCCTGAAACAGCGGCAGGAAGGTCCTGCCCTCGATCGGGTACCAGATCGAGCCGGGGCGGGTGAAGTCCTCCGACGGCCCGATGTAGGACGCCGCCGTGGCGCCACCGGCCGGTTCGACCTGGACGTTGATGGTCTTGATCGGCTCGGGTACATCGAAATGGGATCCGTCGAGTTGTCGGAGCGCCTGCATCTGCCGGTCTTTGATGAAACCGATGAATTCGTCGGTTGACGTCATGGCGTAGGCCGGATCGGTCATCAACATCTCGAAGACCTCGACCGACGATTTCGACGAGTCGATCTCGGCCGCCACCACCTGCAGTTCGGTCCACAACCGCTCCACCTCCTCCCAACCCCAGGCGTAGGTGTCCTCCAGTTCGAGGGTGGTCCCGAGGTACAGGCCGGCCAGCATGGCGTAGCGGTCGCGGCCGACCCCGTCGGCTTCCACCGCGTCCGGGGCGTAGATGGTTTCGAGATAGGTGTTGAAGCCGTCGAACGCCGCCTTGGCCTCGTCGATCGCCGTGCGGGTCTTCGCCGTGAACGATTCGGACGCCTCACCCCAGGTTTCGAGCTTGGTCATCAGCTGGTCGAAACTCGACTCGGGCCCGGTGGCCAGGCGACCCTGCTCGATCACGGCCTCGACCTGCCGTCTGGCCACGGCCAGATCCTTTCTGCGGCCCTCCTCGAGGCTTTGCCGATATCCCTCCAGCGCCGTCGGCAGCTTTTCGAGGCGGCTGAGGATGGCGTCCCACCCGTCCTGGGATCCGGTGTCCTGTGACCCGAAGACCATGCGAAGGTCCTGGTGAGGGCTGACGATGTTGTTCAGGTTGCGGAGATGTTCATCGGCGTCGGCCAAGGTGGCCACGAGGTTGCACTCGTCGAGCAGGACGTCGAGGGCGAGCTGGTCACGTTGATCGCCGATCACGCACGCCCGCGCCCGTCGGGCGATGTCGGCCCAGACGACGGCTCGCCGCTCGTGGCCCTCGGGCGACAGGTCGGGCCATTCGTGGTCGTGGCCGGACACGCCGGCCATGGTGGCCTGGATAGGGTTGGCGGCGGCGGCGAGATCGGTGGCCTCGTCACTGAGCGCAAAGATGTCGGTCGTGGCCTCGGTCATCCCGACAGCCTAAAGGTTCCGGGGTTCCCCGGCCCCGGTTCCGGGGTTCGGGAACCCCAAAACCATCGACGGAGGATGATGTTTGCTCTCCGGAACGCGAAACCTGACGAAATCGGGCATGGGCCCCCAACCGGGGCCGGTACTCTGCGTTTGTGAGTACCGACGCCGTGAACACCACCGAAACCAGCGACGACCGGGGCCCGGCCGCCGACTTCATCCGGGCCAAGGTGATCGAGGACAACCGGTCCGGACGGTACGGCGGTCGGGTCCAGACCCGCTTCCCGCCGGAGCCAAACGGCTACCTGCACATCGGTCACGCCAAGTCGATCGGCTTGAACTTCGCCATTGCGGACGAGTTCGACGGTGTGTGCAACCTTCGCTTCGATGACACCAACCCCGAGACGGAGAAGCAGGAGTACGTGGACGCCATCCTGGCCGATCTGGATTGGCTGGGCTACTCACCGGGCGACATCCACTACTGCTCCGACTACTTCGAGCAGCTCTACCAGTGGGCCGAGGATCTGATCAACAAAGGGCTGGCCTACGTCGACGACCAGGACGCCGACACCATCTCCCAACAGCGCGGTGGCTTCGGTCGGCCCGGCGTCGAGAGCCCCTACCGGAATCGCACGCCCGAGAAGAACCTGGCGCTCTTCCGGGGCATGCGCGACGGCGCCTACCCCGACGGTGCGAGGGTGCTGCGAGCCAAGATCGACATGCAGGCCGACAACATGCAGTTGCGCGACCCGATCATGTACCGAATCCGCCGCGAAACCCACTACCGGGCCGGCGACAAGTGGATCATCTACCCCTCCTACGATTGGGCTCACGGCCAGGGTGACGCCATCGAGGGGGTCACCCACTCGCTCTGCACCCTGGAGTTCGCCGACCACAACGCTCTCTATGACTGGTTCCTCGAACATCTCGACCTTCCCTACGAGAAACCGGAGCAGACCGAGTTCGCCCGCCTCGGGTTGACCCACACCCTCATGTCCAAGCGGCATCTGCTGCCGCTCGTGAGCGATGGCATCGTCGACGGCTGGGACGATCCCCGAATGCCCACGATTCGGGGTATGCGGAAACGGGGCTATCCGGCGTCGGCGATCCGCGCCTTTGTCGACCGTGTCGGCATCGCCAAGACCAATTCCACCAGTGAGATCGAACTCCTGGAATCGTTCGTCCGCAGTGAACTCAACCAATCGGCGTTGCGCCGGATGGCCGTGTTGCGCCCGCTCCGAGTGGTCATCACCAACTGGCCGGACAACCAGGTGGTGGAACTCGAGGCGATCAACAATCCGGAGGACCCGTCGGCCGGAACCCGTCCGGTGCCGTTCAGCGGAGAACTGTGGATCGAACAGGACGACTTCAAGCTCGAGCCGCCGCCCAAGTACTACCGCCTGTCGATCGGGCGCGAGGTCCGTCTGCGAGCCGGCTTCTACATCACCGCGACCCACGTCGACACCGACGACGAGGGCAACGTCACCACCGTCCACTGCACCTACGACCCGGAGAGCGAGGGCGGCTCGACGCCGGATGGCCGGAAGGTCAAGGCCACGATCCACTGGGTGTCGGCCGCCCACGCCATCGGCGCCACGGTGAACCTGTATGACCGGCTGTTCACCGACCCCTACCCCGGTGAGGGCGGCACCGATCCGCTCGACAGCCTCAACCCGAACTCCCGGGAGGCGTTGATCGACGCCAAGCTCGAACCGGCCCTGGCCGACGCCGAGCCCGGCCAGGTCGTGCAGTTCGAGCGCCTCGGCTATTTCGCCGCCGACCCCGACGACACCTCGGTGTTCCACCGCACGGTCGGCTTGCGGGACGAGTGGGCCAACATCCAGAAGCGACGGGACAACGAAGCGAAACAACAGCAGCGGCGGACGGGCTGATCGTCCGGTAGCGCTCGATCGGAGGCCGGTTCTATGATCGGCCCATGACAGCCGTTGACATCCCCCGCTTCGTCCGAGCCGACGGGCCGGACAAGGTCACCGGAAGCGGGCGCTACGCCGCTGATCTGGTGCTGCCCGGCATGCTGTGGGCCAGGTTCCGCTACGCCGATCACCCACACGCCCGAATCGTGTCGCTCGACACCTCGCGGGCCGAAAGGATGCCCGGGGTGCTGGCCGTGCTGACCGCCGAGGATGTACCCGACGTTCGCTACTCGGCCGGCGTCGCCGACCGTCAGCTCTTCGCCCGAGACGTCGTGCGCTTCGAGGGCGAGATCGTGGCCGCCGTCGCCGCGACGACCGTGGAGGCGGCCGACGCCGCCGTGGCGGCGATCGACGTGGCCTATGAGCCGTTGACCGCCGTGGTCGACCCGGAGGCCGCCTTGGCTCCCGGCAGCCCACTCGTGCACCCCGACTGGCAGAGCTACGACGCCGCCCCCGAGACGGTACGCGACGGCAACACCGCCTCCTTCTCGTCGATCTCCCGCGGTGACGCCAAGGCGGCCATGGCCGAAGCCCACACCGTCGTGTCCAGCCGTTACGTGGCCGACGCCAGCCACGCCGTCCCCATCGAGCCCCGGGCCATCGTGGCCCAGTGGGAGGGCAACCGGGTCACGATCCACAGCTCCACCCAGGTCCCCTTCGACGCCCGCGCCGGCGTCTGCCGGACCCTCGGCCTGCCGACCAATCAGGTTCGCGTGATCGTCCCCCACCTCGGTGGCGGCTTCGGCGGCAAGTGCGGATTCCACTACGAAGCCCACATCGCGGCTCTCGCCCGGGCGGCCAAACGACCGGTCAAGCTCGTGTTCAGCCGCCTTGAGGAGTTCCTGGCCCCCGATCGGCGGCGGGAGGGCATGGTCGTCGAGATCACGACCGGGCTCGATGCCGACGGCGCCATCGTGGCCCGCACCGGTGACCTCGTCATCGACAACGGCGCCTACATCGCCGATGCTGCGTTCTTCCCCCAGATCGCCGCCATGCACGTGGCCGGCCCGTACCGGATCCCGAACCTGCACATCGACTCCCGTCTCGTCTACACGAACCGCCAGCCGTCGGGATCGGTGCGGGCCCCGACCGCCCCCCAGGCCTGTTGGGCCCTCGAATCCCACACCGACGAGCTGGCCGGAGCCATCGGCATGGACCCCGTCGAGTTCCGCCGGCGCACGATCGTGACCAGCGGTTCGGTGGGCGCTGCCGGGCAGACCTACGACGACATCGGCTTGGCCGAGTGCCTCGAGTCGGCGGTGGCGCAAATCGGCTACGAACCCGGCCCCGGCACCACCGACCATGGCAACGACGAAGCGATCGGCGTGGCCGTCGGCTGGTGGCCGAGCTTTCCCGGTGCTTCCGGCGCCTACGTTCGCATCGACGACGACGGCAAGGGCCAGATCGTCACCGGCGCCCAGGAGTGCGGCACCGGCGCGGTCATGACGCTGCGCGACCTCGCCGCCGCCGAGCTCGGTCTGGAGCCGACCGACTTCGAGATCGTCTACCAGGACACCGCCGCCGCTCCCTACGACACCGGCGCCACCGGTTCACAAACCCTGCTGAACAACGGCCGGGCGGTGGTCGAGGCCTCACAACAGGTGGCCGAACAGCTCAAGGCGCTGGCGGCCGAGCGCTTGGAGGCCGCGGTCGGCGACATCGTGCTCGCCGGCGGTTCCGCCTCGGTGGCCGGGAGTCCGGCGGTTTCGGTGCCCATCGCCGAGCTGGCAGCCGAAGCGGCGGGCGCGGAACTGTTGCTGGGCCACGGTTCCGGTACACCCGGTGAGTATCCGGAACTCGTTGGCGCCACCTGCGTCGGCGATCACGGCGTGGCCGCCTGGGCCTCGCCCCAGTTCTCCTGCCACGCCGTGCGGATCCGTCTCGACCGGGACACCGGGGTGGTCCGGGTGCTCGACGTCGCCGCCGCCCACGACTCGGGAACGATCATCAACCCGATGGGAGCGCTCGGCCAGGTCCACGGTGGCATCATGATGGGCATCGGCCAGGCCCTGACCGAGGGAACCGTCTACGACGACGAGGGCCGTCAGCGCAATCCCATGCTGTTGGAGTACAAGCTGCAGACTGCGGCCGACGGGCCCGAGATCACGGTCGAGTTCATCGAGTCCGGCACCCCCGGGCAAGGTCCGCGGGGGGCCAAGGGGCTGGCGGAGGCTCCCAATGTGGCCACCGCCGCCGCGATCGCCAACGCGGTGGCCAAGCTCGTCGGCCGTCCCGTCCGGCAGCTGCCCATGACGGCCGAACGAATCTGGACGACCATGCAGGAAACCGGCGACGAGGCGGGAGGTGACCGATGAGTCCGTTCACGATCGCAACATCGATCGACGAGGCCACCACCCTGATGGCCGACGGGGCCCGAGTGGTGGCCGGTGGAACCGATCTGGTGGTCGGTCACCGTCAGGGCAAAGCCCCGCTACCGGATCGGGTGGTGGCCATCGACCGTCTCGCCGCTCTTCAGGGCATCGTGTCGAACGACGAGCCCGAGAGCCACGACACGGTCGCCGTCCGCATCGGAGCCCTTGTCACCCACGCCGAGCTGATGGCCGACACCACGATCGTCGGGGCCTATACCGCACTGGCCGACGGGGCCGCCCTGGTCGGGTCACCCGCCACTCGCAACGCGGGCACCATCGGTGGCAACGTGATGAACGGTTCGCCGGCCATGGACACCGGCTCGCCGCTCGTGGTGCTCGGCGCCCGGTTCGAACTGGTATCGGCTCGAGGTATCCGGGTGGTCGAACCACACGAACTGTGGACCGGTCCCGGCACCACCTCGGCCGCCCGCGACGAGCTCCTGACAGCCTGCCTCCTCCCCGCCCGTCCGCCCTCGTCGGGCAGCGCCTATGTCCGCCTCGAATACCGGCGGGCCATGGAGATCGCCGTGGTCGGCGCCGCCGCATCGATCGGTCTTGCCGGCGACGGCTCGCTGGCCTCGATTCGCGTGGCGCTCACCGCCGTCGCCCCGACGATCCTCGAGGTCACCGGTCTCGACGAGCTGGCCGGACGGGCCGTCGACGACGACCTTCTGGCCGAGGTCGCCACGACCGCCGCAGCGCAAGCCATGCCGATCTCCGATCTCCGGGCCTCAGACGCCTACCGGCGTCACACCGTCGGTGTCATGGCCCGACGAGCGGTCGAGGCCGCCGCGGCCCGGGCCCGGGGCGAGGCCCTCGCCGTACCTGTCAACCGATCCGTCGGCATCGGCGCATCCGTTCCCGGAAAGTAGACCAATGACGAACTCGATCTCCTATCTGCTCACGGTCAACGGTGTCGACTACCCGATCACCGGACCCAACCACCTCAGCCTGCTCAGCGCAGTTCGGAACCAGGTCGGTTTGACCGGCACCAAGGAGGGCTGCGACGACTGCGAATGCGGCGCCTGCATGATGTTGCTCGACGGCCGACCGGTGAACTCGTGTTCCTATCTGGCCGCCCAGGCCCAGGGCCGGGAAATCACCACCGTCGAGGGCCTGGCCGAGGGCAACGAACTCAGTCGCCTGCAGCAGGCGATTCTCGACACCGGGGGTGTGCAGTGCGGCTTCTGCACCCCCGGCATGCTGATCTCGGCTCGGGCCCTGCTCGACGGTGACGGCGACCCGGGCGATGAGGAAATCCGCATCGGCCTGTCGGGGAATCTGTGCCGGTGCACCGGCTACACCAACATCGTCGCCGCCGTGCGAAGCCTCGCCACGAGTCGGTACGATGCCAAGCCGGAAGGTGGGTGAAGCCCGTGAACTGTCGACACTGCCGGACCCCGTTGGAGCTGGTCTTCGTCGACCTCGACGAGTCGCCACCGTCGAACTCGTACCTCACCGATGTGAACCGGCCGGAGAACTCGTACCCGCTCCGGGTGTTGGTGTGCGAATCCTGCTGGCTGGTCCAGACCGAGGACTTTGCCGAGGCCGATGAGTTCTTCGCCTCCACCTACGCCTACTTCAGCTCCTACTCCACCACCTGGCTGGCCCACGCCAAGGCCTACGTCGACGACATGGCGGAGCGATTCGAGCTCGACGAGAACAGCCAGGTGGTCGAAGTGGCGGCCAACGACGGCTATCTCCTTCAGTACGTGGCCGAACGGGGTATACCGTGTCTGGGCGTCGAGCCGACGCTCAGCACAGCAGAGGCGGCCCGCGAAAAGGGCATCGAGGTCGTCAACGAGTTCTTCGGCGTCGACCTGGCCGAACGGCTGGTGGCCGCCGGGCACCAGGCAAACCTGACCGCGGCCAACAACGTCCTGGCCCATGTGCCCGATATCAACGACTTCGCCGGCGGCTTCGCCACGCTTTTGAAGCCCGACGGTGTGTCGACCTTCGAGTTCCAACATCTTGTGCCACTGGTCGACGAGTGCCTCTTCGACACGATCTACCACGAGCACTACTCCTACCTGTCCCTCACCGCCGTCGAAGCCATTCTGGCCACCAACGGCCTGATGGTGTTCGACGTCGCCGAGATCCCCACCCACGGTGGCAGCCTCCGGGTGTTCGCCCAGCGCTCCGACACCGGCGATCGTTCCCGTACCGCAGCGGTCGACGAGCTACTGGCCCGGGAGTCCGCAGCAGGGGTGAACACCGTCGACTACTACCGGGGCTTCCAGTCGCGGGTCGACGCCATCCGCCAGGGGCTGCTCGATTTCCTGGCCAAGGCCGAAGCCGACGACAAGTCGGTCGCCGCCTACGGGGCTGCGGCCAAGGGCAACACACTGCTCAACTACAGCGGCGTCGGCTCCGACCAGATCCAGTTCGTCGTCGACGCCAACCCGCACAAGCAGGGCCTGTATCTGCCCGGCAGCCATGTTCCGATCGTCGACGAAGACCATCTGAAAGCGACCAGACCGGATTATGTGCTGGTCCTGCCGTGGAACCTGCTCGACGAGATCTCCCGGCAGCTGCGCTACATCGGCGACTGGGGTGGCCGTCTGCTTCGAGCGGTCCCAACCATCACCATCATCGATCCGCCGGAGTAGCGGACCAAGTGAGGAGTCCGACCGACATGAGGCGCAACCGATGAACGACCACCCCCAGCCGCTGGGCGGCAACGAGATGCCGCGTTTCGGCGGCATCGCCACCTTCATGCGGTTGCCCGGCCGGACCGATCCCGCCGACCTCGACGTTGCGGTCGTCGGCGTTCCGTTCGACATCGGCACGTCGAATCGCCCGGGAGCCCGCTTCGGTCCTCGGGGTATCCGGTCGGAATCGGTGCTGCTGCGGCCCTACAACATGGCCACACGGGCTGCGCCGTTCGACAGCCTGCGCATCGACGACTGCGGCGATGTGGCCACCAATCCCTACAACCTCCTCGAGTCCGTCACCCGGATCGAGCATCACTACCGGGACCTGATGGATCACGACGTGCGCACCGCCACCATGGGCGGCGATCACACGATCGTCCTCCCAATCCTGCGGGCGATGGCGGCCAAACACGGTCCGGTCGGGCTGGTCCACGTCGACGCCCACACCGACATCAACGACACCATGTTCGGCGAGAAGATCGCCCACGGCACCCCGTTTCGCCGGGCCGTCGAGGAGGGCCTGCTCGACTGCGAGCGCGTCGTCCAGATCGGCGTCCGTGGCACCGGCTACGCCGCCGATGACTTCGACTGGTCCCGTGAGCAGGGCTTCCGTGTCGTCCAGGTCGAGGAATGCTGGCACCGGTCACTCGAGCCCCTCATGGCCGAGGTCCGGGCCCAGGTCGGCGGTGCCGATGGCAACGCCCCGGTCTATCTCAGCTTCGACGTCGACGGCATCGACCCGGCCTTCGCCCCCGGCACCGGAACACCCGAGATCGGCGGGCTGACCACCGTCCAGGCACTCGAGATCGTTCGGGGTTGCCGGGGCCTCGACATCAGAGGCTGTGACCTGGTCGAGGTGGCACCGGCGTACGACCTGTCGGGGGCCACATCGCTGCTCGCCGCCAACCTCGTCTACGAGATGCTCTGCGTGCTCCCGGGGGTCGAGTACCGCTCCTGAAGTCGCTGGCCCGTTGGCGTCGGAGGGGGACCACCGGCCGTAACCGAAAAGTAACGGTCAGCAGATCCTCTGACCAAGCGGCGAATCCGGGGGTGATGCGACAAACAGCTCCGACCCATCCACCAACGGCTGGGTCGGACGTCATATTTTACCGATCGTACCCATCCGATCTTTGGCCTACCCGAGCGCTCTGGACGGGGCGTGCTCGACCGCCGTGGAGGCTCCATGACGACCGAGGTTGTTACTCTCAGTGAATTGTCCGGGCGTGTCGGCGTTGACGTTGACCTCCTGAAACGGATGATCCGGACCGGCGCCCTTCCGGAGGCGGCCAAGGTGACCGCACCCGAAGGTCCGACGTGGGTCGTCCCGGCCCGCCTGGTCGACCAGCTGGTCAACCGTCACGGGTGGACCGTGACATCACTCGACCTGACCGAGGACGGTCCAGCCGTCACCGTCACCGAAGCCGATCCGACCGCCGAATCCCCGCCCGCCGCGGTCAGCCCCGCACCCGAGAGCGACACTGGTTCGAGCGGTGGACGGGAGCTGGTGCACCGACCGGACCCCGGCCACGATCTCACCACTCGGGTCTACGAGCAGACCACCGAGGAGATCACGGTGGCCGAGATCGTCGACGGGGCCCTGCTCAACCGCCTCCTCGGAGCGCACGAAGAACGAGCCGAGGCCGAAGCCCGCGCTCGGGAATCGCAGCGAGCCATGACCGCGATGGCCGCCGGCCAGCAACGCATGGTCCGCGAGTTGGCCGAGGAACGATACGAGCGGCAACAGACGGTCGACCGCCTGCGCGACGAACGGTCGGCCCGCCTGGTGACCGACGCGAAGATGGCCGAATTGCGGGCCCGGGTCGATCGGGAGCAGGCGGTTGCCGAGAACGAACGTCGGGCCCGCCTCGCCGCCACCCGCCGTTCGATCGAGGCGGAGCGGGAGGCTGCGGCGGCGCTGGCCTCGATGGGCTGGCTGGCTCGTCGCCGCTTCGACAAACGCAAATTCGGGCAGACGCCGGATCGCATGTGATGCCTGGTCAGTCGTCGTCGGACGATTCGCCGTCGACCCGGAAGTAGAGCGGCGCGCTCTCGTCGGTCGTGTTCCGGAAGCCGGTGCGGCCCACGACATTCCAGCGGACCGTTCGCCCCTCGAATCGGTCGGTGTCGATCGTCCAGGTGGAGCGGAACCGCCAGCGGCTCCGGTCGACCCGTCGCCACTCACCATCGTCGTTCTTCACGTACAGGATGAATCGATAGCGCATCGATTCATCCGAACCCTCCGCCTCGAGTGTCAGCCGACCGGAGCCCACCACGATCGGGTTCTGCGCGTCGCCCGTTCCCGGACCAAGGGCTCGAACCGTTGGGCCGTCGGGTGCGGCCTCGGTGGTGGTCGAGGCGGTGGTCTCCGTGGTCGTGTCCGTTTGTGCCGTGGTCGACGTCGCAACCGTGGACGGTGTGGAATCGGTCGTAGCCGGTCGAGCAGTCGTGGACGTCTCCTCCGGGGCGGGACGGGCAACGGTTGCGACGGTCGTGGGCACCCAGTCCGGAGCCGGCCCGGTCAATGACCGATCGGGCTCCACGACGTGACCGGAGTGGAATCCCGAACCCTCGCCGGCGCCGAGCGTGCCGGTCGCCCGACCCGTCGATCCGTCAGCATCCTCCGTCTCCGTGGAAGCCGCTGCTCCGGTGGTGGCCCGTTCTGCGGTGCCGTTGATTCGATCGGCGGCCACCGCCGACTCCGAAGCCGATTCGACCTTGGCCAAGGTCTCGGCGACTTCGCTCTCACCGCTCAGCGACTGACCGTTACGGGAGATGAAAGCGGCGAAGACGGCCACCAGAACCGCGGCCGCGGCCAGCGCCACGAGCGGCCACTTGCCCTCGTCGGCAATGGCAGCACGCCAATCGCGACCGGCGGAGCCGACCGCAACGGTCCGAGGGTCGGGCTGCTGGAACGGCAATTCGCTGGTGGCGAAGTTGATCGACACCGGGGCATCCGAGCTGCCGGCGACGGAGGGCGGAGCATCGGCAAGAACAGGGCGTCGGTACTCGGGTTGTACCGGGATTTCCGCGGTCGTGACATCGAGGCCGTCGAGGCCGTCACGACCGTCGAGAACGCCATGGCCGTGTGGCAACTGATCAGAGCCCGGTGTGCCCATCTCCACAGCACACCAGCCTACATTCATGTCGCTCCAGCATCATGTCGGCCGGAATCAGGCTCAGATGAATCGGGCGAATCGCGCCCGCCGTAGCTCCTGTCGGAGCCAGTCCTCGGCCGCCCGGCTTCGGCGGTTCAGCTGGACGATCGACGCCTCCGAGACCTTGCCGATGCCCGACCGGCGGTTGAGTTCGGCATTGACCTGGGCGTGGGGGCGACCGGTGAGGTCGACGAGTTCCTTGGTGAGCTCGTTGTTCATTCGCCGCAGCCTGTCCCGCTCGTTGCGATCGAATCCGCCGAACGGAGCAGACGACGGCACCACCCCGACCGCAGGAGGCGGCAGTCGACCGAGGTCGAGTGTCAGGGCGTCGAGACTCAACTGCTCGTCGGCCGGCGTTTCGTCGTCGGCGATCGGCTCGTCGTGGACCGACAGCACGTCGTGCTCGGCGTCGGTGGCCGTGGCGGACAGCACCGAGAACAGCGACATCTGGTCGGTGTCGGTGTCCCGGGTTCGATCGTCATCGGATTCGCGCGAGTTCTTGTCGAGGCTGTGGCGACGGGAGTCCGCGATGGTGAACCCGTAGTGACGCAGACGGATGTCGTCGGGAATGAACATGTAGGCTCGCTGACGACCGCGGCCGGCGATGTGACGGACGATTCGGCCGACGGCCTGGCGGAAGAACAGTTCGGTGGTCGTCGTGGTGGCGTAGACGGCAACCCGCAGCCTCGGGATATCGACCCCTTCCGACACCATCCGCACCGCAACGATCCAGGGTTCGGTACTCTCGGCGAATCGGGCGATCCGGGCCGAGGCGTCTGGGTCCTCGCTGGTGGTCACGATCGGCTTCTGGCCGAAACGACGCCGAAGCAGATCGGCGATGCCCCGCGCGTGGTCCTGATCGGTGGCGATGATCAGACCGCCGGCCTCGGCATGATTCCCACGGATCTTCAGAAGCTGGTCGTTGGCGTGCCCGATCACCGTTGGCAACCACTCCCCCTCCAGGCTCAGCGCCGCGCGCAGCCGCTGGTTGGCGTGCGTTCGGGCGAGGGCGTCGTCGAACGAGGCAGCCAGCACGCCGCCGTCAGGCGCGGTCCATTCCATGAAACCGCCGAATCGCGGGAAGTAGACGGGTCGGACAACC
Organism: Acidimicrobiales bacterium; assembly: GCA_041594435.1. Taxonomy (GTDB): domain Bacteria; phylum Actinomycetota; class Acidimicrobiia; order Acidimicrobiales; family SZUA-35; genus JAHELU01. Next base: position 21,388 of record JBFHME010000006.1, read on the forward strand.
CGGCCGTCCGTGAGGGCATCGCCGTAGCCGTATTCGATGTCGGGGACGACGACGTCGTTGTGATAGCGGACGAACGGGATGGTGTTGGTATCGGATCGGAACGGCGTGCCCGACAGGGCGAGGCGGCGGCCTGCGCCGTCGAAGGCCAACCGAACGCCATCGCCCCATGTGCGCTCCTCACCGGCATGATGGATCTCGTCGAGCACGACGAAGCCACCCTGGGAGAGGACGAAGAACGGCTCCGGGCTACTGCCGACCTGCTGGTAGGTCGTGACCACCCCATGCGAATCGGCCGGAACCAGGTCTCCCGGCTGCCAGTCGGTGACCAGATGAAGGCCGAACCGTTGAGCGGCGTCGGCCCACTGCTCCTTGAGGTGACGGGTCGGTGCCACCACCACCAACCGGCCGGGCAGATTGGCCATGGTCATTCGGGCCGCGGTCAAAGCGAATGTCGTCTTCCCGGCTCCCGGGGTGGCGACGGCCAGAAAATCCGGTTGCCCGGAGGCCAGGAACGCGTCGAGCGCCTGCCGTTGCCACACCCGTAAACGCAGAGTCGATTCCGCTGTCGTAGAACCCATCGGTCGGACAGTCTGCCAGCATCGGTCGACGATGCCACCCCGTCGTTTCGACCGCGAACATCGTCGAAGCAGCCGCCTGCGCCGGATCGGTTCGGGCGGGGTCCGTCAGCTGTCGCGCGGTGGCCCGTCCGGATCGAACGGTGCCGGAAAACACTCGTTCGGTATGGCCAGCTCGAACTGCTCGCAGTAGGCCGTGGCAGCGGCGCCGTCGGCGAATCCGGCCACGTAGATGTTCCAGAAACCCGGCAGCAGGCTGGGATACGGATCCGACGGCGACAGCATCAGATTCTCGTGACCGGCGGCTCGGAATTCGTCGAACTGCCTCAAGGCCTCGGCCCAACCCTGATCGGCGACACTCACCGACGACAGGTTCGCCCGGTGTGTCGCCGTCAGCTCGGGCGCGAGGACGTAGACCTCAACAGAATTCGTGTCGGCCGTCCGGCCACCGGAGGTCACGGTCACGAAGATCGTGTGCCGGCCCTCGGGCAGGATGAGAACCGGCAGATAGTCGAGTGCCGGCTCCTGAGGGATGTCGTCGACCACGACCAGGTACTCGGAGTCGTTGGGTACTCCCTCGAGGGTCATCTCGTACTGGGTTTCGACTTGTAGCGGGCCGTCCGCCGCACCGTCCAGGGTGAGGACCGGTGAATCCGAGAGCACGGCCGGCGCCGACGGGTCGTTCGACCCTGACGTTCCGGCGTCTGCAGCCGGATCACCTTCGAGATCGTCTTCGACCAGATCCGCGGCGAGATCGTCGGAGTCGGCGGCGAACGTCGCCGAGTCGTCGTTGCTGCGAACGAAGACCCAGTAGCCGGCAGCCAGGGCCAAGACCCCGAGCAGGGCGGCGAGCGGAACCATCCATCGGCTACGAGCCTGCTCCACCTGCAGCGCCGGAGCCAGCTCCAGCTGGGCCCGTCCAGGCTGGCGGGGCGCTTGCCCGCCGGGGGCACCGGGACGGTGACCACCCATCGGTACCGGCTGTCGACGATCAACAACACCGAATCGATCGTCGTAGGAGTTCCTGTCGTCCTCGAAGACCGTCGTGTAGTCGCCGTGGTCTCCGCCGGGCGAGGATTGTCCGCCCATCCCCTGCCGGTACCGATCCTGTTCCCCGCGACCAGGCACTGAACCGGCGCCGGCACGACGAGCTGCGGTGTGGGGATGAGGGGGCGTTCCCTGCTTGGGCTCCGAGGCCGACGGTCCGAAGCCGCCCGGCTGAGAACCCTCGCCACGAACCGGCTGCACCGCGGTCCGGTCGACGGCGGCCGCCGACGGGCTGATCGTCAGATTCTCGTCATCGGGCACGGAGGCGAAGACCCCGCCGTCGATCGGTGGAGTCGCTCCGGGAGGCCGTTGCTCTTCTCCGGTCTGAACCAGCGGCGGCAGGTCGAGTCGGCGTACCGGACGGGCGGATGTGTCCACCGGATCCTCTCCCAGGTCGAGGCTGGAGAAGTCTCCGGTCACCCACTCGGGGTCGGTGTGAGCATACGACGGCGGCTCGCCCGGCGTCCTGCCACGGTCCTCGTTCGACGCTCCGTTTTCGTTTCCCGTCTCGGCCACAGCCGATCTCCTATCTCGCCTTTGTCCACTGCGATCGTCGTGGGACACACGACACCATCACACACACGACCGGAACGCACAACCCGACCCGGTCATGCCACAGCTCCGGCGGCCGCCGACACGGTCCCGATTGTTGCCCGACAGCCGGCTCTACCACCAACCACCGCCGTCGTGCACGAGCCCATCGGACAACCCCCCATGAGCAGATGTTTCAGTCTTGCCGGATTCACAGGCAGGCCGCCTTTCACCAACTCTGCAGCCGCGCTCCAATACTACCGACACCTGGGCCGTCTACGCTCGCGACACGCCACGTGGGCCGTTGGAAGCCCTCGAAGCGTTTGCGGTTCGGCCGCCCGGGTGTTCTACGCTCGACGCCATGACCGAAACGGATGCAGTGCCGAGGACACCGCCCGAGGATGGCCGTACCCAAGCCGATGGCACGGTCGATCCGGCACATCGGGTCACCATCAGCTACATCGATCGATCGCGTCGCTACTACGCCTCCGAGGGCTACGAACAGCCATACCGCTGGGTGACGAACGACTCGGCGCCGTTCGCCAAGCCTCGGAAACCCGTGGCCGACAGCCGCCTGGCGGTTGTGACCACATCGTTTCCCGTCGAGCATCCTGACGGTCCGAAGGCCCCGAAGTCGGTGTCGGCCGTTCCGGCCGAACCACCACCCGATTCGATGTACACCGACGATCTTTTCTGGCACAAAGGGGCCACCACGACCGACGACCTCGAGTCGTTCCTGCCGCTGCGCACGTTGTCACGGTTCGTGTCGGAGGGTCGTCTCGGCTCACTCGGCGAGCGGTTCTTCTCCGTGCCGACGACATACAGTCAGCGGTCGACACGAGCCGATGCCGAGTCGGTCGTTGGTTGGTGCGGGGATGACGAGATCGACCTGGTCGTCCTGATCCCCTTGTGACCCGTCTGCCACCAAACCGTGAGTTTGGTTGCCCGTCACCTCGAGGAAGCCGGGATTCCCACCGTCATCGTCGGCAGCGCGCGCGACATCGTCGAACAGGCGGCCGTGGCGAGGTTCGTGTTCACCGACCTGCCACTCGGCAGCCCCTGCGGACCCCCGGGCGACCGGGAGGCGCAACACGTTGTCGTCGACACCACCCTGAAGCTGTTCGAATCGGCGTTCGGACCCCGGACGACGGTCCAGGCTCCGGTGCGCTGGCCCGATCACGACTGGCGAGCGACCTATATGGCGATCGGCAGCCCGGACGGACGGAACCGAGGCGATCACTGATCATGGATCGACGGTCAGCGGCGCACGAAGAGGGAGATCGTTTCGATATGCGATGTGTGGCCGAACAGATCGAAGACGGTGACCGATTCGAGTCGCAGACCCCGCTCGCCCAGCAGCACCGCATCACGGGCCAGTGAGGCCGGGTCACAGCTGATCAGCGCCAGCGCGTGCGCCCCGGTCGCCACCAGTCGGTCACAGGCGGTCGGTTTCAGACCGGCCCGAGCCGGGTCGGCCACCACGACCCCGACCGGTTCCACCGCCCAGCGCTCGACGGTCGACTCCTCGACCCGACCGTGGGGTCGAAGGTTCCAGCGGGCATCGGCGACCGCCGAGGTATTCGATTCCACGCCGATGACGGGACGGCCGAGTGCGGCCAACGCACCGAACAGACCAACCCCGCAGTAGGCATCGAGCATCGGACCCTCGAAGGGAGCGAGCAGGTCGCCGACGAGGCGGGCCATGGCCAGCGCTCCATCGGGTCGGCACTGGAAGAACGAGTCGGCTGAAATCTGCAGCCGCAAGCCGGCCAGTTCCTCGTGAAGGTGTGGTCGCCGACCGGCCGTCAGCTCGTCTCGACCGACGACGACCACATCGTCGGGGACGGTCACGGCCTGCGCCACCGGATCGACGATGACCATCCGCTCGCCGGTGTTCGCGCCGACCCGAATCACCACTTCGGTGGCCGAGGAACCGAAACGGCCGTCGATCAGGAGCTCCTCGGCTCGGGGATGAGCGATCACACATTGGTCGACAAGGAGTGAATCGTGGGATCGGCGACGACGGTAGCCGGCTCGACCGCCGGCCACCAAGGCTCGTACCGTGGTGCGGTAGCCGCCGGCCGGTAGCTCCGGCCCCGGCACCACCGGCGGCAGCGGGTCGAGACGGGCGAGGCGCCGCAGGCAGTCCTCGACGATCTCGATGCGCAGGCGCCGCTGTCGGTCGGGCGTGATGAACTGCCAGTCACAGCCCCCGCACGCCGCCTCCCAATCGCCGTCGGAGCCCGCATGGCGGCACGGTGGCTTCACCCTGTCCGGTGACGACCGACGGATTTCGACCGGGCGCGCCTCGACCCGGGTCCGGTGCACGGCGAGGGCGGTCGCCGTGAGCTCCTCCCCCGGTACGGCGCCGTGGGCGAACACGACCCGCCCGTCGGGCCCCCGACCGAGGGCGGCACCGCCGGTCGCCACCCGATCGACGGTCAGGGGAAACGGGCCGTCGTAGGGCGCGTCGAACCCGATTGTGCCGTCGATCCCGGCACGATCGGACGGCGACGAAGAAGAATCCGACGTTGATCGAGACGACGTCACCGGCACGTGGGGGGATCGGAGGGGACCGTCAGTCGTTGCCGGCGAGCTCGCCGGACCGGGTGATCACGTGATCGAGCAGACCGTACTCCTTCGCCTCGTTGGCCGTGAACCACTTGTCGCGGTCGGAGTCTTCGACGATCGTTTCGAGTTCCTGACCGGAGTGATCGGCGATCAGCTGGGCCATTTCCTTCTTGATGTTGATCAGATTCTCGGCCTGGATGGCGATGTCGGCCGCCTGACCCTGCACACCGGCACTGGGCTGATGCATCAGAATCCGGGCGTGCGGCAACGCGTAACGCTTCCCCGGGGCACCGGCGGTGAGCAGGAACTGCCCCATCGAAGCGCCGAGCCCGAGGCACACGGTGGCCACGTCGGGCTTGACGAACTGCATGGTGTCGTAGATGGCCATGCCGGCGGTGACCGAGCCACCCGGCGAGTTGATGTACAGCCAGATGTCCTTGTCGTTGTCCTGGCCGGCCAGGTAGAGAATCTGAGCGGCGAGGGCATTGGCGATGTTGTCATCGACCTGCTGCCCAAGGAAGACGATGCGTTGCTTGAGCAGCTGCTGGAAGATGTCAAAACCGAAGTTTGAGTTCGGCGTTTCGGCGGTTGGCAGCAGAACAGGACTTGTCATAGTGGTCAGGCTACCGCCGATGGATCGGCTACCGTGGCACCCACCATCCACACGTTATGCGGACGTGGCGGAACTGGCAGACGCACCAGGTTTAGGTCCTGGCGCCCTCAGGGGCTTGGGGGTTCGACTCCCCCCGTCCGCACCCGGCTAACGAAGGCCGAGAATCCGAATAAGGTCGACGAGCGCCCGCCCCCGGTGGCTGATGGCCTGCTTGTCGGTCAGGCTCATCTCGGCGAATGTCGCGCCCCGACCCTCGTCGGGCTGAAAGATCGGATCGTACCCGAATCCGTCGCCACCCCGGGGTTCGGTGGTGATCGTGCCGCTGACGCGACCCCACGCGATCACCGGTACCCCTCGACGAAGCGGCTCGGGCACGTCGGGCCACGCCGGTGACTGCCCACCGAATCGCACGACGATGATCGTCTCGAAGTAGGCCCGACGGTCAACGACACCATCGAGTTCGGTCAACATCTTGGCCCGATTGGCCCTGCTGTCGGCGTTCGGCCCGGCGTAACGGGCGGTGTGGACCCCGGGGCCACCGCCGAGGGCGTGCACGAAGAGACCGGTGTCGTCGGCGAGTGCGGTCGAGCCGGTGTGGTCGGACACCTCGGCCGCCTTCTTCATCGCGTTGCCGACCAACGTGTCGCAATCCTCGATCGTGTCGGGGAGATCGCTCGGCCGGGGGACGACGGTGAAACGGTCACCGAGTACCGCAGTCAGTTCCCGAACCTTGCCGGGGTTCTGAGTGGCCAAGACGAGACGGGGACGGGTGTTCACCGTTCGGCGGGCGGCGTGGCGATCACGGCCTTCTGCTCCTCGACGATCTCCGCGATACCGGCCGATGCAAGGTCGATGAGCGTCGTCAGTTGGTCACGGTCGAACACCTGCCCCTCGGCGGTGCCCTGTACCTCGATGAAGCCGCCGGATCCGCTCATCACGACGTTCATGTCGACCTCGGCGATCGAGTCCTCGACGTAGGGAAGATCGAGGCGGCATTCATCGTCGACGATGCCGACGCTGACCGCGGCGCAGTGATCGGTGAGCGGGTGGGATGGCAGCGCACCGGCCGCCACCAGGCGGGTCAGGGCATCGTGGAGCGCCACGAATCCGCCACAGATCGCAGCGGTACGGGTACCACCGTCGGCCTGGAGAACGTCACAGTCGACGGTGATCGACAGCTCCGCCATTGCCGTCAGGTCACACACGGCGCGCAGGCTGCGTCCGATCAACCGCTGAATCTCCTGATCCCGGCCCGACACCCGGCGACGGATTCGCTCGGGGCTGGAGCCGGGCAGCATCGAGTACTCCGCGGTGACCCAGCCCTTGCCGCTGTCTCGCAACCATCGGGGCACGTCGGTCTCGACCGATGCGGTGCACAGCACCCGCGTGCGCCCGAAGCCGACCAGAACCGAGCCGTCGGCCATGTCGGTGAAGTCTCGCTGGAACGATACCGGTCGCAGCTCGCTGTTGGCCCTGCCGTCTGGTCGCATGGTGGTTCTCCCGTGATCGTCGTGACCGTTGGAGCATAGGCCCGCGTTGCCGCCGTCGTGCCCGGAGCCGCGAGACGAACCGATCAGCTCGTCGGTGGTCGCCACAGCGTCGCGTCGACCAGCTCGGGGCCGAGGAGGCGACTACCGAGGCGGGTGAAGGATCGTACGTCGCCGGAGGAGATGAACTCCCGTCGCCCGACCCGGGTGCGGTCGGGATGACCCAGCCCGTTGTGCGAGAGAAGATCGGCCAGGGCGAACGCCGTCTCGTCGGCCGATGAGACCAGAACCACCCCGCGGCCGACCACGTCCGCAATCACGCGGGCCAGGTACGGGTAGTGCGTGCAGCCGAGCAACAAGGCGTCGATATCGGATTCCAGGAGTGGCGCCAGCAGGCGTCGGGCCAGCAGCGTCACCTCCGGACCGCTGGTCACACCCCGTTCGACGAACTCCACGAATCCCGGACAGGCCAGCGACACGAGCTCGGCGGTCGGATCGAGCCGGGCCATGGCCTTGTCGTAGGATCCGGACGACACCGTGCCGACCGTTCCGATGACCGCCATACGCCCCCTCTCGGAGGCCTGGATCAGTGCCCGGACGCCCGGATCGATCACGCCGATCACCGGGACGGGCAATGTCTCGGCCAACAGATCGAGTGCGGCCGCGGTGGCCGTGTTACACGCCACGACCAGCAACTTGACCCCGTAGGCCGACACCAGGTGTTCGGCGATCTCGACCGAATACGCCCTGACCTCGTCGAGCGACCGGGACCCATAGGGATAGCGGGCCGTGTCGCCGAGATAGACCAGATCCTCGTTGGGCATCAGATCGATGGTGGCCCGGGCGACCGTGAGCCCCCCGAAGCCACTGTCGAACATGCCAATCGGACGGGCGAGATCAACCGACGCCGCTGCTTGGAGCCCTCGGGGTGCCACGGGCGGTGGGAATGAATCGGTAGCCATGGGAGATGATGTCGGTCGGGAACGGTCGTCGAATGCCGACGACGAGCAGGAGGGGCGGGACGGGAAGGTCTGCCCGGACGCCGTCGGTGCACTCTAGGTTAGAAGTCCTGCGGGTGTAAGGAGACGATCCCGATCACTGGATCACCGTCCGCGCGTGCCGTAGCGTTACGTTCAGATCTTGGGTGGTGACCACACCGAGCGGCCGGGCCAACCAGCTCGGCCGCTCGTCGATTGTGTCCCGATCAGCGGGCCACAGTCGGCACGTGAGCCAGCGTGGGACGCCAGTCGCCGCCCACCAGCGAGATGTGGTTCACCGTGCAGTGGCGTTCGAGGAAGCCGGCCTCGCAGTAACACAGGTAGAAGCGCCACAGACGGTGGAACCGGTCGTCGAGCCCGAGGTCGTCCATTTCGGCTCGGTGCTGCTCGAACCGCTCCCGCCATCGCCGCAACGTCTCGGCGTAGTGGGCGGAGAAGTCGTTGAGCCCGACCAGCTGCAGGCGGGTCGCACCGGACACGGCGTCGAGCACCGCCCCGATCGAGGGCAGGTAGCCGCCGGGGAACACGAATCGCCGAATGAAGTCCTCGGTGTTCTTGGTCCGCTGGTAACGCCGGCCGGGCACGCAGATGGCCTGCAGCACGGCAACGCCATCCGCTGTGAGGCACCGCTCGATGGTGCGGAAAAACTGTCGATAGTCACGCCAGTCGACGGCTTCGATCATCTCGACCGAGACCACCCGATCATAGGAACCGCTCAGGTCCCGCCAGTCGCTGTCGAGAACCGTGATCCGATCGCTCAAGCCGGCCTCGGCGATTCGCTCACGGGCCAGTCGGAGCTGCTCGGCCGAAATCGTGGTCGTCGTCACCCGGCAGCCGGTCCGTTCCGCCGCCCGAATGGCCATACCACCCCAGCCCGTACCGATTTCCAGCAGATGGTGCTCCTCGGTCAGGCCCAGTGCGTCGATGACCATGTCGTACTTGTGCAGGCTGGCCTCGGTCAGGGTCGCCTCCGGCCGGGGGAAGACAGCAGACGAGTAGGTCATCGTGTCGTCGAGGAAGAGGGCGAAAAAGTGGTTGCCGAGATCGTAGTGGGCGGCGATCTGCTCCTTGTTGCCCTGCCGTCCCGATCGAGGGAGCATCCGGCGGATTCGGTCCGAGACGGGCGCCACGAGATGACTCATCCGGTTTCGGAACTCGTCGATCGGGCGGATGTTGGCGATCACCAGCCGTATGACGGCCACCGGATCGGGGCTGGTCCACCAGCCCTCGATGTAGCCGCGTCCGAATCCGATCGAGCCCTCGGCCAGCACAGCCGTCCACGCCCGGTGATCATGGATCTCCATTGTCGCGTCATATCCGTCGGGGTGGTCGTGGCCGTCGGCCGGATCGATCGACGCGTCGGCGGCCACCGACACCCCGTAATGGGTGGTGATGCCCGACGTGTGGTCGACGACGGACAGCCTGCCGGTGGTGATCCGCCCCAACAGCCGCTCCATGACCCGGGTGGCCATTCCAGCCCGCACGGCCGACAGTGACCAGGCCGTGCGGTCCGATCTGGCCATGAGGGCGTGGGTCCTGATTTGGTCAGACGTCTGGTCGGTGTCAAGTAGATCCACGACGTGTGCTCCTTTTCGGATGGGGGACGAATCGGATGCCTTTGGCCAGCAGCCGGGCGGCTTGATGGTGGATCCCTGCGCTGACGCGATGCGTGGTGAATCCGTCTCGCCACAGTGTTTCGGCCAGACTCCGGCTGCTGGCCGGTCGTCGTTCCAGATTCATCCCGGTTTCGAGAACCACGTCACCTGCCCGATCCGATACCGAGATCGCAATGGTCAACGCCGGCTGCCGGCGGGCATCGGCTGGGGTGTTTGTCTCCGATACTCGGAGGTGATAGGTCATATCGAGTGGCAGGAAGGGCGATACATGAAGTTCTTTGGCAAAGGTCGCGCCGACGGCTGCTACGGCCGACCCGTTTTCCGGCGGCTCTTCAGTGAGCGCCACGGCATAGTGGTGCCGCTCCTTCCAGGGGGTGTTGGTTACCTCCAGCACAGCACCAGTGGGGCGTTCCTGGGAGTCCGGGGGCCAGATCAGATACAGCGAAATGGGGTTGAACAGCCACCCCCAACGCCGAGGCTGGGTCAAGAATCGGATTTCGCCGATCTCGAGGGTCGGGCTGGTCTCCCCCAGGATACGGCCGAGCCATTCCGCGATCGGCTCGTCCTCCGGCCATCCGTAGTCGTCGGGTGAAACCCGTGCCGGTCGAAAGCGGCCCGTCGACCAGGCCCAGTGCAGATCCGTGAGCGACTCGGGATGAGCCGGGTCGAACCAGACGTAGGTGACCTCATAGGTGAAGTCGTGCGCCTTGGGCCCGAGGCGACGATGCAGGACCGTTCCCCGGCAGACAGCCGGAGCGCCGGGCCTCATGGTTCGCCCCACTCGACGCCAAGGCCACGACAGACGTCCACTGCGGAACGCATGCCGTCCTCGTGGAAGCCGTAACCCATCCAGGCGCCGCACAACCAGATTCCGGCGGAACCGTTGCCGGCGCGGATCCGGGTTTGGGCCGCGGTTGCGGCGTGATCGAAGACGGGGTGCGAATACTCGATCTGCCGGATGATCCGGTCGGCGTCGATCCGGTCCGGGTTGTTCAGGGTGACCAGGTAGCGAACGTCGGTGGCCAAACGCATCAACCTGGTGAGGTCGTAGGTGACGGTGGAGGCGGCGGAGTCGGGTTCGATCCGATAGTTCCACGCCGCCCAGGAGCGGGAATGCGGCGGCAGGATTCCGACGTCGGTGTGCAGCGTCGCCCGGTTGGGCTGGTAGGTGACGGCGGCGAGTTCCCCGGCCAGCTGCGGTGCCGAGGAGGCCACCAGGGGCAGGCTCTGATCACTGTGGCAGGCCAGGATGACCTGGTCGAACATCTCATCACCGCCGTCGGTGACGACGGTGACACCTCCGTCGGCCGGTGCCACCGCCCGCACCGGACACCCACGACGAATCGAGCCATCGAACCGCCGCTCGATGGCGGCAACGTACGTGCGGCTGCCACCGGCGACGGTTCGCCACTGAGGACGGTTCCCGACGCTCAGCAGTCCGTGATTGTCGAGGAATCGCAGGAGGTTGACGGCGGGAAAGTCACGAAATCGGCCCGGTGGGGTCGACCACACGGCAGCACCCATCGGGATCAGGTGGCGGTCGATGAACTCCGGGTGATAGCGGTCTCGATCGAGCATCTCGCCGATGGTCAGGTCGTTCCACCCGGTTTCGCCGTCATCGACCAGGGCCAGAAGCCGGCGACCCGACCGATGGAACCGGGCGATGTCGGCCAACATTCGCCACATGGCCGGATCGACAAGCCGGCGCCGCTGAGCGAAGAGGGTGTTGAGATTGGTGGCCCGATAGTAGAAGTCGGCTTCCGGATCATGGACCGCGAAGCTCATTTCGCTGTCGACAACGTCGATGTCGAGTTCGGCGAACAGCCGGATCAGGTTCGGATAGTTGCGGTCGTTGTGGACGATGAACCCGGTATCGATCCCCGTCGGCCCCAGCTCCGGATCGTCGACGACGACGGTGTTCGAATGTCCACCCAGCCGGTCCTGCGCCTCGTAGAGCACAACCTCGTGGTGGGGCCCGAGGATGTGGGCGCACGCCAGACCGGCGATTCCCGAGCCAACGACGGCTATCCGCACCGGAGCACCGAAACGGAACGGCTGCCGCAACGGCTGCCGGCCCATCGGGCGACGGCTACACGGTGCGTGAGACGGTTCATGACGATAATCACCTTCGTCGGATCGTACGGCACGGATGCACCAGGCCGCTGACCGGGCGGAACCGGAGGGTCGACCGGCGCCATGGCCTGCATGTCCTCTCCGCGACCATCTGCCTGTCTCTTGTTGGCCATCGATCGCAAAGAACCGCGTTCTACCGGCTCTTATTACGTTTTGATGCGGTTCTTGGATAGGTGGTTACGAGGATCTACTATCCGTCTGTGGCTAGAGGCGAGATGCTCCCGATACAACATGCCGCTCGTGCTCTCGGCGTGCCGGATGATCAGCTTCGCCGACTGGCGAAGCAGGGAACCGTCCCCGGAGCAGTCGACCGAGGCGGCGAATGGCTGATACCGACCATGTCTCTGGTGGCCATCGCCAAACAGCAGGGCTGGACCCTCGATCTGGCGGCCCTTCAACAACAACTCGACGAGCAGTCTCTCAGCCGTTACTCCGGCGATGCGCTGGCGGCCCAGGCGGCCGTACTCCTGGCCAAGACCCAGGCCACGGCGGCCAGGGTCGAGAGCCGCGACCTCCTGCGCCGCCTGCGTGAGGCCACCACGACGGCCGCCGCCGACCGGGCCGCCCGGGTCGAGGCGACCCGGACGGCGGCGAAGCTGGAGCGAGAACTGGAAGAGGCCCGTCGCAGCCACGCCGTGGCGGAGGCGAAACTCACCGAACTCCGAACGAGGCTGTCGAGCGATGACCAGCAATTCCAGTTCATGGTCGACCGCATCAAGAGTCTGGAGCAGGAGCGCCACCGGTTGACTCGGAGCCTTGGCTGGTTTGGTCGCCTCCGGTACCGTCGCCTCGTTGAGCAGGACCTTGCCAGACCGCCGGATTCCGCTGCTCCTCCACCTGATCCACAGGACGCCGGCTCGGCGGAAGAGCAGCGCGCCGCTCCAGTGAATTCGGCTCACGGCGCCGTCTCATCCGACGGGAAGGCGCCGACACTCGAGCCGCTGCACGCCGATGTCCCGGTTCGGGGCCGTGCAACCGAGGGAGACACGCCGGAACCCATCAACGACGAGCGACTCGCTCCGGCCGCAGCCGGTGGACCGTCCCCCGTTTCGGTCAGCCTTCCCGCGGTACCGATTGCCGGGGCGGCCACCGTCACGGAGGCCGCGGCAATCCACGGTCCGCCCCGCGACCAGGTTCGAGACAACGATCGGGACATGCCGGCGACCGGCGGCCGTCGCCCACGACGGTCCGACCTGATCACCCGCACTGCGGATGGCCGCTTCGAAGGTTCGGCCCTCGCCATCAGCCGATCGAGTTCCTCCCTCCCGGCTCGATAAGGCGCTGCCGGCGCCGGCGAATTGCCCGCAGGCGTCGTGTCGCCGGCCGCCGACACGATCGGCGAGACCCGGTGCTGCGGCCCGGCGCTTGGCCTAGCCTTGGGTTCATGGCCGTAAAGATGATTACGACCAACAAGCAGGCTCACCGCAACTACGAGATCTCCGAGACCGTCGAGGCCGGTATCGCCCTTCGGGGCAGCGAGGTCAAGTCGCTCCGGGAGTCGAAAGTGCAGATCAGCGACGCGTATGCCCGTTTCGAGGGCGGCGAGCTGTGGCTCGTCGGGCTGCACATCGCTCCGTACACCCGGGCCAGCACGCACCTGCGCTACGACCCGACCCGCAAACGCAAGCTCCTCCTCCACCGAGCCGAACTGGACCGCCTCTTTTCCAAGACGGAGCAGGACCATCTCGTTCTGGTTCCCATGGCCCTGTATTTCAAGGACAATCGAGCCAAATTGGAGGTCGGTCTGGGCAGGGGCCGCAAGACGGTCGACAAACGCCAGCTGATCGCCAAGCGTGATGCCGACCGAGAAGCGCGGCGGGAGCTGGCGGATCGCACCCGGCGTGGATGATCGAGGCGCTATCATGGAGGGTCCCCCCCTGACAGGGAGGATGCCATTTGAAAACCGAGACGAGCCACACTGCGGCCGCCGGCCGCTGCTGACTCATCTCACCTCGGGGCTGATCGGTTTCGACGTTGAGACGAGAAGTCGTGTGTGCGACCCGAGTTGCTCAGACTCGCTAAACGGGGCTCAACAGAAGCGCCAACAAGGCTGACTTCGCTCTCGCCGCCTAATTTTCAGGCAGCCAGAGGAACATCGCGAGCCGTGAGGCCACGCGGGGCCCGACCACTGCAGCCCGGCAACAGAAGCAGTGGTGGACGATGGGAGAGACCATTGACAGCAGGCAAAGACCGCTGACACCTGGGAAAGACCAGGCGGACGAACCGCAAGGTTCAGGTTGACCCGGCAACCAGGCAGCCGTAGAGCCAAACCACGGGAATGGTCGTAGCGTGTGCGGTGACTCCTCAGCGGACGGGGGTTCGATTCCCCCCAGCTCCACGACCCGACCTGAGCCCACGGGCTCGGGTCGGACTGCGTTTTGACGCAACGACAATCCGTTCGCCACGCGGTGGTTCGACTGGCAACTCCGAACACCACCAGGGGCCTCCCGGGCCGCGTCGCACTCTCGGTCAACCGTGCGGCGACTTCGCCGGCAAGTTGTTGCTGGACGGTATTTTCTGCAAGATTGTCGCATGTCTCCCGTGGCAGCCGCTTCGGTTTGGCCGACGGATCGCCGTCGGGCCTATGGTGCTGGTGTTGTCGCGGGCCTGCTGACGCTGACCGTCGGTTGGCTGATGGTGGCCCAGTTGGGGCGGATCGACGTGGTCGACGCAAGGTCGGGCTTCGACCTCGAGGCGGGCGACTGTCTCGAGTCGACCGAAAACGAGCCGTCGGTGCTGCAGGTCGTCGACTGCTCGCTCGCCCACGACGGCGAAGTCGTCGGAATCGCCACCCATCGCAACAGCGGTCGAACGTTCCCCGGTGAAGACGTGACGAGCGTTTGGTTCGAGGAGGGTTGCCGGAGCGTCACCACCGACTATCTCGGTGCCGGCCATCTCACCACCACGCTGAACGCCGGCATCATGTTGCCCTCCGAGAGCCAGTGGAACGACGGGGTGCACCACGCCGTCTGCTACGTGACCATCGGCGATGGCGATGATCCGCTCACCGAATCGGTGAAGGGTCGGGCCATCGACTTCGCCCGAGGTGAAATCGTTCGGATCGATCGTCTGATGGCCGGCGACTGTTTCAACCCGGCCGGAGCCATAGACCCGTTCGGCCTCCGCAGCAGCGACTTGGTCGAACTCACCGACTGCTCGGGCTCGTTCTCGGGCCTGTTCTTCGGCCGGGGTGACCTGCCATACGGCGACGGTGTGCCGATTCCATCCGCCGGCGATCTGACCGACTCGAGCACCACGGCCTGTTCTGCCGAATTCGAGTCGTTTTTCGGGGTCGAGTCCGCCGTGGGGTACACCTTCCGCTTCTGGCGTCCGTCGAAGTCGAAATGGGATGACGGTTATCGAGCGGTTCTCTGCGCAGTACTGAGCGACGAGCCGATCGACGGACCCTACGTGCCTGCCGACTACCCCGAGCTCCACAAACTCGGAACAGGCCAGTGCTTCCAATTCCTACCCGAGCAGACGGCCAGGTCGCTGACACTCGACGACCACGTCCGCCCGGTTCGATGTTCGCAGCCCCACGTCGGCCAGATGATCGGCAGTGGGCAGTTCGATGCCGATCGTCGATTCCCGGGCAACGAACTGGCGAGGGCGATGGCCGAGCGGGAGTGTGGCAGCCTGTTCGAAGCGTTCGTCGGGATCGACCCTGCCGACTCCCGGTTCGGTCGATTCCCGTTCTGGTATCCCAACGAAGAGGCGTGGGCGATGGGCGATACCCGCTACGCCTGCGCCGTTCTCGCCGAAGAGCTGACCGAGTCGCTGCAGGGAAGCAGTCGCTAGCCCGGGGTCGGCGCCGGCCGGAATCAATGGAAGTCCGGCGACTCCCAGTCGGGAAAGACGTCGGGGAGATCCTCGGATGGCTTCAACGACCATTCGGGCGGCCGCTTCTCGAGGAAGCTGGTGACGCCCTCCCGGGCATCGGCCATGCGACCGAGCGCCTGGATGGCCCGGGAGTCGGCTCGATGCGCCTCCATCGGGTGGTCGAAGGTCAGACCCCGCCACAGAAGTCGGCGGGTCAAGGCGACCGAAACCGGCGCCGACTCGGCAAACTCCTCGGCCAACTCGTGCGCCCGCCCGAGCAGTTCGTCGGGGGCGACGAGTTCACCCAGTCCGCCCGCCGCTGCCTCGGCCGCGTCGAACACCCTGCCGGAGTAGCACCACCGGGCCGCCTGCGACATCCCGACGAGCCGAGGCAGGAACCAGGAGGAGCACGCTTCGGGTGTGATACCACGGCGGGCGAAAACGAAGCCGATCTTGGCCCCGTCGGCCAACAGCCGGATGTCCATCGGCAGCGTCATGGTGATGCCGATCCCCACGGCCGGTCCGTTGACGGCGGCGATCAGCGGCTTGGTCAATTCGAAGAACCGAAGGGTGACGATGCCACCACCGTCGCGGCGGACGCCACTGACCCACCGCGGCGCGCCGTCGCCGTCGGACTTCGAACGCACCTCAGCATCAAAGGTCGCGCCTCCGCGCCCGAGGTCGGCACCGGCGCAGAACGCCCGACCTGCACCGGTGACCACGACGGCACGAATGGTGTCGTCGGTGTCGATCTCGTCGCAGGCCGCCACCAGCTCCGAAACCATGGCGTCGTTGAACGCGTTCAGCCGGTCCGGACGATCGAGGGTGAGCGTTGCGACGTGGCCGTCCCGCTCCAGGCGAATGGTTTCGTAGGTCATGGGAACCATCAAACCCCGGAGTACATGGCCGCGGCCAGCTCGTCGGAGCGACGGTTGATCGGCTCCCACCAGGTCTTGTCATAACGGTAGTGCTCCCAGAGCGACACCGACTCG
The DNA here is from genome assembly GCA_041594435.1 of Acidimicrobiales bacterium. Classification (GTDB taxonomy): domain Bacteria; phylum Actinomycetota; class Acidimicrobiia; order Acidimicrobiales; family SZUA-35; genus JAHELU01. Next base: position 37,770 of record JBFHME010000006.1, read on the forward strand.
TCACCCTCCAGCAGCAGATCGATCGCCTCGCCTCCGACAAGTGCGGGATGGGCGTGCCCGCAGGCGTGAGCCAGCATCAACAGCTCCTGGCGGAGGCTGACCACGTAGTTGGCCGCCCGCACCGATTTGTCATCGGGGTCGAGACCGCGCGTCAACCACGTCGAGTGGGTCGCCACCCCGGTCGGGCAGTGGCCCGTGTGGCAGCGCTGAGCCTGGATACAGCCGACCGCCATCATCGCCTCCCGGGCCACGTAGATCAGGTCGGCGCCGAGGGCCATGGCCAGCAGCCCTTCGCCGGGGAACCCGAGCCTGCCCGCACCGACCCACACCACCTTGTCGTGCATTCCCTGATGGGCGAAGGTACGGAACACCTCGGCCATACCCATGCGGTAGGGCAGCGAGACATGGTCGGAGAACGCCAGCGGGGCGGCCCCGGTTCCGCCCTCCCCGCCGTCGATGGCGATGAAGTCGGGGCCGCGCCCGGTCGTCGCCATGGCATGGGCCAGCTCACTCCAGAACTGCCGATCGCCGACGGCCGACTTGATCCCGACGGGAAGCCCGGTGGCGCCGGCCAGCGTCTCGATGAAGTCGATCATGGTCGACACCGAGTTGAAGGCCGAGTGACTCGAGGGGCTGGCCACGGTGATACCGACCGGAACACCGCGAGCCTCCGCGATCTCCTCGGTGACCTTCGCCCCCGGGAGCCGTCCACCCAGTCCGGGCTTCGCCCCCTGGCTGAGCTTGATCTCGATGCAGCGGATCGTCGGCGTCGACTCGACCAGCTCGACCGCCTTGTCGAGACTGAAGGTCCCGTCCGGGTTGCGGGCCCCGAAATACCCGGTGCCGAGCTGGAGGATCAGGTCACCACCGTGGCGGTGGTGGCGGCTCACCCCACCTTCGCCCGTGTTGTGCATGCACCCGGCGATCGCCGCACCGCGGTTGAGCGCCTCCACGGCCACACCCGACAACGAGCCGAAGCTCATGGCCGAGATGTTCACGACCGACTGCGGCCGGAATGCCCCGGGTCGGTCCCGCCACTCCCCCAGCACCTTGGCGCAGGGCAGGTGTCGTTGGTCGGTCGGATCGCTGCCGGCCGGTGCCTCGAAGGGAAAGGCGGAGTGTCGGATGATCGGGTATTGGGGCGCGTCCATTTTGGAATCGGTGCCGAAACCGAAGTACTGGTTCTCCCGTTTGGCCGAGGCGTAGACCCAGCGCCGCTGGTCACGACTGAACGGGCGCTCCTCGTCGTTGTCGGTGACGATGTACTGACGGAGCTCGGGACCGACCTTCTCGAGCAGATATCGCAGCCGCCCGATCAGCGGATAGTTGCGTCGGACCGCGTGACGCGTCTGTGCCAGGTCGATGATCGCCAGCACGACGAGCACGGCGACGGCGGTGGCTACCACGATCAGAGTCATCGCCAAAGAATAGTCACGTCACCCTGGCCCGAACCGATTGGGGGCCAAAGGGGATCAGGCGTCGAGATAGCGGGTCACGGCCACGCCGGCACCGACGGCGCCGATCAGCGCGCCGACCGTGAGCAGCGCCCCGCCGATCGTGAGCACCTGACCGGAGGGAACGGCGAAGTCACGGAAGATGTAACTCTGCAGATCCTGGAAGAAGCTGGCGATGAGCTTGTTGACCGCGAACACGGTGAAGATGCTGAGAACGGCACCGAGGAGACCCTGGAGCAGACCCTCGAGCATGAACGGGATGCGGATGAACCACTTGGTCGCACCCACGAGTCGCATGACCTCGATCTCCCGGCGCCGGGCGAAAACCGCGGTGCGAATCGAGTTGTACATGAGCAACGCCGACGCACCGGCGGCGGCACCGGCCGCAGCCAGCATGACGGTGGAACTGCCCTCGGAGAAGGTGCTGATGGCTCGAATGTTGTCGCTGGCGAACTCGACGTCCTGGACCCCGGGAATCGTCTCGATCTCGTCGCCGATTCGTCGGATCAGCTCCACATCGGTGTCGCTCGGTTGTACCTGAAACGACATCGGAAGCTGGTCCGGCTCGACCAGCTGGAGCAACTCGGGCTCATCGGCGAAGAAGTTCTGGAACTCCTGGTAGGTGGCGTCGCGATCGATGAAGTAGCGACCGTCGACGTAGGGGTTCGAGGCCAGGAAGTCGTCGATGCTCTCGATCTGCTCCTGCTGAACGTTCACGTCCAGCCACACGATGAACTCCACCTCGTCCTTGAACGAGGTGTTGATGCGTCCGACGCCCTGCTGGACGAGCAGGGCGACGCCCATCAGCGACAGGGAGACCGCAACGGTGAGGATGGTGGCCAGGCTCAGCGACGGATTGCGGATGAGGTTCTGGCCGGTTTCTTTGAGGAGGTAGTCAGCGCGAATTGCCATGAGAGGCTTTCTGGTCCTTGTGATCGCGGGTCCGGTGTCGCACGGAGGTGTGGTCCGGGGGGCTTGTCATCGACGGGGTGGGCGTTGCCGGCTATTCGTAGACGCCGCGGGCTTGATCGCGAACGATCGCCCCTTCCGACAACTCGATGACCCGCTTGCGCATGGTGTCGACGATGCCTCGATCGTGGCTGGCCATGACCACCGTCGTGCCGGTCTTGTTGATCCGGTCAAGCAGGCGCATGATACCGATCGAGGTCTGGGGATCAAGGTTTCCGGTCGGCTCGTCGGCCAACAGGATCAGCGGCCGGTTCACGAACGCCCGGGCTATCGACACCCGCTGTTGCTCACCGCCGGACAACTGGTTGGGATACTTCGTCATCTTGTCGCCGAGGCCCACCAGCTCGCAGATGGCGGGAACCTGGGTCCGGATGACGCTACGAGGACGCCCGATGACCTCGAGGGCGAAGGCGACGTTCTCGGCCACGGTCTTGGTTGGGAGAAGTTTGAAGTCCTGAAAGATGCTGCCGATGTTGCGGCGCAGCATCGGGACCTTCCAGCTCGACATCTGACCGATGTCCTTGCCGGCCACGAAGATACGCCCCGTGTCCGGCTCCTCCTCCTTGTTCAACAGGCGGAGAAACGTGGACTTCCCCGAACCCGACGGGCCGACGAGGAAGACGAACTCACCCTTGGCGATGTCGGCGTAGGCGTCGCGCAGGGCCGCCTCGGTCTGCTCGGGATACGACTTGGAGACACCTTCGAGCTTGATCATTGATATCGGTTCCCGCTTTGCCTTCTTGGGATTCGGGGTCTTCTGGGGATTCGGGCGGTGCCTGACCGGCAGGCACCCCCTCGCAATACTAGTTGCTGGTTTGGCCGGCCCGTCGCCACCTCAGCCAAGCCTCCATGAACGGCCCGACGTCGCCGTTGAGGACCCCGTCGGGATTACCGGACGTCTCACCGCTGCGCTCATCCTTCACCTGCTGGTACGGCTGGAGGACGTAGCTGCGGATCTGGCTTCCCCACTCGACCTTTTTCGACTCACCGGCCTCGGACGCCAGCTGTTCCTCACGCTTCTGCCGCTCGAGATCGACCAGTTTCATGGCCAGCATCTGCATACAGCGATCCTTGTTCTGGTGCTGGGAGCGTTCGTTCTGGCACGACACCACGATGCCGGTGGGCAGATGCGTGACGCGAACGGCCGAATCGGTGGTGTTGACATGCTGGCCACCCGCTCCGGACGACCGGTAGACGTCGACTCGAAGGTCCTTGTCGTCGATGGTGACCTGATCGGTGGCGTCCTCGATGTAGGGGACGACGGCGAAGGAGGCAAAGGCGGTGTGGCGACGGGCCTGGGAGTCGAACGGCGAGATGCGGACGAGACGGTGCACCCCTCGTTCGGCCTGCAGCCAGCCGTAGGCGTAGCGGCCGCTGATGACGAACTCGGCCGACGTGATCCCCGCCTCCTGGCCCTGCTGTACATCGGTGACCTCGAATCCGAAACCCTTGTTCTGGGCCCACTTCCGATACATCGAGAGGAGCATCTCGGCCCAGTCCTGGGAGTCGGTGCCACCGGCACCGGAGTGGATCTCGCACACCGCGTCGCCCTCGTCGTACTGGCCGGTGAACAGGGCTCGGAGCTCGAGTTCGTCAAAACGGGCTCCGAGCTGCTCGATCAGCTCGACGGCCTCGGTCTCGAGTTCGTCATCGCCTTCGTCCCGGGAGAGTTCGAAGAGTGTTTCCGCGTCGTCGACGAGACCCGACAGCTCGTCGAACAGATCGAGGTCGTCCTTCACCCCGGTGAACTCGGTCTGCACGACGCGGGCCCGTTCCGGGTCATCCCACAGGTCGGGGCGGCCCATCTCGGTCTCGAGCTGGGGTAGCCGCGACCGGAGCTCGGCGACACGGAGGTATTCCTCCGCCTCGTCGAGCTCGACCCGTAGTGCTTTGAGATCCTCGGTCAAATCGGCCATAGGTGATCAACGCCGTCCGTGACACTGCTTGAACTTGCGCCCGCTGCCGCACGGGCACGGGGCATTCCGCGGGGTCTTGTCCCATTCGTCCTTCACGAACGGGGTCGGTGCCCCGCCATCGGGCTGCGCCTGGCCGGGTGGCGTGTCACTCGACGACTCCACCACATCGGTGGTCGTGACCGTTCCCAGCCCAACGGGCGCTGCGGCCAGCGCTGTCTGACCACCGGCGGCTCGGGCCGGGCCGGAGCCGGCGGCGACCGGTGCGGCCTCGGGCTTGGTGGCCTGCTGTTCGACGACCCCGGCCCCGGCGGCCTCAGGCTTCGGCTCGGGCGGAACGACCTCGACGTGCATGAGATAGCGGATGTAGTCGACGTTGAGCGAATGCATCATCTCGCTGAACAGCTCGAAACCCTCGCTCTGCCATTCGACCAGTGGATCACGTTGGCCCATGGCCCGCAGGTTGATGCCTTCCCGCAGGTTGGCCATCTCGGTGAGATGATCCCGCCACCGCTGATCGATCAGCTGCAACATGATCTGACGCTCGACCTGGCGCATGACCGATTCGCCGAGTTCGGCCTCCTTGCGCTCGTAGTGGGCGTGGCCGTCGTCGACGACCATCTCCCGGAGATCGGAGAGCTTTCGAGCCCGCTCCAGATCGGCGTCGGTGAGATCGGTATCCCAGAAGGTCTTCAACTCGGTCAGCAGACCATCGAGATCCCACGTGTCGTCGAGTTCCGCCTCGCAGTGGGTGGCGATGAGCGAGTCGGCCACGCTGTCGAGCGCCTCGACCGAGTCCTCCCGCAGATCGCCCTGTTCGAGGATCTGGGTCCGGCGGGCGTAGATGACCTTCCGCTGCTGGTTGTAGACCTCGTCGTACTTGAGGACGTTCTTGCGGATCTCGGCGTTTCGCTGCTCGACGGTGTTCTGGGCTCGCTCGACCGACTTGGTCACCATGTTCGACTCGATGGGCACGTCGTCGGGCAGAGCCCGGTCCATCACCCAGTTCATGGCGCCCGTGGCGAAGATACGCATCAGGTCGTCCTCGAGCGACAGGTAGAAGCGGCTCTCGCCCGGATCGCCCTGACGGCCCGAGCGGCCGCGAAGCTGATCGTCGATGCGACGGCTCTCGTGGCGTTCGGTGGCCAGCACGTACAAACCGCCGGCGTCCCGCACCCTCCGACCGTCTTCTTCACAGATCGGAGTCCAGTAGGTCAGCCGTTCTTCGAAATACTCCTGGCCCTCCGGGGTCTCCAGTTCGAGGCCCTCGGCGAAGGTGTCGGCCTCGGCCAACTTCTCCGGATTGCCACCGAGAACGATGTCGACACCTCGACCGGCCATGTTGGTGGCCACGGTGACCGATTTGGACTTGCCGGCCTGGGCCACCACGTCGGCTTCCCGGAAGTGCTGCTTGGCGTTGAGAACCTCGTGGGGAATCCCCCGCATGGTCATCAGATGGCTGAGCTTCTCCGACTTCTCGACCGACGCGGTACCGACCAGCACCGGCTGGCCCCGGCTGATCCGCTCCTCGATGTCGTCGATGGTGGCGCCGAACTTGCCGTCTTCGGTCTTGTAGATCAGATCGGCTTTGTCGAGGCGCGCGATCGGCATGTTGGTCGGCACGGCCACGACGCTGAGCCCGTAGGTGGTCTCCAGCTCGGCCGCATCGGCCTGGGCGGTCCCGGTCATGCCGGCCAGCTTGTCGTACATCCGGAAGTAGTTCTGGAGCGTGACGGTGGCCAGCGTCTGCTGCTCGTCCTTGATCTTGACGCCCTCCTTGGCCTCCACCGCCTGATGGAGCCCGTCGGACCAACGGCGCCCTTCCAGCACGCGACCGGTGAACTCATCGACGATCTTCACCTCACCGTTGGACACCAGATAGTCCTTGTCGCGCTGAAACAGCTCCTTGGCCCGCAGTGCCGAGTTGAGCTGGTGGACCAGATCCCCCTGAACGCCGGCGTAGAGGTTTTCGATCTCGAGCATCTCCTCGACCCGGCTGATGCCGTCCTCGAGAATGGCCACGACCCGCTTCTCCTCATCGACGTCGTAGTCCTCGTCGCGGCGGAGCTTGCGGGCGATGTCGGCGAACCGGTAGTAGATGTCGGCTGCACCGCGAACCTTGCCGCTGATGATGAGCGGGGTCCTCGCCTCATCGATCAGGATCGAGTCGATCTCATCGACGATGGCGTAGTTGTGGCCCCGCTGGGTGCGGGCTTCGAGGCTGCGGGCCATGTTGTCACGCAGGTAGTCGAACCCGAACTCGTTGTTGGTGCCGTAGGTGATGTCGGCGGCGTACTGTTCGATCTTGTGGGCGGAGTCCTTGTTGCCGGGAACAACCACACCGATGGACAGGCCGTGCCACCGGTGGATCGCCCCCATCCATTCGGCGTCACGGGTGACCAGATAGTCGTTGACCGACACCACGTGCACGCCCTTGCCGGACAGGGCGTTCAGATACACGGGAAGTGTCGAGACCAGGGTCTTGCCCTCCCCGGTCTTCATCTCGGCCACCGATCCCCAGTGGAGGGCGGCACCGCCGACCAGCTGCACGTCGTAGTGCCGCTGGCCGATCGTGCGCATGGCGGTCTCACGGATCACCGCGTAGGCCTCGACCATCAACTCGTCGAGGGTTTCGCCGTTGGCCAGGCGATTCTTGAATTCGGTGGTTTTTGCTCGTAGCCGATCGTCGGACAACGCCTGCGTCTCGGGTTCGAGGGCGTTGACCGGGGCCACGATGCTTTGGGCGGCCTTGAGCCGCTTGCCGTCTCCGGCGCGTAAAATCTTGTCCAGTAGCTTCATCTCACTGTGAAGTCTACTGTCGCCGGGCGACGGCACTGACGCGAGCCGCAAACCGGCACGCGTCAGTGCCGTTCCGAGCGCTCGCCACCGCGTACGGTTGACGGCTTTACTCGACCTCGATCAGACCGACGTCTCCGTCGTCGCGGCGGTAGACCACGGCGGCCCGTTCGGTTTCGGAGTTGGTGAACAGGAAGAAGTCGTGATTCAGGAGATCCATCTGAAGCGCGGCACCCTGGGGGTCGAGTGCGTTGATCTCGAAGAGTTTCGATTTGACGATGTTGTACATCGGCACGGTGGCCTCGTCGTCATTGACCAACCGCTCCGGCACGAGATCGGGTGATATGGCGGGTCGTTCGCGACCGCGATAACGCTTCTTGACCTTGGTCTTCAGCTTTCGAAGCTGCCGTTCCAGTTTGTCCACGGCCAGGTCGACGGCCGTGAAACCGTCGGGTGCCGAGACCTTGCACCTGATGTGATGCCCGTGGCCCTCCATCGTGACCTCACAGTATTCGGTGTCCTTGCTTCGGGAGTTCTTCTCCTCCCAGAAGTGGACCTCGGCCCGATCCATGTCGAGGTATTTGTCCAGTCGGCCGATCTTCTCCTCGGCCTGGCGCTTCAGAGACTGGGAAACTGCCGTTTTCCGACCACTGACCGTAACTTCCATAGATACCTCCAAAAGGTGCGATCGCTGGAGAGTGCGGATCGTTACCCGCTCACCATAGAGCGCAGAGTATTGGGCAGGCCAGCGTTTCCCTCACGGGCGCCGTTGGCAAGGGTGGACCCTGACGACGCCACGGCGGCGCCGATGACGACCTCGACTCCCGATCGGCGAAGGGCCGCAGCGGCGGCACCAAGCGAAGCTCCGGTGGTGATCACGTCGTCGACCAGCACAACGACGCCGGGGGCACGTGCGACTCGACAACGGAGCCGGGGACCGGTCAAACGATCGGCTCGGCCCCGCCCCTCCTGGGCCTCGCCGGCGGCCCGGGCCAGGAGCGGCTGCACCGGAAGCCGGAGTGAACGACCAACCGCCCGGGCCAGAAGACGGCTCTGGTCATAGCCCCGCAACCGGCGCCTGTCTCGACTGGCCGGCACCCAGACAACGGTTGGATGTCGGCTCATCCAGTCGCCGGGATGTCGGCCGGACAGGCTGACGAGCGCCTCGGCAAGCTGTTCACCGAACCGTCGGAGCACATCCTGACGGCCGCCGTTCTTGGCCGCCAAAACGAACCGTCGAACGACCTCGTCGTAGGGGTGGATGGCAAAGGCGAGATCGACGCCGTCGACCTCGCGGCGGAGCGGCGGCCCCGATGGATCCGGCAAACAGCGACATCGCCGCCGCCACGGCTCCGTTCGCCGACACCACGGACACACCCGCATGAGCACCATGGGCATGACCCTAGTCAGAGGCGGTGACAGGCTAGGCTCGTCCCCCCGGATTCCGTGCGCTCACGGCCCGGGTTCCCGGGCCGTGGGCGCACAGGTCGGGCGAGCTCTAGTAGCGGTAGTGGTCCGGCTTGTACGGGCCACCAACCGGGACGCCGATGTAGTCGGCCTGCTCCTGGCTGAGTTCGGTGAGCCGGACCCCGAGGGCATCGAGATGAAGTCGGGCAACCTTCTCGTCGAGCAACTTGGGGAGCGTCACCACGTCGATGCCGTAGGACTCGGCATTGGCGTGGAGGTCGATCTGGGCCA
>JBFHME010000007.1:0-46590 GCA_041594435.1 Acidimicrobiales bacterium
ACCGTCGATCTGCTGTGATCTATTGTGTTAAATTCGGATTCTGTGGAAGCCGAACCATGTGTATTTGAAACATCCAGCTTGCGAGTGCATATGGGCGATTCAAGTCTCAGTGACACGGGTGGACAACGGCCGGGCCGGACCTAACGCGGCCTACTGATCTTGGCCAGGCGTCGACTGGCCGTGGTCAGCTGTCGTTCAACCTCCAGGAGATCGACGACGGGATCGTTTTCGTCATCGGCCGATCTCGCCACCTCACCGAGCCGGCGCACGACGTCCTCGAGCGTCGCCGACAGGGAGCTGAGAAGGTGATAGTCGATGGCCATCGGGATCTCCAGGAGGTGAGGGGTGTCGGAACCGGAGCAACCGGTAGCTGCCTGACACGCTACCGTTCGATATGGCTGCCACCGGCAGTCCGACCTCGATCGTGACCGAACCCCGAACGTGAAGGCCAGCCATGTTAGCCACGCTTGATCTGAGAGGCCGCGACCTCGACCGTGACGTCGCCGGCCAGCTACCCCGACCGGCGATCGCCGGTGACGAGCCGCGGCAGATCGTCGCCGACATCATCGCCGATGTCCGCGCTCGCGGCGATCGGGTCTTGACCGAACTCACGGCTCGATTCGACGGCGTGACCCTCGACCGGCTGCGCGTTCCGGCCGGCGAGCTGGACGCCGCCGTCGATGGTATCGACGACGACCTGAGAGCCGCCATGGAAGCGGCGATCGAGGCCATCACCGAGTTCCACCGCCACCAGCTCCGGCCACCGGAGACCCTCAGCCGCAATGGGATCACCATCAATGCGTGGCAGCGCCCCGTCGAACGGGCTGGATTGTACGTTCCCGGGGGACGGGCCGAGTATCCGTCAACAGTCCTGATGACCGCTGTTCCGGCCAAGGTCGCCGGCGTGGACGACATTGCGCTGTGCGTTCCGCCGACCGCCGGCCCGAACCCGGGCGTCGCCCGGTCGGTACTGGCGGCGGCACGCCTCGCCGGTGTCGACGAGGTCTACGCCGTGGGCGGTGCGCAGGCCATCGCCGCGTTGGCGTACGGCACCGAGTCGATTCGTCCGGTCGACGTCATCGCCGGTCCCGGCAACGTGTACGTCGCACTGGCCAAACGGCTGGTGGCGGGTGATGTCGGTATCGCCGCGGCCTTCGCCGGACCGTCCGAAGTGGTTGTCGTGGCCGACGATTCGGCTGAGCCCGCCTACGCCGCCATCGATCTGATCGTCCAGGCCGAGCACGGGCCCGATGGCCTGGCCTGGCTGGTCACCTGGGACGAGTCGGTCGCCGCCGAGATCTGTGCGGTGGGGGAGAGGCTCCTTTCGGAATCGCCCCGGGAAGACGATGTTCGGGCGACACTGGCCGACGGCGGCTATGCGGCGCTTGTGGATTCCCCCGCCGACGCGCTGGCGGTCGTCGACGCCATCGCTCCGGAGCATCTGGAGCTCATGTGCCACGACGCAGAGGGTCTGGCGGCCAGAGTCAACAACGCCGGCGCAATCTTCTGCGGGGCCTACTCTCCGGCCGCTCTCGGTGACTACATCGCCGGACCGAGCCACGTCCTGCCGACCTACGGCTCGGCCCGGTTCGCCAGCGCCCTCAACGTCGGCGACTTTCTCAAGGATCACCACGTCGTCACCGCCTCCGCGGAAGGACTGGCCACCGCCGCACCCCATGTGATCACTCTGGCCGATCAGGAAGGCCTGGCCGCCCACGCCGACTGTGTGAGGTTGCGGCTTCGCGACCTGTCCGACGGTGCAACGGGGGACGCCGATGGCTGACACCCCCGACGGAACTCCTCGGCGACCGGCGGTCCGTGACGATCTGGCGGCCATGACCGGCTACCACTCACCCCAGGTGTCGGTCGAGGTCAGACTGAACACCAACGAGGCCCCGTCGCCCCCGCCCGAAGCATTCGCCAAGGCCGTGGCCGACGCTGCGATCGGTCTCGACTGGCATCGCTATCCCGACCGTTCCGCCACGGAGCTGCGCTCCGTGCTGGGCGAGCGGTTCGGATTGCCGCCGGCTCAGGTCTTCTGCGCCAACGGATCGAATGAAGTGCTGCAGACGGTGCTGTTGACCTATGGGGGTCCGGGGCGGCGCACGCTCACGTTCGAGCCGACCTATGCGCTGCACCGTCACCTGGCCAGGGTCACCGGGTCCGAGCCGGTGGTGGTGGAACGCGGCGACGACTTCCGGCTCGATCCGACCCTCGCCGCGGAGGCGGTGGCCGAACACCGCCCGGCCGTCACGTTCCTGTGTTCGCCCAACAATCCGACCGGCATGGTCGAGCCGGCGGCGACCGTGGAGACCGTGCTGACCGCCGTCGAGACGGTCGGCGGGTTGTTGGTCGTCGACGAGGCCTACGGTGAATTCGCCTCGTGGTCGGCGGTCGACATGGTGAGCGAGGACCGCTCGATGGTGGTGACCAAGACCTTCTCCAAGACCTGGGCCATGGCCGGTGCCCGCCTCGGTTATCTTTTCGGGCCGTCGTGGCTGGTCGCCGATCTGGAGACGGTGGTGCTGCCCTATCACCTCGACAGCCTGAAGCAGGCGGCAGGCGTGGCCGCGCTCGCCCTCGTCGACGAGATGGAGGACCGGGTGTCACACATCATCGAGGAACGCGGCCGGATCGACGCCGAACTGCGGCGCCTGGGGTGTGAAGTGTGGCCGTCCGGGGCCAACTTCGTGCTGTTCCGTCCCGGTCCCGGGGCCGACGCCGCCGCCGGCCGATCGGTCTGGCAGCAACTCGTCGACCGCTCGGTTCTGGTACGGGACACATCGAGCTGGGAGCGTCTCGACGGCTGTCTGCGTGTCACGGTCGGAACATCCCACGAAAACGGTCGGTTCCTGGCCGCTCTCGCTGACATACTTGGAGACCGATGACCTCTGAATCAACACCCGAGACCTCGGTCGCCCCAGGCGCCGCCGGAGGCCGCTCCGCCGGCCGTAGCCGAACGACGAAGGAGACCTCGATCGATGTGGCGATCGACCTCGACGGCAGCGGCGTCACCGACGTGTCCACCGGGGTTCCGTTCTTCGATCACATGCTCGACCAGCTCGGCCGCCACGGCGGTTTCGACCTCACGGTCAAGGCGGTCGGTGATCTCGAGATCGACGCGCACCACACCATCGAGGACACCTCGATCGTTCTGGGTGAGGTCTTCGCCGAGGCGCTCGGCGACAAGGCCGGTGTGCGGCGCTTTGCCAGTGGGCTCTATCCGCTCGACGAGGCCCTGGTCGAGGTGGCGCTCGATCTGTCGGGCCGGCCGTTCTTCGAGTGGCATGTCGACATGCCGGAGGCCATCCCGCTCGGCAATCCGCCGTTCGACCCCCAGATGGCCGAACACGCCGTCGGGAGTTTCGCCACCAGCGCCGGGATCACCTTGCACGTCACGTTGAAACGGGGTCGCAACGTCCATCACATCATCGAGGCCACGTTCAAAGGCCTCGCCCGCTCGCTGCGTGATGCGATTCGAATCGACGGCGGCGGCATCCCATCGACCAAAGGAATGTTGTGAGCGTCGACGCGTCAGCGGGCAACGGGACCTCCGACGACCACCGCTCCATACCGACCATCGCCGTGCTCGACTACGGCATCGGCAATCTACGGTCGGCCCAGAAGGCCCTGGAGAAGGTCGGAGCCCACGCCCACCTGACTGCGGACGTGGAGTTGATCGAGTCGGCCGACGGCGTCGTGTTGCCCGGGGTCGGCGCCTTCGGTGCCTGCATGGCCGCGCTGCGATCGAGCGGCCTCGACGAACAGGCCCGCCGGGCCGTGGCCTCGGGTGTCCCGTTCCTCGGTATCTGTGTCGGCATGCAGATGCTGTTCGAGGGGTCCGAGGAGTCTCCCGGTGTGCCCGGTCTCGGATTGCTGCCCGGCATGATCCGCTGGCTACCGGACACCGTGAAACGGCCGCAGATGCAGTGGAACCGGCTGTCGGTGCCGGTGGAGCCCGGCCAGGTGAGCCCGTATGTGGCCCGGTTGCTGGACGGGCTCGACGGATCCTGGATGTACTTCGTGCACAGCCTGGCCGCCGAACTCGGCGACGACACCGTGGCGACCGTCGACTACGGCGGACCGGTGGTTGCCGCCGTGGGTCGCGACAACGTTTTCGCCACCCAGTTCCACCCGGAGAAGTCGGCCCGACCGGGTCTGGCGTTGCTGGCCGCCTTCGCCGACGCGTGCCGGGACGACGACGGTACCGCCGCGGCCGAAGCAGAGCCCGAGCTCGGGGCCGGTGCCCCCGCTCAACGCTGACGATCCAGGCTTGACGTGAAAGCGAATCCGATGAAACTGTTTCCCGCCATCGACCTCCGGCGCGGCAGGTGTGTCCGCCTCCATCAGGGGGATTACGACCGGCAGACGGTCTACGGCGACGATCCCGTGGCCCAGGCCGAAGCGTTCGTGGCCGAGGGAGCCGAGGTCGTCCACGTGGTCGACCTCGACGCGGCCCTCACCGGGGAGCCCGTCAATCGCCCGATCATCGCCCGGATCTGCGAGCACCTGTCCGTTCCGGTTCAGGTGGGCGGTGGAGTACGGACGACCGCGGCGGCCGATGCACTGTTCGAGGCCGGCGTTCACCGAGTCGTCATCGGCACCGCAGCCCTCGAGAACCCACAGCTCGTGGCCGACGTGGTCGGCGCCGGGGGTCGGGTTGCGGTCGGGCTCGACGCCCGGGGTGACGAGGTGGCCACGCACGGCTGGACCGAGCGCACCGGCCGCACCGTGACCGACCTGGCCCGGCAGTTCGCCGAGACCGGCGTCGAAGCCCTCGTCGTCACCGAGATCTCCCGCGACGGGACCCTCGAAGGCCCGGACGAGGCCGGGCTTCGGGCACTGCTGTCGGCCACCGCCATTCCGGTTGTGGCGTCGGGCGGCGTCGGTTCGCTCGACCATCTGCGGTCGCTGGCCGCCGTCACCGTGCCCGGAGTCGACGGTCGGCCCCGGGGGTTCGAGGGTGCGATCGTCGGCCGGGCCCTCTACGAGAAGAAGTTCACGGTGGCCGACGCCCGTCGAGCCATTGCCGAGGTGGCAGGGATCGTCGAGACGGCGACGGCCGACGAGACGGCACCCGCCTCGACACCGGTCGGGGAGGTGTCGTGAGGGCGATCCGGGTCATCCCCTGTCTCGACGTCGCCGAGGGCCGCGTTGTCAAGGGTGTCAATTTCGTCAACCTCCGGGATGCCGGTGACCCGGTGGAGCTGGCCGCGGTCTACGACCGTCAGGGGGCCGACGAGCTCGTCTTCCTCGACATCGGGGCCAGCCACGAGAACCGGGAAACGACGGTGGCCATGGCGGCTGCGGTGGCCGAGCAGGTGTTCATCCCGTTCACCATCGGCGGCGGGGTTCGGTCGGTCGACGACGCCCGGAAGCTGCTGCGGGCCGGTGCCGACAAGGTTTCGGTCAACTCCGCTGCGGTGGCGCGGCCGGGGTTGGTGGCCGAGATCGCCGAGGAGTTCGGCTCCCAGTGCTGTGTGGTCGCCATCGACGGCCGACGGCTCACCGAGGCGTCGACCGCTGAACCCGAGGCGCTGCCGTCGGGGTTCGAGGTGTACGTCCACGGCGGCCGGACCCCGACCGGGATCGACGTCGTCGACTGGGCTCAAACGGTGGTGGAGCTGGGTGCGGGTGAAATCCTGTTGACGTCGATGGACCGCGACGGTACCGGAGAGGGATTCGATCACGAGATGACCCGGGCCGTGGTCGACGCCGTGACCGTGCCGGTGATCGCCTCGGGCGGTGTCGGAGGCATCGAGGATCTGGCGCCGGGCGTGACCAAGGGGGGAGCGGACGCGGTGTTGGCCGCCACGATCTTCCACTTCGGGCAGGCGACGATCGCCGAGGCCAAGGGAGCCCTGACCGCCGCCGGCCTGACGGTTCGCCCGGTCGATCAGTGACCGGCGATCCTGTCGACGAACGCCTCGGCCTCGGTCCTCAGCCGCTTCGACGCGGTGGCCAGAAGGTGATGCTCGCCGGGTAGCGGGATGACGCTGGTCGCCGCCCACGTCGCCGTGAGGCGTTCGATCTCGGTTGCGGTGGCGAACTCATCCTCGGTGCCGGCCACGATGACCGTCGGTCGGGGGTCACGAGCGGCAACCGGCTGCTCGCCGTCGACCATGGTGAGCGGCGGTGCAACGGCCAGCCATCCGGCCAGCGCCGGGTGGTCCACCGCCAACGACACCACGGCGCCGAACGAGTAACCGACGAGGATGACCGGTGGCACCCGATCGCTGTATCGGTCGACGATGGTGTCGATGGCGGCGATCACGTCGAGCCGTTCGTCGACGCCGCCGCCGTGGCGGCCCTCCGATCCGGACGTGCCCCGAAAGTTGAACCGGATCGTCGGCACCCCGACAGCGGGAAGCGAGGCGAATAGTCCACGGACCACATGGTTGTGCATGTTCCCCCCGTGAAGCGGATGCGGATGGCACACGACCGCCAGCGCCCGGGGCACGCCCTGGTGACCCGGCCCGGTACCCGACAGCTCGGCGCGCAGGCCCAAGCCGTCGGATGTGTGGATGGCGAGTCGTTCGACGTCGGACAATGGATTGGGCATGAACGGGCTCCGCAGCTCACCTCGAGGTTCGAAGATCGGCGAACATCCACGGTATCTTGGACCGGTGATGAGCAACGCTGATGACGACAAGGTCAAGGCCTTGACCGACGAAGAGGCCCTCAAGTCGGGTGGCGAGAGCCTCGACGCACCGGCCGACGAGCCGTCGTCGGTCGAAGGTGACACCCCCGACCGGGAGGAGGCGAAGCCCCCCAAGCCCGCTCGCCCCAGCTCATCGAAAGGATCGAGTCGGGCCGGCGACGGTTTGCCGATCAAGATGATGCATGACCGCATCCTCGTCCAGCTCGAGGGCCCCGACGGCGACCGCAAGTCGTCCGGTGGCATCCTCATTCCCGCCACCGCCCAGGTCGGCAAGCGGCTGACGTGGGCCGAGATCGTGGCCACCGGTCCGAGTGTACGATCGATGGAACTGGGCGACCGGGTGCTGTTCAACCCCGAGGATCGTTACGAGGTGGAGGTAGGTGGCAGGGACTACATCATCCTCCGCGAACGCGACGTCCATGCCGTTGCCGCCGAACGCCTCGACGACTCGCCGATGGGGCTGTATCTGTAGGCCGGGAGCGCGCCGATGGCTGCGCCGGTCCGAGCACCGCCGCCGGTGATTCCGGTCCGTTCGGCCGGAGGAATCAGTAGCCTCGGAGTCATGTCTGAAGCCAATGGTCCCGCCTCCACCGCCGACATCGAGGGTCGAGTCATCGAGCCGACGGCCGAGCAGTTGGCCGCCGTCACCTACGACGCCAACGGCCTCGTCCCCGCCATCGTGCAGGACATCGAGACCGGTGCCGTGCTGATGATGGCCTGGATGAACGCCGAGACCCTCCAGCTCTCACTCGCCGAGGGCCGCACCGTGTTCTGGAGCCGGTCCCGATCCGAGGTGTGGCGTAAAGGCGACACCTCCGGCGACCGCCAGTGGATCCAGCAGGCGTCGTATGACTGCGATGCCGACACCCTGCTGTTCCGGGTTCGCCAGGAGGGAGCTGGTGCCTGCCACACCGGTGAGTACTCCTGCTTCTTCCGGGACTTCGGTGTGTGATCGCCTTGATGACCACCACCCGTGAGGAGTTCCGTGAACTGGCCCGCACCTACCGGGCCATCCCCGTTCACCGGCAGTTACTGGCCGATCTGACGACTCCGGTTGCGGCGTTCATGCGGTGTGTGGGCGACGAGTCCGGGTTCTGTCTCGAATCGGTCGACAACGGCGAGCGTTGGAGCCGGTTCAGCTTCGTCGGCCGTCGTCCCCATGCCACGCTGGTGGCGCGGGGCCGCAACGTCGAGATCTCCGGGAACCTGCCGGATCGCGATCTCCCGCTCGATCAGGGTATTCTCGCCCCGCTGGAGTTGCTGCTCGAACGGTACCGGGCCCCCGAACTGCCGGATCTGCCCCCGCTGGTTGCCGGCATGGTCGGCTACCTGGGCTACGATGTCGTCCGGGAGATCGAGACCATTCCGGCGACGACGATCGACGACACCGAGTACCCCGACGCCGTTATCGACGTGATCGGCGAGCTGGCCGTGTTCGACCATTGGCGCCAACGGGTGACGTTGGTGGCCATCGCCCTGCTGGGCCCCTCTCCGACCGAGGCCGACGTCGACTCGGCGTACGACGATGCCGTGGCCCGTCTCGACCAGCTCGCCCTCGACGGTGCCCGCCCGATCGACGAACCGATGGTTCGACCACCGGACGAGTCGGAGGAATCGCAGGCGGCCGACGTGGCGGACCTGGCCGTCGCCGAATCGCTCTCGGCGGACATGTTCGAGAAGGCCGTCGAGGCGGCCAAGGAGTACATCCGGGCCGGCGACATCTTCCAGGTGGTGCTGGCGAAACGCTTCTCGTTCGATCTCGAGGCGGACCCGATCGACGTGTACCGGGTGCTGCGTCAGATCAATCCCAGTCCCTACATGTACTTCATCCGCCGGCCGGAGCTGACGCTGATCGGCTGCTCACCGGAACCACTGGTACAGGTTCAGGAGGGCCGGGTCATTTCCCGTCCGATCGCCGGAACCCGCCGCCGGGGCCGCAACGAGCAGCACGATCGCATGATGGCGGCCGAGCTGGCCGAGGACCCGAAGGAACGGGCCGAACACGTCATGCTGGTCGATCTGGCCCGAAACGACGTTGGCCGGGTCGTCGAGTTCGGCTCGTTGACCGTCGAGGAGATGATGACGTTGGAGCGCTACAGCCACGTCATGCACCTGACCTCGCAGGTGTCCGGCAAGCTGACCGCCGGGAAGTCGGTGATCGACGTGCTTCGGGCCACCATGCCCGCCGGCACGGTGTCCGGAGCGCCCAAGGTGCGGGCCATGGAGATCATCGACGAACTCGAGCCGACGAAGCGCGGTCCGTATTCGGGTGTCGTCGGCTATCTCAGCTTCTCCGGCAACCTCGACACGGCCATCGCCATTCGAACCATGGTGTGCGGCCCCGACGGCGCGTCGGTGCAGGCGGGAGCCGGCGTGGTGGCCGACAGCATTCCCGAACTGGAGAACAAGGAATGCTGGAACAAAGCCCGGGCGTTACTGGCGGCGGTCGGTCCCGCTCGGCGGATGACCGATGATCGACGCCTCGACTCGATTGGGGAGGCATCGTGAACGGACCGGACGATGTGGCGGCGGTCGAGGCTGCCGTGGAAGACGGTCCCGTGCACGGGCCGGTCGAACTCGATGTGATCACCGCGTCCGGTCCCGACGCGGAGGAGTACCTGCAGGGTCAGCTGAGCCAGAATGTGGCCTCGCTTGCCGTCGGTGAAACACGTTGGACGCTGCTTCTGCAACCCCAGGGCAAGGTGGACGCCTGGATGCGCGTCCATCGGGTCGACCCCGAACGTCTCTGGCTGCTCGTCGATGCCGGGTTCGGCGCCGACGCCCTGGCCCGTCTCGAACGGTTCAAACTTCGGGTCGACGTCACGATGGCCGTCGATCGCCGCACTGCGCTCGGGTTGCGGGGTCCCGGCAGCCATCAGGCGGCCGAAGAGGCCGGCCTGTCGGCGGACGTCGGGCTGGTCGACGCCGGTTGGGGTCCGATACCGGGCGTCGACCTCGTTCCCGACGACGACGCGACCGTCCCCACCGCCACGCCGGGATTCGGCCTCGCCGCCGATACCGACGCCATGTCGTTGATCCGAATCCTGCAGGGCCGACCGGTGATGGGTCGGGAGCTCGATGCATCGACGATCCCGGCGGCCGCCACCGGTGTCGTCGAGGAATCGGTCGATTTCGCCAAGGGGTGCTATGTCGGCCAGGAGCTCGTGGCTCGGATCGACTCCCGTGGCTCAACCACACCGACCCGCCTGGTTCGCTTCATCGGACCCGCAGGGCCGCCGCCGTCGCCCGGGTCGACGCTGGTCGTCGACGGCGCCGAGGCGGGCACGGTCACCAGCGTGGCCCGGTCGCCGAAACGAGGGTTGGTCGGGCTCGCCTACGTGAAGCGGGCGGTCGAGGTACCCGGAACCGCTGTCGTGGATTCGGCCGGGGGAGCGCCGGTGACCGTCGAACTGATCCCGCTCGACCGGCCGACGCCTTCAGCCCCGGCCTGAATCGGCCGTCAGCGGAAGGCGAATCTCGAATCGAGAGCCCCGACCGGCGTTCCGAGTGACCCCAACGCTGCCGCCCATGGCGGTCGTGAGCTCCCGGACGATGGTGAGGCCGAGTCCGGTCGAACTCTCCGAACGTTTTGGCTGGACCGGGCCGGCGTAGAGCCGGTCGAAGATGTGGGGAAGGTCGGCGTCGGCAATCCCTGGCCCGTCGTCGACGACCGAGACGATCCCGCTGGAGCCGTCCTTCGTTGCGGACACGACGACCGACGTGTCGGCGAACCGGACGGCATTGTCGATCAGATTGCCGATGACCTGGGCCACCCGGTCAGGGTCGGCGTGGACCGTGACAGGCGATGCGTCGGTCCGCTCGAACCGGAGGTCCACGCCCTGGGCGGCGGCCGTTGCCGCCATCTCCGCCGCCGATCGTCCGGCGATGACGGCGAGATCCATGTCCGCGGCGTGAAGGCGAAACCGGTTGGCATCGAGCCGGGCCAGATCGAGCAGATCCTGAACCAGGCGCTCCAGGTGCTGAGCCTGCGAGCCGATGATCCGCCCGATCGCCGGGCCGTCGGTGGCCGTGCCGTCGATCAGGGCTTCGGCGTAGCCCCCGATGGCGGTAAGGGGCGTGCGGAGATCGTGGGAGATCGACATGAGGAACTGCTGGTCGAGCTGTTTGGACCGCTCCAGTTCGGTGGCCATGACGTTGACAGAGTTGCCCAGGTCGGCGAGTTCGTCGTCACCGGTTATGTGGGTCCGGGCCCGGAGGTCTCCCGCAGCGATTGCCGCCGTGGTTCGCTCGATGGCTCGGATCGGACGAACGAGACGGCGGGCCAGGACCGTGCCGGCGAACGACGCCCCGATCAGCACCACGGCGCTGGACCACAGGAACCAGCCGAGCGCCCGACGGGGGAGGGCGAGAACCCGCTCCACCGCCACGAGGCCGAGTCGCGCATCGCGTCGTTGGAGATCGGGGGTTTCGACGGCCAACTCCACGAGCGCGATCACCACCCCGTCACCGTCGAAGATCAGCGGTTCACCGGCTCCGAACGTCTCCAGCTGGTCGGGATCGAGAGACGACGGTAGGCCTTCGACAACCGCCCCGTCGACCGGAGGTCCGTCCCGGCGCCCGACGCGGCCGTCGACACCGCCGAGGTGGTCGATGTCGCCGTCGCTGCCCACGAGCACCACCTGAAGCGCTTCGAACTCGAAGGCCTGCCGCGACCGTGCGAGCTGGCGGCCGAGATCGGCGACTCGTCTGCTCCCGGCGGCAAGGTCGGCGATGGCCTCGGCGGCGCTGGTGACATTGTTCGCCGCCTCATCCCGAGCGCCTCGATTGGCCTGGAGCACGACGCCGAGGCCGACGAGCACCACGGCGGCCAGCGCGGTGAGGGCGAGAGCCAGGGCAAGACGTCGTTGCATGGTCCGGTCGGCTATCCGAGCCGGTACCCGGCACCGCGGACGGTGGCCAGGGGGAGATCGGGACCGAGCTTGCGTCGCAGCTGACGGACATGGACGTCGACGGTCCGCGGGTCACCGATCCAGTCGACGCCCCAGGCCAGATCGAGCAGTTGCCGGCGGCTCAGCACCGAACCGCGGTGTTGAGCAAGTGCGGCCAGCAGGGCCCACTCCTGGGTGGCCAGTGCCACCGGCTCGTCATCGACGGTCACCTCATGACGGTCCAGGTCGATCACGATCGGATCGAATCGCACGTCGGAGCGCGTCATGTCGTCTTTGCCTCGCCGCATGATGGCTTTGACCCGAGCCACGATCTCCCGGGGCGAGAACGGTTTGGTGACGTAGTCGTCGGCCCCCATCTCCAGCCCGAGAATGCGATCGATTTCGTCGTCGCGGGCGGTCAGAAAAAGAATGGGTGTGTTCGAGTTCTTCCGCACCTCCCGGCAGACGTCGAACCCGTCGGTGTCGCCGGGAAGACCGATGTCGAGCACGATGAAGTCCGGTTGACGGGCCCGGATGACCTCGAGGCCGTTGTCGCCGTTGTCGGCCAGGTGCACGGTCCAGCCCTCCTGGCGGAAGTAGAGGGCCAGGAGATCGCCGATGTCGGTTTCGTCCTCGACGACGACGATCGCCGTCACCGTTCCGACCTCGAACCGCGGAATCGACCTCTGCCCATGCCGACAAGCGTAGGGCGGCATTGTTAGGAGGGTGTGAATGATGGGCGGGGTCTCGGTGCCCCGGCCACGAGCTTCGGCCCGGTGGTCCCGAGGCGGGTCGGCCGCCGGATCCGCTATACAAGGCTCATGACCGCGACCTACCTCGACACGATCCTCGCTGCGCACCGGGAGACCGCGGCAGCCGATCAGCGGTCACTCGACCTCCTGATCGACGAGGCGATGGCCTGCGACGAGCCTCCACGCGGTTTCCGGGCCGCGCTGGCCGCCGCCGATGGCATGGCGGTGATCAGCGAGGTGAAGAGGCGGTCGCCGTCGAAGGGGGATCTCGCCGCTGATCTGGATCCGGCCGAACTGGCCCGCGCCTACGCCTCCGGTGGTGCCAGTTGCCTGTCGGTGCTCACCGACGTCGACTTCTTCGGCGGATCGGTCGACGATCTGCAGCGGGCCCGAGCCGCCGTCGATCTGCCCGTGATCCGTAAGGACTTCACCGTGAGCGCCCACGACGTCGTCGACGCCCGGTTGATGGGAGCCGATGCCGTGCTGCTCATCGTGAGCGCCCTCGACGACCGCGAGTTGCGGGACTTCCACGATCTGGCGGTCGAACTGGGTCTCGACTCCCTGGTCGAGACCCACGACGAACCGGAGGTGGAGCGGGCGCTCGCCGTGGGGGCCACGCTCATCGGCGTCAACCAGCGGGATCTCGTGACCTTCGAGGTCGACCGCCGTCGAGCGATCTCGGTGGCTGCGGCCATCCCCGACGATGTCGTGGCCGTCGCCGAGTCCGGCATCGCCGACCCGGCCGATCTCCTGCCGTTGGCCGCCGCCGGGTACAAGGCCGCTCTGATCGGGGAGACGCTCGTCCGGAGCGGCGACCCGGCCGCCGCCGTGGCCGCGATGCGAGCCGTCACGCTCCGCTGACCACCATTGATCCGCCGGCAGGCCGAAACCGTCTCGACCGACCCGCCCAGCCGCTACCGTGCAAGGCAGTGTTCGTGAAAATCTGTGGCGTGACGACCGTCGACGATGCTCTGCTGGCGGCAGGTCTCGGTGCCGACGCGATCGGCCTCAATTTCGCGGCATCACCGCGTCGGATCGGACTCGATACCGCCCGCGAGGTCATGCGCCGCCTACCACCGGACGTGCTGGCCGTTGCGGTGTTCCGCAACCAGAGCCGTGACGAGGTGGTGGCGACCGCCCACGAACTCGGTATCGGTGTTGTACAACTTCATGGCGATGAGAGCCCCGAGGACTGCCGCTGGGTGGCCGATCGGGTCACCGGCGTGATCCGGGCGTTCGGCATTGCCGATCCGGCTCTCACCGGCGATGCCGACTATGGACCGCATCGTCTCCTGATCGACTCGCCCCAACCGGGGAGCGGTCAGGTGTTCGACTGGTCGAATCTCGAACTGGTTCTGGCCGGTCGGCCGTTCATCCTCGCCGGGGGCCTTGATCCGGACAACGTGGCCGATGCCATCGACGTGGCTCGACCCTGGGGCGTCGATGTGGCCAGCGGTGTCGAAACCAGTCCGGGCCGCAAGGATCCGGCCAAGGTCCGCCGGTTCATCACCAATGCCCGGGAGGCGGCCGCCGCCCTCGCATCCGAAGCGGCCCCGGCCGGCGTTCTGTTCGGTATCGACGAGTCGGGCGACCAACACGAGGAGACAGCATGGTAGATGCAGCAGATTCGGCGGTCTCGGCGCCGGTCGGCCCCGACGGAGGTGGCGACGGTCAATCCCTGATGGGTGATCCCGGTGACACCGGCAGGTTCGGGCGGTTCGGCGGCCTGTTCGTACCGGAGACCCTCGTGCCGGCCTGCCAGGAGCTCGAGGCGGCCTTCCGCGACGCATGGTCCGACTCGACCTTCCACGCTGAATTCGAGGAGCTGCTCTGCGGCTACGCCGGCCGCCCGTCACCACTGACCGAGTGCCACAATCTGTCCGCCGAGCTCGGCATGCGCATCCTGCTGAAACGTGAGGACCTCAACCACACCGGTTCACACAAGATCAACAACGTCCTCGGTCAGGCTCTGCTGGCCAAACGGATGGGCAAGACCCGAATCGTCGCTGAGACCGGGGCCGGGCAGCACGGGGTGGCCACCGCAACCGCCGCAGCACTGCTCGGCCAGGACTGTGTGGTCTACATGGGTGAGGTCGACGTCCGGCGGCAGGCCCTCAACGTCTACCGCATGGAACTGCTCGGCGCCGAGGTTCGTCCGGCTCTGTCCGGTAGCCGGACACTGAAGGATGCGGTCAACGAGGCGCTGCGAGATTGGGTGGCCTCCGTCGACAGCACCTACTACCTTCTCGGCTCGGTGATGGGGCCGCATCCGTATCCGTACATGGTCCGGGAGTTCCACCGGGTGCTTGGCCGGGAGGCGCACGCCCAGTGCCTCGAGCTGCTCGACGGAGAACTGCCCGACGTGGTCGTGGCCGCGGTCGGCGGCGGCTCCAACGCCATTGCCGTCTTCTCCGGTTTCGTCGACACCGAGGCCGAACTGGTCGGGGTGGAACCGGCCGGTGGAGCGGCCATCGGTCGGGGAGTGGTCGGCGTTGTCCACGGCTCCATGTCGTATCTGATGCAGGACGAGGCCGGGCAGGTCCTCGAGGCCCAGTCGGTCTCGGCCGGGCTCGACTACCCCGGGGTGGGACCCGAGCACGCCCATCTGGCCGACATCGGTCGAGCCCGCTACGAGGCCGTGACCGACGCCCAGGTCCTCGACGCCTTCGAGCTCCTGTCCCGCACCGAAGGGATCATCCCGGCGCTCGAACCGGCCCACGGGCTGGCCTGGATGGTGGAGAACCGCGACGCGTTGCGGGGCCGGACCGTACTGTTGAACATGTCGGGGCGGGGGGACAAGGACGTCGCCCAGGTCCAGGCCATCCGTGCCGGCGATCCGCTGGCCCTGGAAACGGTGGACTTCGACCCCGAGGTGCCGGAGCGCCCCAGCGAGCGGGCCTGATCGAAACGACTGCGGAGACGACCATGACCGACACCGAAACGCCCTCCGACTCTCCGGCCGCCGCTGGAGGTGGAGCGCCGACGCCGGGCCGGCTGGAGACCCACCTCCGGGCGCTGCGGGCTCAGGGCCGCAAACTGCTCGTTCCCTATATCACCGCCGGCTACCCGGCCGAGAACTGGCACCTCCTGGTGGAAGGGCTCACCGGTGCTGGAGCCGACGCCATCGAGATCGGCGTGCCGTTCAGCGATCCGGTCATGGACGGCCCGACCATCCAGGAGTCGTCGACAGCGGCTCTGCAGGGCGGTATCACCCCCGAGGGGGCATTGTCGAAGCTCGGTGATCTCAATCCGCAGATCCCGTTGGTGGTGATGACCTACTACAACATCTGCTACCGCATGGGACACCGCCGGTTCGCGGCCGAGCTGACAAAGGCGGGGATCTGCGGCGCAATCCTGCCCGATCTTCCTCTGGAGGAGGTTGGGCCGTGGGCCCGAGCGGCCGATGACGCCGGCATCGAAACCGTCCTCCTGGCCGCGCCGACGGCGCCCGACAGCCGTTTGCCCCGGATCGTCGAACGATCCCGGGGTTTTGTCTACGGGGTCGGACTGGTCGGGATCACCGGCGAACGGACGGAGTTGGCCACCAGCGCCGCCGCCATCGCCCGCCGTCTGAAGGCCATCACCGACAAGCCCGTGCTCGTCGGAGTTGGTGTCTCGACTGCGCAGCAGGCGGCCGAGGTGGCGGAGATCGCGGATGGGGTGATTGTCGGCTCGGCGTTGATCCGCAAGATCATCGACTCCGGTTCCATCGAACCGGCCGTCGAGTTCATGGCCGAACTGCGGGCCGGTCTGGACTCGGTCTCGGCCGGCCCGGCGGACTGAGGCACCGACAGGTGCCGGTGGTCGGCCCGCGTCCGTTCTCTCCGGAGGATCCGGCGTGCGAGCTCTGCGCAGCCGCCCGTTTCACCCACTGGTACGCAGAGTCCGACGACGGCTGGGTGGCCGACTGCGAGGTTTGCTCGGTCCCGATGGTCGTCTGGTGGCACCACGGTCCCGAGCCGGACGGCGAGGTCGTCGACCGCCTCCTCACGCTGTTGGAGTCGGCCGCCGCCCTTCGATTCGGTGAGACCGGCTGGACGGTGGACCGCGCAATGCGGCAGGTGCCGGGCCACTTCCACGCCCACGCCCGGGATGCAGGCTGGTGGGATCGACGCTGGAGTCGGCCGATGTCGCGTTATACGGGCGTCGGCGGTGATCGAGTCGAGGTCACGTCGTAACGCTCACCGGTGGGAAGTTTCGCCCCGGGTCGACGGTTGTCTGTTCATGACCACCTCGAGCGGAAGTTCGTCCCCCAACCGGTCCCGGTGGCGACGGTGCCCCAGCCTGCGGGCCACCGGTTGGCTGTTCGTGCTGATCCTGACGGCTTGTTCCTCATCGGCGTCCGGGACCAACGACGTTGTCGACGCCGGTGGTGACCCCGCGTCGGCAAGCGAAGCCGCCGCGGATGTCCGAGCCGGAGGCCCGCTGGTCAACGAGGTCGGAATCGAGGTTGTCGGCGCGGCCTATCAAGATGTCGACTACGACGCGGACACGGTCGGCTCGGCGCTGCAGGGCGATCGTGGCCAGGCTGGGTTCCCGCCGCCGCTGATCCCGCCGTCCGACATCGTTTCGGTACTCGCGCCCGATGTCATACCCGCCATCGACAACCCGCAGTACCTTCCGGTCGACGACGTCGACTTCGTCCAACCCACCGAAGCGGTTGTCGTCATCGACGTCAATGACGATGTCCGGGCCTACCCGATCCAGATCATGGTCTGGCACGAGATCGTCAATGGCGAGGTCGGGGGCGTGCCGGTCAGCATCACCTACTGCCCGCTCTGCAACTCGGCGCTGGCCTTCGACCGACGGGTGGGGGACCGGATCCTCGACTTCGGCACCTCGGGTTCGCTCTACCAGTCGGCCCTGGTCATGTACGATCGCCAAACCGAATCGCTGTGGGCCCACTTCACCGGTGAGGGCGTCGTCGGACACTACGCTGGCGCGGTGCTCGAGCCGATCCCGGTGCAGACGCTGTCATTCGAACAGTTCGTCGCCGAGCACCCTGACGGGCTGGTCCTCAGCCGCGACACCGGAGCCTCCAGGAACTACGGAGTCAATCCCTACATCGGCTATGACGAGGAGGCGTCCGATCCGATCGGCGGCTTCTTCCGGGGCGACGTCGACCCTCGACTCGAACCGAAGGCCCGGGTCGTCGGATTCGTGCGTAACGACGTCGCTCACGCCGTCTCGATCGAGATCGGCGACGCCCCGTCGGTTCATCACATCATGACCGACGACGAAACCGTGGTCGTCTTCCAACGTCCCGGTCTTGCATCGGCGCTCGATCGGGCGTCGGTGGCCACCGGGCGCGACGTCGGTCAGACCGGCCTCTTCGTCCCGCAATCGGTCGACGGCGACCGGTTGACCTTCGCCGTCGACGGCGATCGGTTCGTCGATGATCAGACCGGCTCGACCTGGACGGTATCGGGGGATGCCGTCGCCGGTCCTCTCGCCGGCGAGCAGCTGGTGCCGGTCGGCCACCTGAACACGTTCTGGTTCGCGTGGTCGGGCTACCATCCCGACACCGTCATCGTCAACGGCTGAGTGAAACCGATCTTGGTGCGGTCCACGCCCCGAGGCAGGGACGTGGACCGCAACGTTCCAGGGACCGGTGGTCAGATCTCCTTGGCCCGGTTCACGCCCGAGACGATGGCGCGCAGCGAGGCGGCGACGATGTCGCCGTGCATCCCGACACCCCACAGCTCGCGGTCACCGATCTTCAACTCCATGTAACAGACGGCTTGGGCGTCGGCCCCGGCGCCGATGGCGTGCTCGTGATAATCGAGTACTCGCAGGTCGACGTCGAAGTGGCTTTGGAGGGCGTTGGTGAACGCTTCGACGGCACCGCCGCCTTCGCCCTCGACCCGAACCTCCTCGCCGTCGACCTTGACCTTGGCCTTGACCTCGGAGCGGTCGGCACCCTTGACGTTCTGCGAGGTCTCGAACGACACCAGCTCGTAGGGCTTGGAGGGCGCCAGGTAGTGGTTCCGGAACTCGACCCAGATCTCGTTGCCGGTGATCTCCTTGCCGGTGGTGTCGGTGATCTGCTGGATGACCCGGGTGAACTCGATCTGCAGTCGTCGAGGCAGGTCCAACTCCTGCTCGGTCTTCAGCAGGTAGGCAACACCGCCCTTACCCGACTGCGAGTTGACCCGGATGACGTCTTCATAGGTACGACCGACGTCTTCGGGATCGATGGGCAGGTACGGAACCTCCCACAGTGTCTGACCGGTCTTCTCCCTGGCCTCGAACCCCTTCTTGATCGCATCCTGATGCGACCCGGAGAAGGCGGTGTAGACCAGGTCTCCGACATAGGGGTGACGGGGGTGCACCGGCAGCTGGTTGTAGTGCTCGGCCACCCGACGCAGCTCGTTGATCTCGGTCAGATCGAGACGCGGGTCGACGCCCTGGCTGAACAGGTTGAGCGCCAGTGTGACCACATCGACGTTGCCGGTCCGCTCACCGTTGCCGAACAGTGTGCCCTCCACGCGGTCGGCGCCCGCCATCACACCGAACTCGGCGGCCGCCACCGCCGTTCCACGATCGTTGTGGGGATGCAGTGACAGGACGATCGACTCGCGGTTCTTGATGTTGCGGTGGAACCATTCGATCTGATCGCCGTAGATGTTGGCGGTGCTCATCTCGACCGTCGCCGGCAGGTTCAGGATCAGCGGATCGGCCGCCGTCGGCTCGAACACGTCCATGACCGCCTCGCAGATGTCGCGGGCGAACGGCAGCTCGGTACCGGTGAACGACTCCGGCGAGTATTCGTACCGGATCTTGGTGCCGGGGACCGTGGACTCGTTGGCCACGCAGCGCCGTGCCCCGTTGACCGCGATCTCGGTTATCCCGGCCTCGTCGAGTCCGAAGACGACTCGACGCTGCACGGTCGAGGTGGAGTTGTAGAGGTGGACGATGGCCTGCTTGGCCCCGACCAGAGACTCATACGTGCGGTCGATCAACTCGTCGCGAGCCTGGGTCAGAACCTGAATCGTGACGTCGTCGGGAATGGCGCCGTCGGTGATGATCTGGCGCACGAAGTCGAAGTCCGTTTCGGACGCCGCCGGAAACCCGACCTCGATCTCCTTGAAGCCGACCTTCACCAGCGTGTCGAACATCATCCGCTTGCGGTCGGGGTCCATCGGCTCGATGAGCGCCTGGTTGCCGTCGCGCAGGTCGACGCTGCACCAGAGTGGTGCTCTGGTGGTGATCGCGTTCGGCCAGGACCGATCGGTCAGCTCGACAGGGCGGAACGATTGGTACTTCTCGACGGGCATTCGGTTCGGTGTTGACATCGTGGAAGGATCTCCTTGCGTGGGCCCCGGTGAGGATGGTCGTTGAGTCGGGTCGGGTGGGGCATGGTTGTTCTCGGTGGGTGCACCTCCACCGGATGCGCCGGTCGGGTGCGGACGTGGCAGGAAGTTCCCTTGCTCAATCACCGACGCTGAACCGATGCGGGCTCGACTCCGATGAGCCTGCGAGCCCTGGCGCTGCTGCCGACGGCACCGAACGGCCAGGGCGATTGAGACGCTTGAACTTCGACGTGTTGATCCCGGCGCGCTTGATTAAGCGGCCGGGTTCAGAAGTCGAAGGTCGAGCAGCAGCAGCACAGACTTGATCGTAGCACCGGCCGGGGCCGATGGCCACCACTTCCCCACGCGCCGGTTTCGGTCAGTCGCCGAGATACGGATCGGCTTTCAATCGCTCACCGAACGACATGAGTTGGTCCAGCACGTCCATGTCGACACGATGGCGACGCCGCGCCAGCGAGGTCTTGATCTGCCCGTAGATGTGTTCCTCGTCGGCACAGGGATGGCACTGATCGAGATGAGCCGCCACTTTCCGGGCGGTTGCGGCGTCGATTTCGCCGTCGATATACGACTGGATCACTTCGAGCACGTCACCACACGACATCGAGCCACGAAGACGGTCGAGAAGTCGTCTCATCGGGTCCTCACCTCCTGGTCCAAGCCGGTTTGCTCCAAGTGTTCACGTATCCGGCGTCTTGCCCGGTGCAGACGGCTCATGACCGTGCCGACCGGTATGCCGAGAACATTGGCCGCCTCCTGGTAGGCGAGGCCGTCGAGGTCGACCAGCTCCACCACCTCGCGAAAGTCGTCCGAGAGCCCGCGGAACGCCTCCTCGATCGCCGCGTCGAGCACGGGCGAGACGACCAGCGATTCCGGGTCGTCGTGATCGGCGAATTCCTGTGACCGTTCGAAGGTCAGATGCGGATCGTTCAACAGGTCCGGCTTTTTCTTGCGCACCCGGTTGATGTTGGCGTTGCGCATGATGGTGAGCAGCCAGGCTCGGGGATAGCGGCCGTCGAACCGGTCGATCGAGCGGTAGGCGCGCAGCAGGGTGTCCTGGACGAGGTCCTGGGCGTCGGCGTCCGAACGGGTCAGTGACCAGGCGGTCCGGTACATCACCTCGAGTTCGGGCATGACGTACTGGTCGAACCGGCTGTCATTCGTCGTCTTCGGGGAGTCCACCAACGTCACCATCCACTTCGGAACTGGCCGGAGCCGCATTCTATTCCCACCCCGGGGTTCGCCGGGCGGGTGCCACCGAGACGCGGGTGGCGGTCGGGCGGTGCCAGATGGACAGGATATGACGATGCGACGTGCTTCCGGCATGCCCCCGGTCGCCACGGGCGGGCTCGGTGCCCTCATCGAGGTGGTCGGATGGGGTCGCAACGACACGCAGAACGCCAGGACGAAATGTTGGGCTATCCGACCTCGCAGGTTGCAAAGTGGATAGTGTTGCTGGCACCTTGTGATTTGCACAGACGGCCCAATTCCGCACTGATGACGCGGGTTTCAGCCAGGTGAATGATGGCGAAATCCTTGACATTGTGATTCGCGGAGGCTCCACTTTCGAGAGTCCCCCGAAGTGGCGGGCCGATACCCAAAGGAGTTCGCATGAACAAATCAGAGCTAATTGACAACGTCGCCGATCGCACCGGCGTGAGCAAGAAGGACGTCGAGGCGTCCATCGCCGGAATGTTCGACGTCATGGCCGACACCGTTTCCGGTGGCGGCGACGTGACCATCCAGGGCTGGCTCAAGGTCGAGCGAGTCGACCGCAAGGCCCGGATGGGACACAACCCACAGACCGGAGAGAAGATGCAGATTCCCGCCTCCACCGCCACCAAGGTGAGCGCCTTGACGAAGCTCAAGGCCGCAGGCAAGGGAAGCTGATTCGGCTCGCAGGCACGCACCACGGACAGCAACTGGACCCGCCGCCCAGTAGCGGGGACCTGAGGATCTCGGACACCATCACGGTTCCGGACATCCTCCCGGTTTGATCGATGGACGCCCACGTGGGCGTCCATCGTCGTTTCAGTGCGATGTCCGGCACCACCGGTCCGACCGGGTCAACGGGGGGTCGGTTACCCTTGGGCCACTATGAGTACTGGCGAGAGACCCGATCCAGCCGATCTGTTGCCGCATCGCGCACCGTTTCTGCTTCTCGATGAGATCACCGAGCTGATCCCCGGGCAGGCGGCGGCGGGCACGTGGCGGTTGACGGGTGACGAGTGGTTCTTTCCCGGCCACTTTCCGGGCCGCCCGACATTACCCGGCGTGTTGATGCTCGAGTCCCTGGCCCAGATCGGGGCCTGCGGCGTTTTGGCCGACCCGCGCTTCAGCGGCAAGATCCCGCTGCTGGCGGGCTCGTCGAAGGTGAGGTTCCGGCGACAGGTGCTTCCGGGCGACACGCTCGACGTCAGGGTGGACCTGATCCGACTCACCGGCCGTGCCGGCAAGGGCGAAGGCGTGGCTTCGGTCAACGGTGAGACCGCTTGTCAAGCGGAGCTCATGTTCGTGTTGGCCGACGTCTGACGACACCCCTGTCAACCGGTCCCGGCCGTCGGTCCGCCGACGGCTACCTGTCAGCCCGCCGGTCCGATGATGATCGAGCCGTTGTGGCCTCCGAAGCCGAAGCTGTTGGAGATCGCCGGACCGGGGGTCCAGGGACGGGCTTCGTCGGCCACGACATCGATCTCCGGCAACTCGGGATCACGTTCAGCGAAGCCCATCGTCGGCGGGATCAGCTCCCGCTGAATGGACAGCACCACTGCCGCCGCCTCGAGCGCGCCGGCGGCACCCAAGGCGTGACCGGTCACACCCTTGGTTGACGTGACCGGCGGACCGGGTGCCCCGAACACCTTGGTGATGGCCTCGGCCTCGGCCGCGTCGTTGAGGGGCGTGGACGTGCCGTGGGCATTGATCTGGGCGATGTCACCGGCCGCCAGGCCGGCATCGGAGAGCGCAAGTTCCATACAGCGGACGGCGCCCGAGCCACCCGGGGCGGGGGCGGTGATGTGGTGGGCGTCGGCGGTGCTCGCCGTGCCCATGACCACGGCGAGAATCTCGGCACCCCTCGCCTCGGCGTGCTCCAGCTCCTCGAGGACCAGCACGGCCGCCCCTTCGGCGATGACGAAGCCGTTGCGCCGGTTGTCGAAGGGCCGGGACTCGCCGGTGGACGAGAGCGCGGTCATGTTGCTGAATCCGGCCAGCGCGGTGGGGCACGTCGGTGTTTCGCTGCCACCGGCGAGCATCACGTCGCAGCGACCCATACGGATCGTGTTGAGAGCCGCGCCGATCGAGTGGGTGCCGGCAGCGCAAGCGGTCACGATGGCCTCGCACGGTCCCTGAAAGCCGTGACGCATCGAGGCACTGGCCGCCGCTGCGTTCGGCATCATCATGGGGATGAGAAACGGAGACACCCGCCGATCCCCCTTTTCGTGGCGGATGATGATCTGTTCCTCGTTGGTCCGGATGCCACCGATGCCGGTGCCGATCATGACGCCAACGCGGGACGGATCGGCGGCCAGGTCACCGGCCTGCTCCAAAGCCATGTCGGTGGCCGCCAGCGCGAACTGGGTGAACCGGTCCGCCCGGCGGGATTCCTTCGGATTGGCGAACCACGGTGATGGATCCCAATCGGGGATGATGCGATCGCCGTCGACCGGCGGGCGCAGGAGACCCTCCCAGAAAGCGTCCGGCCCGATGCCGCAGGGAGCCACGACCCCGATGCCGGTGACGGCGACCGCCCTGTCCATCAGATCTTCCCTACCACCAGATCGTAGGCGGCGCCCACGGTCTCGATTCCCTCGAGTTCCTCTTCCTCGACCGAGACCCCGAACTCCTCTTCCAGGGCCATGACCAGCTCGACGAGATCAAGGCTGTCGGCGTCGAGGTCCTCGGCGAAGCGAGCTTCGCGTGTCACCTTGTCGGCATCAACCGAAAGCACCTCGACGGCGCACTTCTGGAACGCTGCAAACTTCGAATCATCACTCACGGTGTTCCTCCTGGAACGGTTGCTTGTTGCTCTTGATAGGTTGCGTGGCCTGCCGGCCGAGCCGGGTGGGCAAACCCTGGTAGCGACCGAGTGCCGGGCCACCAGGGCCCCCTCACGGTAACGTGCTGGTTTCTAGCCTCCAAAGCCGCCGCCCATACCGAGCCCGCCATCGACGGGGATGGTCACGCCGGTAATGTAACCGGCTTGCTCGGAGGTGAGAAAGGAGACGGCCGCGGCCACTTCCTCGGGCCGGCCGACTCGGCCAACGGGAACGGCCGCCTTCATGGCCTCGATGGTGGCATCACCGGCCGCCGCGAGCATGTCGGTCTCGATGGGGCCGGGAGCGATCAGGTTCACGGTGATTCCCCGGGACGCGAACTCGCGTGCCAACGATCGGCCGAGTCCGACGAGACCGGCCTTCGATGCCGCGTAGTTGGCCTGACCCGCCTGACCGAGAGCGCCGACCACCGAGGACATCAGGACGATCCGTCCCCACCGACCCTTCATCATCGGGCGTACGGCCCGCTTGGCCACTCGGAACGCTCCCGTGAGGTTGGCGTCGACGACGTCGGAGAAATCGGTTTCCGACATGCGGAGCACCAGCATGTCACGGGTTATCCCGGCGTTGGCGACCACGATCGACGCCGGCCCGAACCGGGATTCGATCTCGTCGAAGGCGCTGTTGATCGACTCGGCGTCGGTGATGTCGCACTGGACCCAGGTCAGGTCCGGGTCGAGCTCCTCCGGCTTCGATCGGGAGCCGACGACGACCTGATGGCCGTCATCGGCCAGCGACCGGGCGGCGGCCAGCCCGATGCCGCGGCTTCCGCCGGTCACGAACGCCACCCTGCTGATCGGCCCCCCGTCGGTCGACGACGATTCGGCGTCGATGCTGGTGCCGGTCATGATCGCGCCCTGATCATCGCTCTCCCCAGCGCACGATCGCGCTGGCCCATGTCATACCGGCCCCGAAGCCGATGAACATCACGACGTCGCCGGGGTTGACCCGTCCGTTCAGCTCGGCGTCCTTGAGTGCCAACGGAATCGAAGCGGCCGAGGTGTTGCCGGTCCGTTCGAGCACCATGGCCGTCTTGTCCATCGAGAACCCGAGTTTGCGCCACGCCGCTTCGACGATGCGGACGTTGGCCTGGTGGGGGATGACGAGGTCGATGTCGTCGACGGTGAGGCCGGCCCGCTCGAGCGATGTCTTCACCGAATGCTGGATCACGGTGACCGCTTGACGGAACACCTCCTTGCCGTCCATCTTGAGTACGTCGCCGTGCTCGGCGTAGAGGATGTGCACGAAGTTGCCGGCCGAGCCGAGGTCCCAGCTGAGCAGCTCACCCCCGCCCGAACCGTTCCGTTCGACGACGGCCGCCCCTGCTCCGTTGCCGAAAAGAATGCCGGTTCCACGGTCGTGGTAGTCGGTGATCCGATCGAGTGCTTCGGCGCCGATCACGAGGATCCGATCCATGCCCTGCAGCATCAGCCCGTTGGCGACGACCAAGCCGTACACCCAGCCGGAGCAGGCCGCCTGCACATCGAAGGCACCACACTGCAGTCCGAGTTCATTGGCCACGGCTGGAGCGGTACCGGGGCAGATGTAGTCCGGGGAGGTCGTGGCCAGGACGATCTGATCGATCTCGGACGCGTCGACCGACGCTTCGGTCAGCGCGATTCGCGCCGCCTCGGTGGCCAGACCCGACGTCGACCCTCCGATTCGACGTTCGCCGATACCGGTGCGCTCACGGATCCACTCGTCGGTGGTGTCCATCCACGCCGTCAGGTCGTTGTTGGTCAGCACCTTGTCGGGGAGCGCGGAGCCCACACCGGAGATGTTGAAACTCCAGGGGCCGACGCCGGCGGCCATCACGCCGTCCGACACCGTCTGGGGGCCTGTGTTGTTTCCCGGTTGATTGTCGGACATCTGGACGTTCCTTGGGGAGCGGGGCGGATCGGTTCGAGAACTCGGTTGGTGCTGGACAGTGGGGCGGAAGAGGTCAAGGAGTGCCCAGGGAGGCGCTGCGCAACCAGGCCAATGGCTGCGACGTCGTGACACGTTCGCCGGCCAGGGCCAACAGCCCTTGCAGCGAGCCCTCGAACGCGGAGCGGACCTCGGCGTCGCCGACTCTGCCGACCGGCTGACCGATCCGGATCTCCTGACCGTGGGCCAGGCCGTTCATCGGCTGGAACACGCCCGTCGCCGGGCTCACGATGAGTCGCTCCACGGCGTAGAGACGTTCACCTTCGGCCCCGCCTCCGGTTTTCGACGCGCCCGAGAGACTCTCCAGGAGCGCGTCGACGTCGGCCGGTGTGTTGACCGATATCGAGGTGGTGCCCTTGATTGTTCGCTTGATCAGCCCGGTCAGTGTGGTGCCGGGGCCCAGCTCGAGGAAGACGGTTGCTCCCGCCTTCTCGAGGGCGTGGAGCGTGTGGCGCCACAGCACGGGGCTGGTCAACTGTGCGCCCAGGAGCCCGGGCCATTCGGAGGCTTCGTTGTGGGGGAGGGCATCGACGTTGGCGAACACCGGCCGGTTGGGGGCCCGGAAGTCGACGTCGGCCAGGGCCTTTCGCAGCCGGTCACGCGCCGGGGACATGAACGGCGTGTGGAAGGCACCCCCGACGTTGATCGGCATGACCCGTTTCGCCCCGGACTCCTTGGCCAGCTCACCGGCCTTGGTGATGCCGTCGGGGTCGCCGGCGATCACCACCTGTCCCGCCGAGTTGTAGTTGGCCACCCAGACCTCACCGTCGGCCCGGCGGCAGGCCAGGTCGACCTTCTCGTCGTCGAGGCCGAGGACGGCGGCCATGGTGCCGTTCGTGGCGTCGGCCGCCGCCTGCATGGCTTCGCCTCGTTCGGTGACGAGCTGTACGCCTGCGGAGAAGCCGAGTGCGCCCGACGCCGTCAGCGCCGAGTATTCGCCCAAGCTGTGCCCCGCGTGAAAGGCCGGCTCCAGGCCGGTCCGCTCCACCGCATCGAGGACGATCATGCTCACGATGTAGGTGGCCAGCTGCGAGTTTCGGGTCTCCCTCAGCTCATCGGCGTCGGCATCGAGGAGAAGGTGGGCGATGTCGCGACCGGAAGCCTCGGAGGCCTCGTCGACCAGTTCCCAGCTCGGGTGGTCGGTCCATGGTTCGCCCATACCGGGGGCCTGGGACCCCTGACCGGGGAACGTGAAAGCAATCATCACCGCACTCATTACATCATCTGACCGAGGTCGACGCGAGAACGTTACCAGGGTGAAACAAGTCCACGCCATGGGACCGCCGGCCATGTAGAATCAGCCGAGCAGCGAACACGCTAGAGCCGCACCTACTGGCCCGGGTGGCGGAATGGCAGACGCGGCGGACTCAAAATCCGCTGTCCGAAAGGGCGTGTGGGTTCGACTCCCACCCCGGGCACACAATCGACACTTCGCGTCCTCGGCCTTTCCCGGCCGGGGCTGGCGCACGCCCGCCTGGACCGGACAACCGAGCGGCGAATGCCGGAGGGTCGGTGCCCCGGGGAGGTTCCGTTGTTTCGTCCGTCGATCGAAAAGAAGTTGACGTCGGTTTCCGGTGAACTGCGCAAGCTGCGCGATGATCTGAGAGTAATCGACGAACAGCTGCTCCAGGTGCGTGACGAGGCCGAGGATTCCCGGCTTCGGTCCCTCGTCTCGGAAACGCCGCTGGCGTCGGCGGAACATCGTGACGCGGCAAAGGCCGTCGGAGCATTGCGGCGTGATCGCGAGGCCATGGTCCGCCGGATGCAGAAGCTCGAAGTGCTGCAAGACGAACTGCTCGACCAACTCACGAAGGCTCGTTAGGGTGTCCACGAAACGAATCATCATCGCCGAGGACGAGCCGCTCATTCGGCTCGATCTGGCCGAGGCACTCACCGACGAGGGCTACGAGGTGATCGGCCAGGCGGCCGACGGCGAACAGGCGATCGCCCTGGCCAAGGAGCTGCGCCCCGACGTCGCCATCGTCGACATCAAGATGCCCAACGTCGGGGGGCTTGAAGCCGCACGCCGCATGGTGTCGCAGCGGTTGTGTGCCGTTGTGGTGCTCACTGCGTTCTCCCAACGGGAACTGATCCAGGAGGCCACCGAGGCCGGTGCGCTGGCCTATCTGATCAAGCCCTACCAGCAATCGGAACTCGTACCGACGATCGAGTTGGCCTCGGCCCGCTTCCGTGAACTGGTGGCACTGTCAGAGCAATCGGAATCGCTGGCCGATCAGCTGGAGACCCGAAAGCTGGTGGATCGGGCCAAGGGTGTGCTGATGGATCAGCACGAGCTGGGCGAGAACGCCGCCTTCCGATTTCTGCAGCAAACCGCGATGAGCACCCGCTCGTCGATGAAAGCAGTCGCCCAACGGGTCCTCGACGGTGAGCTGACCCCCTGATCGGAGCCACCAGGACATCCGTTCCGCTCGGCGGCCCGTCGATACCCTGGTGACCGGCCTGTTGTTGGCATAGGCTCGATTCCGATGCCGACTCTGATGCTGATCGACGGGAACTCGCTGACCTACCGGGCCTTCCATGCCCTGCCCCAGGATCTGGCCACTGCATCCGGGCAGGTGACCAACGCCGTGTTCGGGTTCACGTCCATGCTGATCAACCTCGTGCGCGATCATCAGCCCGATGGAGTTGCCGTTGCCTTCGATCGGCCGGAACCGACCTTCCGTCACGAGCAGGTGGAGACCTACAAAGCCAACCGTTCCGCGGCCCCCGACATCCTGAAACAGCAGATGGGACTGGTTCGGGAGGTTCTCGACGCCCTCCGCCTCCGCCAGCTCGAACAGCCCGGCGTCGAGGCCGACGACATTCTGGCCACGCTGGCCACCCGGGCGGCGGCCGACGGCATCGACGTACTGCTGGTGACCGGCGACCGTGACAGCTTCCAGCTCGTGGCCGATCCCCACATCAAGGTCGTCTACAACAAGCGCGGGGTCAGCGACTACGCGATCTACGACGAGGCGGGGATTCTGGAGCGCACCGGCGTGCCGCCGTCGAGGTACGTGATGTATGCGGCGATGCGGGGCGACAACAGCGACAACCTGCCCGGGGTTCCCGGTGTGGGCGAGAAGACGGCGGCCAAACTGCTCGACAAGTACGGCGATCTCGACGGGATCTTCGCCCACATCGAGGAGCAGACACCGAAGTTGAAGGAGAACCTCGCCGCCGCCGAGGAGCTGGTTCGGATCAATGCCGTGGTGATGGAACTCATGCGCGACGTCGAACTGGGCGTCGAGCCCTCCGAGCTGCTCGGCATCGAGCCCTACGACGGTGACGAGGTCCGCAAGCTGTTCGATTTTCTCGAGTTCCGCACACTCATGGCCAGGATGGAGGAGGCGTTTGCCTCGTCGGTCGGCGCGGCCAAGCGGGCGACGAAGAACGATCTGGCCACGGCGATCTCCTCGCCCCGAGGAGCCGAGGCGGTCGCCGTCGTCGAGAAGCTGGCTGCCGGTTCCGACACGGTGTCGGTGGCCGGGCTGCTCTCGGAGGACGCCCACCGGTGGGACGTCGCCGGCCTGGCCGTCGCCGTCGCCCCGGAGTCCGCCGGTGTGGCGGTGCCGGTCGTGTGGCTCGACGGCGACACACTCGCCGACCCGGATGTTCTGCCGGTGCTGCGGCATCTGCTCGGGGCCGAGGGCCCCGGCGTGCAGGCTCACGACGCCAAGCCGCTGATCCGGGCGCTGCTGCAGCATGGATGTGGCGTTGGTGGACTTCGTCTCGATACGTCACTGGCCGCGTATCTGCTGGATCCGGCGGGCAATGCCTATCCCTACAGCGAGCTTCTCCCGACCTACACCGACCACGTGCTGCCGGAGGGCACCGTGGTGCCGGAGGGGCAGCTCGATTTCGGCGACAACTCGCTGACTCCGGCCGAGGAGACGGCGCTGGAGGCGGCCGCCGTCGCCGTACTCGGGCCTCGGCTGGCAGCCGAGATCGACGAGAACGGGCTCACCGAACTGAACTCGGAGGTCGAGGTGCCGCTCGTGGCGGTGCTGGCCCACATGGAGCGGGCCGGCGTGGCCGTCGACCGAGCCGAGCTGGAGCAGCTCAATGAGTCGATGACGGCCGAGGCCGCCATGTTGGCCCAGGCCATCCAGGACGATGCCGGCGAGGAGTTCAACGTCAACTCCACGAAGAAGCTGCGAGAGATCTTGTTCGAGAAGTTGGGGCTGACACCCCAGAAGAAGACGAAGACCGGCTTCTCCACCGATCAGGCGACACTCGAGAAACTGTCCGGCGAGCACCCGATCATCGATCATCTGCTTCGCTACCGGGAGGTCGAAAAGCTCCGCTCGACCTACGGTCAGACGCTGCTCGACGCCGTGGCCCCCGACGGCCGCATCCACGCCACCTTCAACCAGACCGTGGCCCGCACCGGCCGGTTGTCGAGCGAGAACCCGAACCTGCACAACATTCCGGTGCGGACCGATCTCGGTCGTACGTTCCGCCGGGCGTTCGTGGCCGCTGACGGCTGCGAGCTGTTGATCGCGGACTACAACCAGATCGAGCTTCGCTGCATCGCCCATCTCGCCAACGATCCAGGCCTGGTCGAGGCGTTCACCCACGGCGATGACATCCACAACATCACCGCGGCCAGGGTGTTCGACGTCGATCCGGCGGAGGTCAACACCGAGCAGCGGTCGAAGGCGAAGATGGTCTCCTACGGTCTGGCCTACGGGATGGAGGCCTACGGGCTCGGCCAGCGCCTCGGCATTCCCACCTCGGAGGCCCGCGAGATCCTCGACGCCTACTTCGAGGGCTTCCCGTCCGTCAAGGACTACATGGAGCGAACCGTGACCGAGGCCCGAAATCGGGGCTATACCGAGACCCTGTTCGGTCGCCGCCGGGCCATTCCCGAGCTGTTGAGCGACAACCGCAACCTCCGCCAGGCGGGGGAGCGCCAAGCCATGAACGCCGGGATCCAAGGGCTGGCCGCCGACATCTTCAAGGTGGCGCTGGTCCGGCTCCACCGGTCGTTGACCGATGGTGGCTACACCAGCCGCCTGATCCTCCAGGTCCACGACGAGGTGATACTCGAGGTGCCGCCCTCGGAGCGGGAGATCATGACCAGCGTCGTGCTCGACGACATGCGCGGCGCCTTCGATCTTCGGGTCCCCTTGGAGGTCAACCTCTCGTTCGGCCCGACCTGGGCCGACGCGAAATCCTGACAGGTCGCCGCACGCGACATCGCCGAGAAGGGCTTCCTCGCAGCGACGGTCGCCTCATGAACCGCCGTAGGATCGGCGTGCAGGACCTCGGTTGCGACCGCGGGAAGGATGTCCGGTTCATGGCTGACCTCGCCCCCAATCACCACGCCCACTACCGTCAGTTCGGCGGTCTCTTCGGATACCTGGCCGGCCTGACGATGATCGTCGGCCGTGGCCGGGACGCCCGGCTGGTGGCCGACTTGGCCTCGGTCGGCCCCGGCGACGTCGTTGTCGACATCGGCTGCGGGCCCGGCACCGCTGCCCGTCATGCCGCGAACCGCGGCGCGGATGTCATCGGGCTCGATCCGTCGGGGCCCATGCTCCGTGTCGCCTCACTCATCAGCCGGTGGCGGCCGACGCCCGGTGCCCTCGAGTGGCGTCAGGGAGCGGCCGAGACCATGGATCTCCCCGCCGACTCGGTGTCGGTGTGCTGGTCGATCGCCGCGGTTCATCACTGGCAGGACCTCGGCGCCGGCCTGGACCGGGTCGAGCAGGTACTGACGCCGGGCGCCCGGTTTCTTGCCGTGGAGAAACGGACCGAGCCGGGTGCCACCGGCATCGCCGGCCACGGCTGGACCCGGGATCAGGCCGAGCTGTTCGCCTCGATGCTGTCCGATCGGGGGTTCACCGACGTCGGGATCTCCGATCACCGGCTGAAGAAGCGAAAGATCGTGGTCGTTGCCGGAACGTGGCCGGGCACCGGCTTCGATGGTTGAATCGGAGTCCGCGGAACCGCGGATGAGTCACTGGTTCGAACCGGTCGCCGAGCATCTCGGTTCCGCCTACCTGCGCTATTCGTTCACCCGGGGCACGGTGCAGGAGATCGATGCCTTGACCGCGATGCTCGACCTTCATCCCGGGATCCGCGTGCTCGACGTCGGCTGCGGACCCGGGCGACACAGCCTGGAGCTGGCGCAACGGGGTCATCGGGTGACCGGCGTCGACATCTCCCAGACGTTCATCGACCTGGCCAACGCAGCGGCGGCCGACCGGGGGCTCGACACCCGCATCCGGTTCGTCCGAGGTGACGCCCGCCGGCTGGGCGAACTCGACCTCGGGTCGTTCGATCTGATCATCTCGCTGTGCCAGGGCGCCTTCGGACTGAGTGGGGGACCGGCCGCCCCCTCGGCCCCGGACGGGCCGCCCGACCAGCCCGTCGAACTCGACGAACCGATCGTCGCCGCCATGGCCGGAGCACTCGCCGAACGGGGGCGTCTCGTGGTCTCGGCGTTCTCCGCCTACTTCCAACTTCGTCACACGGACCCCGATCGACCGAACGGCGCTCCGTCCGACGACCTCCCAGCCGAGTCCTTCGACGCCTCCTCCGGCGTCAACCACGAGTGGACCACGGTCCTCGATGCCGACGGGCGCTCCCGAACGACCGAACTGTGGACCACGTGCTACACACCGCGAGAACTCCGGCTTCTCGCCCGCACCGTCGGGCTCCAGGTCGACGCCGTTTACGGTGTGACGCCCGGTGACTACGGACCCCATCCTCCCGATGTCGATCGTCCGGAATTCCTGCTGGTCGCGTCCCGCGCCGATGAGAAGCACCGGTAGCGGAGGATCGCATCGAGAAGCCGATAGCCTGAAACACGGTCGGGAAAGTCCCGCCCTCGTTCGTGCGCCTCGGGTGCCAGCGCTTTGCTGACACGCCGGCGAAAGACCAGGTTTCAACCATGGCCCGGTCGTTTGGCCCATGAGATGTCGTGTCTCCGAGCCAACAGAACGACTATCGGAAAGTGTCCCCTAGTTACGTGTCGACCGCCGAAGTAAGTACAGAAACAACGATGTCCGATCCTGTAGTGGAAACCGAACCAACGGCTCCCGAAACGATGAGCGAAGCTGTGGGTGAAGACGAGTACGTCCCCCGCCAGATCGTGGCCAACGACCTCGATGGTTCGTTGGACGACGCCTATGCCGCGTCGATGGTGATGGTGGACGACGGCCAGATGGTCAACGGAACCGTGGTCAGAGTGGACCGCGACGAGGTTTTGGTCGATATCGGCTACAAGAGCGAGGGTGTCATCCCCGCCCGCGAACTCTCGATCCGCAATGACGTGGAGCCCGGCGAGCTCGTCTCCGTCGGTGACGACGTCGAAGCCCTGGTTCTCCAAAAGGAGGACAAGGAGGGTCGCCTGCTTCTGTCGAAGAAACGGGCCCAGTACGAGCGGGCTTGGGGCACCATCGAGGCCATCAAAGAGCGCGACGGCATGGTCTCCGGCCCCGTCATCGAGGTGGTCAAGGGCGGCCTGATCCTCGACATCGGCCTGCGCGGCTTCCTTCCCGCCTCACTGGTCGAGCTTCGTCGAGTACGCGATCTCCAGCCCTACATCGGCCGGTCGCTCGAAGCGAAGATCATCGAGCTCGACAAGAACCGCAACAACGTGGTGCTGTCCCGCCGGGCCTATCTGGAGGAAACCCAGAAGGAACAGCGCGAGGACTTCCTCACCAACCTCACCCCCGGCGAAGTCCGTTCCGGTGTGGTTTCGTCGGTCGTCAACTTCGGGGCCTTCGTCGATCTCGGCGGCATGGACGGCCTGATTCACGTCTCGGAACTGTCGTGGAAGCACGTCGACCACCCCGGTTCGGTCGTGTCGGTCGGCGACGAGGTCACCGTCCAGGTGCTCGAGGTCGACCTCGATCGGGAACGCATCAGCCTCTCGCTGAAGGCCACCCAGCAGGATCCGTGGCAGGAGTTCGCGTCCAGCCACCGGGTTGGCGAGCTGGTTTACGGCCGGGTCACCAAGTTGGTGCCCTTCGGTTCGTTCGTCCAGGTAGGC
This sequence comes from Acidimicrobiales bacterium, assembly GCA_041594435.1. GTDB lineage: Bacteria > Actinomycetota > Acidimicrobiia > Acidimicrobiales > SZUA-35 > JAHELU01. The sequence continues at coordinate 33,596 of JBFHME010000007.1, forward strand.
GACGGCATCGAGGGTCTGGTCCACATCTCGGAGATGTCGGCCCACCACATCGATCTGCCCGAGCAGGTCGTCACCCCGGGCGAGGAGTTGTGGGTCAAGATCATCGACATCGATCTGCAGCGTCGCCGGATCAGCCTGTCGATCAAGCAGGCCGCCGAGGGTGGCGTCGTGGCTCAGGAATACCAGGAGCACTTCGGTGAGCACGCCTTCGACGACGAAGGTAATTACATCGGTCCGAGTGAGGTCGACCCCGACGTCGAAGCCGCCTGGGCCGAGTACTACGCCGAACTCGACGGTGGCAACCCCGACGCCGAGGCCCCGACCGAGGGCGCTCCACCGCCCGAGCCTCGGCCCGCCGCCCAGCCCGCGCCCGAGGCCGAGCGGCCGGCATCCGAGGATGCCTGAACGCTGACACGCTGAACCGGTGCTCGCCCCGGCGTGTCGCAGAACGAACACGGTGGGCCGTCGTCGCGGCGGCCCACCTTCGCGTTTTCGCACTGAACGGGCAGGCGACGGCGGTCGATTCGACCGTTGATCCCCGCCGGGCGTCGACTGCGGTGATGATTTCTCACAATTGCTAAGCAAGCAACCGGATTGCGCCGACAAGAACCTCAAGTAAGTGCGGCAAGTCATGTACCTGCCATTGACCGAGGAGATTGTCGTGAGCGCACGACGGACGGTGATTCTGATAGTTGCGGTGGCCCTTGGTGCCTTGGCGGCTGTTGGCCTGCTGAGCTACGTTCGTAGCGCCGAATCAGGCGCAGGGGAGGCGGGAGCGCCCGTCGAGGTCTGGGTGGCCAACGCCCTCGTGCCGAAGGGCACCCCGGTCGAGGTGGCCCTCGAACAGGGGCTGATCGGTCAGGAGCTGGTGGCCCAACGCCTGCGGCCGGCAACGGCCGTCGTCGATCCCAGAACCGAGCTGGCCGGCCTGGTGGCCGTGCACGATCTGCAGCCGAACATGGCGATCGTGACCGGAACGTTCGTGTCGTCGACGATCGTCAACACCGGCATCACCGACCGACTGGAGGAGACGGGCAAGGTCACCGTCACCGTCACCGTCGACCAGACGCGAGGAGCCGCGTATCTCATCGAACCCGGTGACTTCGTGAACGTGATGGTGGAGCGCGACTGGGACATGCCGTTCTTCGAGAACGACCCGCCGATCGACCTGACCGAGCGCGCCACCGCCGAGCTGGCGGCCAACCTCACCGACAACGACTCCGTTCGTCCGATCATCACCGACCTGTACCCGATCGACGCTCGCTTCGTCTACCAGAAGGCCGAGGTGCTGGCGGTCGGTCAGGCGTTGATCCCCGATATCGGTGACAGCGGTGAGAGTGACGGCGATGAGGCGCAGGCGGTTCAGATCCGCGGCCTGATCACGCTCGCCGTTCCGCCCGAAGCGGCCCAGATCATCCTCAACGTCGGCCGCGATGACATCTACCTGTCGCTGGTCCCCGACGACTACGAACCCCGACCGATTCTGCCCATCGATCCGACCGGTCAGGTTCTACCGGGCGAGGACGGTGCCCGGCTGACGCCGTACGTGGGATTCGACGACGTGATCGATCCGACCCTGCTGGCCAACGTCGACGACGGCGAGAACCGCATTGGTACGGCCCCCCGGTCCGGCACCACCGGTACCGACGACGACCCCGATGCGGAGCCGCCGGTCCCCACGACGGTTCCCGAAGGCGAAGGCACCGACAGTTCAACCGATGGCGGAGAGGGCGAGGGGAACTAAATGACCCAGTACGACTTCTCGAGTTTCGACGGTCTCGACACCGTCGACGACTTCGAGGAGAACACCTTCGAGACCGAACACCGGCTGGTCGCCGGTGCGGGGGTGGCTGTCGTCGACTCGGATCAGGCCGTCAGGGATTACCTGGTCGGACTGTTCGAAGGAACGGTCGACACCGCCGACTCGCTCGACGATCTCGAAACCAAACTGAACGGCAGCGCCTGCGTGGTGGTGCTCGGGCCCTCGTGTGCCCGTCAGGAGGATTTCGACACCGTCGCCCTCTGGGGCAAGCGGTATCCCAACGTCGCCACCGTTCTCGTGACCTCCGAGCTGACGACCCAGCTGCTTCACCGGGCCCTGCGTATCGGGGTCAAGGACGTCATCTCGGCACCAATCGATCAGCAGCAGCTGATCGACACCGTCGACCGCATCGCCGAGAACCTTCCCTCCGGCGGCTCGCTGGTCGGTTACACGCCCGGGATCGAGCCGCCCGATCAAGACGACGGCGAGCTCGGTCGGGTCGTTGCGGTCTTCTCCACCAAAGGCGGCTCCGGCAAGTCGGTGACCGCCACCAATGTCGCCGCGGCTTTGGCCCGTCGATCGAAAAAGCCGGTGGTGTTGATCGACGGCCATCTTCAGTTCGGGGACGTGGCCGTGATGCTCAAGCTGCACCCCGAGTCGACCGTCGCCGATGCGATCGGACAGATCGGTGTTCTCGACGCCGAGATGCTGAACAACATGATGGCCGTCCACGAAGAGACGGGGCTACGGGTGCTGGCCGCACCGGTCGAGCCGACCTTTGCCGACAAGATCACCGGTCAGCAGATGGCTCGGTTGATCGAGATCATCCGCACGTTCGCCGGTCACGTGATCATCGATCTGCCCGCCATCTTCAACGACGTCGTGCTCAACGTGCTCGAGGTCAGCGATCAGATGCTTCTCGTGGCCGGCCTCGACATCCCGAACATCAAGAACGTGAAGATCGGCCTGGCCACCCTGGCCCTGCTCAACATCCCCAACGAGAACATCCATCTCGTGCTCAACCGCTCGGATTCGAAGGTCAAACTCGATCTGGCCGAGGTGGAGCGCACGCTCGGCGTTGTGGCCGCCGCCCACGTACCGTCCGACATCGTCGTACCGATCTCGGTCAACAAGGGCTCACCGGTTGTTCTGTCCGCCCCCAAGTCGAGCGTCGCCCGCGCCTTCGAGCAGTTGGCGTCCACCTTTCTCGATGGCGAGGCCAGGGCCGAACCCTCGCAGGGGCACGGTTTCTTGAAGTTCTTCGGCTGAACCCAACTCCGTATCCACCCGACCAACAACCCACCTTTCGTGCTTGATCTCCAGAGGAGTACCAGATGTCGCTGTATGAACGGTTGAATGACGGCGCCGTCCCCGCCACGACGGAGGCGGGCGGTCGGAATCGCGGCCTCGACGAACTCCGCCACCGCATCCACGGATCCCTGATCGAGGAACTGGGGCCGATCCTCTACGACAAGCGGTTGTCGGAGGAGGACCTCCGAAAAAAGGTGCGGGATGCGCTCCAGACCGCGCTCGCCCAGGAACGGACGCCGATCTCCGCCGCCGACAAGGCCCAGATCATCCAGGATGTCTCCGACGACATCCTCGGCTACGGTCCGATCGACAAGCTGCTTCGTGACGAGGACGTCTCCGAGGTCATGTGCAACGGGCCGGATCAGATCTTCGTCGAGCGGAGCGGCAAGCTCTCGGTCGAGAACGTGACGTTCGTCGACGAACTCCACCTCCGCCGCATCATCGACAAGATCGTGGCTCAGGTGGGGCGCCGTATCGACGAATCGTCGCCCCTCTGCGACGCCCGCCTTCCCGACGGCTCCCGTGTGAACGCGGTGATCTCGCCGTTGGCGATCGGTGGACCGTTCCTCACCATCCGCAAGTTCGCCGCCGACCCGCTGCAGATCGACGACCTGATCCGCTTCGGCACCCTGAGCGTGCACGCCGCACGATTCCTCCAGGCCTGCATCGTCGGCAAACTCAACGTGGTCGTGTCCGGCGGTACCGGTACCGGTAAGACGACGACGCTCAATGTGCTGTCATCGTTCATTCCCGACGGCGAACGCATCATCACCGTCGAGGACGCCAAAGAGCTGCAGCTCAACCAGCAGCACGTCCTCTCGCTCGAGACCCGCCCGCCGAACATCGAGGGCAAGGGCGAGATCACGATCCGTGACCTGGTCAAGAACACCCTCCGTATGCGCCCCGACCGCATCGTCGTCGGTGAGTGCCGTTCCGGCGAGGCGCTGGACATGCTCCAGGCGATGAACACCGGCCACGATGGATCGCTGACCACGCTCCACGCAAACGCCCCGCGTGATTCACTCGCCCGGCTCGAGACGCTGGTCCTGATGGCCGGCTACGACCTTCCGGTCCGGGCCATCCGGGAGCAGATCTCCTCCGCCGTCGACTGTATTGTGCAGCTGCAGCGCCTCCGGGACGGCACCCGCCGTATCACGCACATCACCGAGGTCGCCGGCATGGAGGGCGAGATCATCACCCTCCAGGACGTCTTCCTGTTCGACTTCGCGGCCGGCGTCGACGACCAGGGCCGGTTCCGGGGGCAGCTCAAGCCCACCGGTGTGAGACCCAAGTTCTCGGAGAAACTGGCCGACAACGGTATTCGGCTCGGACCCGAGATGTTCTCACCGGGTGGTGCCGATCCGACGAGCAAGGGGCGCTTGCGAGGATGAGCCATCGTATTCTTCGACTGTTGCCGGTCGCCTTCCTGGTGCTGTTGGTCGCCGCACCGGCGGCGGCCCAGACCACCGACGACCCGCCAACCGTCGTGTATGTCGATGCCCGCGACTCCGAGGCTCACCTCGGACTCCTGACCGAGACCTACGACGTCTCGACGGCCGACATCAAGATCGAGCAGTCGGGTGAGAGCCTGGACGTCGCCGGCCTGACCACCGCCCGGCGGGAGAGCTGGCCCGTCGAGATGGTCTTCGTGGTCGACATCGACAACCGCAACGCCGCCGACGGCGCGTTGACCCAGGCCACCAGCGCGATATCCGCCGTGGCCGCCGAGCTACCCGAGGGTTCCCGTGTAGGGCTCGTGTCGGCCGGTCGTGTCGCCGACGTTCAGCTTCCGCTGACCACGTCGCTCGATCGCCTCGACATCGGACTGTCACAACTGAGTATCGACAAGGGATCGGCCCTTCTCGACGCCACCGGCACGGCGGGCCGGATGTTCGACGCCGCCGCCTCGGGTCTGGGACGGCAGGTGGTCCGATCGGTCGTCGTCGTCACCGGCGGTCCCGACACATCATCGATCGACGGCGACGAGGCGGCCGCATCCGGACTGATCCAGAACTCGGCGCAGCTCGTCGTCGTCAATCTCGCCGGCGCCTCGCCGGAGTTGACCGAGCTGGCCGGCACCGTCGGTGGAGCCAAGCTGACGGTGAGCGACGGCCAGGACATCGCCGACTCGATTTCGCAGGCGGCCATGATCGGCGGGGACCGTCTCCTCGTGTCCTTCCGTCAGGTCCAGACCGAGCAGGATGACGCCGTCTCCGACCGGGCCGCCGTCAAGATCTCGATCGCCGATCAGACGCGGACGATCAGCTATCCGAGAGACATGGAGACCGCCAATATTCTCCAGCTGGGACCCCTGACCGAGGTCGAGTCCAGCCGCTTCGCCTTTCTCGGCAACGAGCTGTTCCTCTACCTGTCGATCGGCCTGGCCTTCCTCGGAATCTCGACCGGCGTCTGGGCGCTCGCCTCGATGTTCGGCGGAGGCGAGACGCAGCTCGACCGTGTGTTGGCCCGCTACTCCGAAGGCAAGGACGTCGCCGAGGAGGAGGTGCGGGAGATGCTGGTGCAGACCGAACTGCTCCAGCGCGCCGTCGACTTCACCGAGGGCTTCGCCCGTCGCCGGGGCTTTCTCAGCCGTGTCGAGGAATTGCTCGAACGGGCGGACCTCCCGATCCGACCCGGCGAGGGCATGTTCTTCATCGTCGGCATCTCGGCGCTGGTCTTCGGCCTCGTCTGGTCGGTCACGACCAGTGTCCTGCTCGCTCTCATGGTTGCGGTGGCCAGCGGGTTCGGCGCCTACGGAACCGTTGTGTTCCTGGCCCATCGCCGCCTGAAGAACTTCGAATCCCAACTGCCGGACACCCTGCAGTTGCTGGCCGGCACCCTCCGGGCCGGCTATTCGCTGCCCCAGGGCATCGATGCCGTGTCGAACGAAATCGCCGACCCGATGGGGGAGGAACTCCGTCGGGCCGTCGCCGAAGCCCAGTTGGGACGCGAGTTGGAGGATGCGCTCGCGTCGGTGGCCGAGCGCCTTCACAGCGACGATTTCAGCTGGACGGTCATGGCCATCGGCATCCAACGTGAGGTCGGCGGCAACCTCAACGAGCTGCTGATGACCGTCGCCGAAACCATGGTGCAGCGGGAACGTCTCAAGCGCGAGGTCGCCGCGCTCACCGCCGAGGGTCGCGTGTCGGCGCTGATCCTTTCGTTGCTACCGCCCGGCCTGGGCACCGTGCTCTATGTCATGAACCCCGATTACGTCAGCCTGCTCTTCAGCCGCACGCTGGGCATGATCATGCTGGGTGGGGCCGTCGTGGCCGGTGTTGTCGGGCTGCTCTGGATGAAGAAAGTGATAACGATCGATGCCTGATCTCCTGACTTCGATTCCGATCGAGGCCTACGCCGTCGGACTGGTCGTGGCGTTTGTTCTCGTGGCCTTCGTCATCCTCAGCCAAGTCGAGGAGCGCAACGCCGCCCGGGCGACGTTGCGACAGCTCGACGACTACCACGTCGAGGATCAGCGTGAACAGGAGCTTCTGGCCCCGCTGCACGAACGGATCCTCTCCCCGGTCTTCACCGGGTTCAGCCGCCTCGGCCGCCGATTCAACCCGCCTGACTATGTCGAAACCATTCGCCACAAGCACCTGCAGGCCGGCATCCTCGCCTCCACGGCGGTGGAGCGGTTTCTCGCCATCCGGATCATCTGCCTCGGGCTCATCCCAGTGTGGTTGGTGTTCGTGTTCTTCATCAACCCACTTGGCCTCGGCGGATTGTTGCGGCTCGTGCTGGCCGCCGTCGGCGTGGCGGGCCTCGCGATCGTGCCCAATTCCCGGCTCGACAACAAGGTCAAGACCCGTCAGGGGGCGGTCCAGCGGACGCTCCCCGACGTGCTGGACATGCTGGTCATCTCGGTGGAGGCCGGGCTCGGCTTCGAGCAGGCCGTCGATCGGGTGATCCACAATGTCCCCGGTGAGCTCTCCGATGAGTTCGCCCGGGTGCTCGGTGAAACGACGGCCGGGTCGACACGATCCGATGCCCTTCGGGGCCTCCAGGAACGGGTCGACATCCCGGAGATTCGATCGTTCGTCCTCGCCATGATCCAGGCCGACAAGTTCGGCGTGAGCATCGGCCGGGTGCTGCGGGCCCAAGCCGACGAAATGCGCATCAAGCGCCGTCAGCTCGCCCAGGAGAAGGCGCAGAAGGCTCCGGTCAAGATGTTGATTCCCATGGTGTTCTGCATCTTCCCGGCTCTGTTCGTCGTGATTCTCGGGCCGGCGATGATCAACATCATGGAGAACTTCAGCTGAGTCAGAGGCCCCGATGGTGGAGCCCGCAACACGTGAATCCGCACCGATGAACCGCTTCACGGTGCGTGGCGGCTTCGCCTGGCTGCTGGCTGTGGCCGGCTTCGCCGTCGGAGGTCGGGTCATCTCCGACAACAGCCTGTTGACCCATCTCGCCACCGGACGGCTCATCGTGGAGCAGGGTCGTGTCCCGGGGGCCGACCCCTACTCCCGCGACTTCGTCGGCATGGCCTGGACCGTCCAGAGCTGGCTGGCGTCACTCGTGTACTCCCGAACCGTCGAACTCGGTGGGGAACCGGCACTGCGATTGCTCCATGGCCTGCTGGCGGCCCTCGTCATGATCGGCGTCTGGCGGTTGACCGCACCCGCTCGTCAACTCGTCGTGCGAGCAGCCCTGGCGCTGCTGCCCCTGCTGATCGGCGGATCGCTGTGGGCCCCCCGACCTTTCATGATCGGTCTGATCGGATTACTCGTCGTGCTGCTCGTGATGCGGGGATCCGTACGGCCGTGGGCGCTGGTTCCGGCCATGTACCTGTGGGTCAATTCCCACGGCTCGTTTCCGCTCGCCTTGGTACTCCTCGGAGCGGCCGGCGCCGGTTTTCTGATCGACGAGCGCCGTCTTCCGGCCGCTCACCTGCGTTTCACCGGATGGGCGGTGCTCGGGATCCTGCTGGCCGGTCTCAACCCGGTTGGTCCCAGGCTCTGGTGGTTCCCGTTCATGCTGCTCGGCCGCGGCGATGCCTTGGAGCAGGTTGTCGAGTGGGCGCCCCCGACGTTCGAGAAGCCGGTCGACTACGTCTACCTCGTCTTGCTGCCGCTGCTGATGGTGGCGGCGAAACGGGGTATGCCGTGGGCGGATCTGATGCCGGCCGTCGGGTTCTTCATCATGGGATTGCTGGCCATCCGCAACATGGCCCCCGCGTCGCTGGTTGTCGTGGCCATGGCGGCTCCGGCATTGGCCGATCTGGTCGGCCGGGCGGTTGGCGACGAGCACAATCGGGCGGCGCGGATGCTCACGGTGGCCGGTGCCACCGGGCTTGCAGTCAGCGCAGTCGCCGTGTTGACCAGCCCCGGTCTGTCGCTCGACCGCTATCCCGTCGATGCCGTCCGGTACCTCGAGGACCACGATCTCGTTCCGGGCGACGACGTGGTGATCGTTCACCGCGAGGGGGTCGGCAACTACCTCACCTACCGGTACGGCGCCGATGCCAACGTCTTCATCGACGATCGTTTCGATTTCTACCCGATCGAACGGACCGACGATCATCTCACCCTCCTCTACGGTGGCGACTATCGGGACGTCCTCGAACGGAACGAGGCCGACGTCGTCGTGTGGGAGCGGGACTCGACGTTCACCGACTGGCTCGATGTGCAGCCGGGATGGGATCTGGCGTACCGAGACGACGAGTGGGTCGTGGCCTGTCGCACCGCCGGCACCACCGCCGCCTGCGGCCGCTGACCAGACCCACCAGGCCCGAAGCCGGGTCGCTCCGAGCTCGCTCAGAGCCCCGCTTCCCGGGCGTCGGCCGGAGGTTCGCACCTGCCGCCCCGGACGTTCCCGAGACGGACAAAGGCCGCACCCGACCTTCGTCGGTGCGGCCATTGGTCCCACAGGACGTGCCTTGGCTTTGTCGACCCGCTAGTTGATGGTGACGATCCCCATGCGGACGGCCTGGAGCACGGCCTGCGTGCGGTCCCGGGCGTCGAGTTTCTGGTAGATCGAGGCCAGGTGGTTCTTGACCGTCTTCTGGCTGATGAAGAGCTGCTCGGCCACCTCGGGCGTGGAGCATCCGTCGGCGATGAGCTGCAGGACCTCTTCCTCACGGGGGGTGATGACCCGCTCGGTCTGCGACGACGAACCCTGGTTGCGAACCTCGGCCAGCATCGATGCGGCCAGGCGGGGCGACAGTGCCGTCTCACCGATGACGACGGCGTCGATGGCCGACGCGATCTCGTCGGTGCTGCAGTCCTTGACCAGGTAGCCGTTGGCTCCTGCCCGGATGGCCTCGGTGAGCACGTCCTGGTCGGCGTGCATGGTGAGAATGACGACGTAGGTTCCCGGGAGGCGGGCCTTGATCTGCTCGGTGGCTTCGATCCCACCGAGTTCGGGCATGCCGACATCCATCAGGACGACGTCCGGCCGGATGGCTGCAGCCAGATCGACCGCCTCGACACCGTTGCGAGCTTCGGCCACCACGTCGAATCCCAGCTCCGTGAGCGAGCGGCGCAGACCCTCGCGGAGCATCCGGTGATCATCGGCCAGCAGAACCTTGATGGTCCGGCGAGCCGATCCTCCGGCATCCGCCGAGGAGGAGTCTCCTGATCGCCGACTGTTCGGGGTTGGTCGAGGTTGCACTGCGTCAACGTCCTCTCGTGCTGTGCCGAACCGAGCTGGATGCTCGCGTTCTGTCAGAGATGGCCGCTGCGGTAGCTCGACTGGTTGTCGGTACTGAATCGGCCTACCTGGAGAATCGGCCCGGCGGCAGGGGATTTGAGGACTTGGACCCACCGTGCTGGGTGAAATGTCCAGTATCGGTAGGCCGAAAGGCCCACGTGGGGTCGGCGGCGCCCGGCGGAGGTGGCCCTGATCGGCGGGTGGACAGCGGTTAGGCTGCTCGACCATGATCTTGATTTCGTTGACGGGGGGCATCGGCTCCGGCAAGTCGACGGTTGCGCGGGGACTGGCCGAACGGGGAGCCGAACTGCTGGACGCCGATGCGATGGTGCGGGAGATGCAGCGTCCCGGTCAACCGGTCTTCGTGGCGATGGTGGAACGGTGGGGATCCGACATCGTGACACCGTCCGGTGAGCTCGACCGGGCGGCCGTCGCCGGTATCGTTTTCGGCGACGCCGCCGAGCTGAGGGAGCTGGAGGCGATGATCCACCCCGCGGTGCGGGTGGAGATGAGCCGCCGGATCGACGACCTCGCCTGCAGCGATCGGGTGGTTGTCCAGGATGTGCCGCTGCTGGAGAAGGTGATGGGGGACCGGCGCGCCTCATCCTCGATCGTGGTCGTCGACTGCCCGATCGAGGTGGCCATCGAGCGACTCGTCGAGTTCCGCGGATTCGACCGGGCCGATGCCGAAGCCCGGGTGGCGGCCCAGATCTCGCGGGCCGAGCGGCTCGAGATGGCCGACTTCGTGGTCGACAACGGCGGTGATCTCGACCATCTGGAAGCCGAGATCGACCGGTGCTGGACCTGGATTCAGACGCTGCCGCCCAGTGATTGGACCCCGTTGACCCCCTGACCCACGTTTCCGAGGTTGTCCTCGGGGCTGAGTGTCACCGGGTTTCGGTAGCGTGGTCGTGATGGCCCCTTTTGAGATGGTTTCGGAGTACAGGCCTGCCGGGGATCAGCCCAAGGCCATAGAAGGTCTGCGTCGCGGGATCGAGGCCGGGGAGACGATGCAGACCCTGCTCGGCATCACCGGTTCGGGCAAGTCGGCCACGATCGCGTGGACGATCGAGGCCGTCCAGAAGCCCACCCTGGTCATCGCCCCCAACAAGTCGCTGGCCGCCCAGTTGGCGAACGAGTTCAAGGAGTTCTTCCCCAACAACCGGGTCGAGTACTTCGTGAGCTACTACGACTACTACCAACCGGAGGCGTACATGCCGTCCTCCGACACCTACATCGAGAAGGATTCGTCGGTCAACGACGAGATCGACCGGCTCCGCCACTCGGCCACCTCGGCGCTGCTGACCAGGCGGGACACGATCGTGGTGGCCTCGGTGTCGTGTATCTACGGCCTCGGCTCGCCCGACGAGTACCGCAACAAGTGGCTGGTGATGGAGGCGGGCAAGGAATACGACCAGCGGTCGATCCTGAAGAAGCTCGTCGACATGCAGTACGAGCGCAACGACATGAACCTGGTTCGCGGTCGGTTCCGGGTGCGGGGCGACACCATCGAGGTCCACCCGGCGTATGAGGAGTTCGTGGTTCGGATCGAGCTGTTCGGCGACGAGATCGAGGCGATCACGTCGATCGACCCGGTCACCGGCGAACGCCTGGACGCCCTCGACTCGTTGGTTGTCTTTCCGGCGTCCCATTACGTCGCCTCCGACGAGCGAATGCAGCGGGCCGTGATCACCATCGAGGCCGAGCTGCAGGAGCGGCTCGCCGAGCTCGAATCCCAGCAACGGCTGCTCGAGGCCCAACGGCTTCGGATGCGCACCTCCTACGACCTCGAGATGATCGCCGAGATGGGCTTCTGCAACGGCATCGAGAACTACAGCCGCCACATCGACGGGCGGCAACCGGGGGAGCGCCCGTACACCCTGCTCGACTTCTTCCCCGACGACTATCTGATGGTGCTCGACGAGAGCCACGTCACCATTCCCCAGCTCCACGGCCAATACGAGGGTGACCGCAGCCGGAAGGCGACGCTGATCGAACACGGCTTCCGCCTTCCTTCGGCGGCCGACAACCGGCCCCTTCGCTTCGAGGAATGGCGGGAGATGGTCAACCAGGTCGTCTTCCTGTCGGCCACCCCGGGGCCGTACGAATTGCAGCATTCCAGCACCGTCGTCGAGCAGATCGTTCGACCCACGGGTCTCATCGACCCCGAGGTCATGGTCCGACCCACCAAAGGGCAGATCGACAACCTGCTCGACGAGATCGCCACGGTCGTCGACGCCGGGGGCCGGGTCCTCGTCACCACGCTCACCAAGAAGATGGCCGAGGACCTCACCGACTACCTCGTGGAGCAGGGGGTCCGGGTTCGCTATCTCCACTCGGAGGTCGACACGGTGGCCCGTATCGAGACGCTGCGTGGGCTCCGCCTCGGTGAGTTCGACGTCCTCGTCGGCATCAATCTGCTCCGGGAGGGCCTGGATCTCCCGGAGGTACAGCTCGTGTGCATCCTCGATGCCGACAAGGAGGGATTCCTGCGGTCCGAGACCTCGCTCATCCAGACGATCGGGCGGGCGGCCCGTAATGTCGACGGTCGGGTCGTCATGTACGCCGATGCGTTCACCCCGTCGATGCAGAAGGCCATCTCCGAAACCAACCGACGGCGTGGCCTGCAGATCGCCTACAACGAAGCGAACGGCATCAACCCGCAGACCATCCGCAAGGCGGTCACCGACATCCTGTCGCTCATCCGGCCCGAGGAAACGGCACCGATGCCGGGCAAGGATCAGCGGAAACGTCGTCCGGAGGAAATCAAGCGAATGAAGGAGCTGGCCGAGCTGCCAGAGGATCAGCTGCAGCGCCTGATCGACACCCTCGAGGACGAGATGATGGAGGCGTCGGCCGAGCTGCGCTTCGAGTACGCGGCCCGGCTCCGCGACGAGATCAAGGATCTCAAACGCGAGTTGCGGTCCATGGTCTGATGCCCGGCCGGGGTCGGGAGCCTAGTCGTCGAGTGCGGTGACGATGACGATGTCGGCCGGAACATCGTCGTCGGACTCCCACGGCTCGGCCCGATAGAACCGTTTTACCTCGCCCAACTCCTCGTCGATGTCGGTGCTCAGCAGGATCCAGTGGCGGACGCCGAGGTCGAACAGCCGCGCCGCAACCGGTTCGAGCCGGCCCTTGTCGACGAGGAGCCAGCGCCCGTTGTCGACCTCGGACCACGACAGACGCCCGGCCGCCGGGACGGTGGTGATCACGATCGGACCCTCCGCGGCCTCGGAGCCCGGCTCGGTCATTGCCGACTCGTCGG
>JBFHME010000008.1:0-45156 GCA_041594435.1 Acidimicrobiales bacterium
CCATGACGGTACCGTAGCGCCGAGAACTAGGGCCGTCTAGGGACAATCGCGAGGAGTAGACGGAACGGTAGGTCGAACAGCAGGTGGTCGGCCCGCCACCTACTACAGATGCGCTGACCTGCGGAAACTCACTCGATCCGCAAACCCGAGATCGCCCGGGAGATCACCAACTGCTGGATCTGTTCAGTGCCCTCGAAGATGTCGTAGATCTTGGCGTCGCGGTGCCAGCGTTCGACCGGGTAGTCGGTCACGTAGCCGTAGCCACCGAGGATCTGCATGGCCCGCTCGGTGGCCCAGACGGCGACCCGGCCGGCCTTCAGCTTGGCCATCGAGCCCTCGGCGTGGGTGAAGGCCCGGTGTTTGCCCATCCACGCCGAGCGGTAGGTGAGGAGGCGAGCGGCGTCGATCTCGGTGGCCATGTCGGCCAGCATGAAGGCGATCGACTGGTTCATGATGATCGGCCGGCCGAACGCCACCCGCTCCTTGGCGTAGGCGAGCGAATACTCGTACGCGGCCCGGGCGATGCCGATGGCCTGGGCGGCCACGGCGGGGCGGGTGGCCTCGAAGGTCTGCATGGCCGCCTGGGAGTTGCCCGGCTTACCCTCCCGGACCCGGGCGAGACGCTCGTCGAGTTTCTCCTTGCCACCCAACAGGCAGCTTCCGGGCACCCGCACATCGTCGAGCACCACTTCGGCGGTGTGACTGGCCCGGATGCCGTGCTTCGAGAACTTCTGGCCCTGGGACAGACCCGGGGTGTTCGGCGGGACGATGAAGCTGGCCTGACCCTTCGACCCGAGTTCCGGATCGACGACAGCCACGACCACGTGCACGTTGGCGATACCGCCGTTGGAGATCCAGGTCTTGGTGCCGTTGATCACCCACTCGTCCTTCGCCTCGTCGTAGACGGCCCGGGTGCGGTAGGCGGAGACGTCGGAACCGGCGTCGGGCTCGGAGGCGGCGAACGCGCCGAGCTTGACGTCACCCGGGGTGCCGTAGCACTGCGGCACCCACTCGAAGACCTGCTCCTTGGTTCCGGCGGCGGCGATACCGGCGACGGCCAGGCCCGAGCCCATGAGCGACATGCCGATCCCGGCGTCGCCCCAGAACAACTCCTCGAGGGCGACCGGCATCGACAGACCGGTGGGATCGTTCATCATCAGCTCGGCCATGAACTCCCAGCTGTAGAGGCCGATTTCGGCGGCCCGCTCGATGATCGGCCACGGCGTTTCCTCCCGCTCGTCCCATTCCTGGGCGGCCGGACGAATGACGTCCTCGGCGAAATCGTGGACCCATTTCTGGAGGGTGATCTGGTCTTCGTTGAGTTGGGGGGAGAATTCGCTCACGCTTCTAAGTTACCAGAGAGTAACCACCGGTGGCAACCGCCCGACGGCTCCGCTCTACGGCAGCGGTAGAACATAGGGTCCGGGGTAGTTCTGGCGCACGTTCAGTGGAGCGAACCGCCGATCGGTTCCCGTCTGCCCGTACGAGCAGTTCCGGGCCCGGGTGATGCAGCCGTCGATCCAGAGGTTGAGCGCCTCGTCGTTCCACCCGCCGAACCAGTCGGCGTGCAACGACCCGCCGGGCGGTCCGTCGCCGTGGTGGCCGTCGGCCGAGAGATACCAGCCGTCGACCGAGGACTGCCCCGGGTAGTAGAGGAGAATGCTGATCTGGGGCAGCCGTACCGGGTGCGAAGCCGGACATTCCTGCAGACCGCCCACGAACACCAAATGTGACCGGTGATCGGCCGAATCGAGGTTCCGCCCGTCCCAGCACTCCGGGAAGGCGATCGAAGCGTTGATGGTGTCACCGCCGCAGTCCGGAATCCGGTTCGACTTGTTGTAGGTGTGACCGCTTCCTCCGCAGGACCAGTACAGGACGTCCGAGACGGCGAACGACGACCCGGTGCTGCCGCTGATCATCTTCAACCCCACCGGCAGCGGCTTGGCCTTCGCCGGGAACTTGGTCTTGTAGTAGAGGATGATCTGCTCGGGGACCACGACGTTGCCCTTGCCGTCGAGCAACGCAGGAGTCCAGTAGGCCGAGCGGTTCAGTTCGAAGCCGTTGCAGGTGCCGCCGCCGCTGTCGAGGAGGCTGGCGGCGGTCGTGTGCGCGTTCGTCAGCGTATTGCCGAAGAACATGTGCAGATGCGACTGGCCCGGCCGGCCGGGCAAGACGATCGGATCGTCGTAGGCGAAATGCGAGTACTGGCAGGCCATTCGGAACTGCCCATCACCGACGGATCCGTTGTCGGGCGTCGACGTCGGCTCGGTCAGCGCGCTGAGGCTGAGAGCACTCGACGGCACGGAGCTGTAGCGGGAGAACAACGGATTGGTGTTGCTGATCGAAGCCAGACCGGCGTTGCTTCCCGAATGATGATCACCGGCATCGTGTCCGGACATCGTGGTCGACGTCGTCGATGACCGGGCGGGCGCCGTGGTCGACACGGTAACGGACACGGTCATGGGCGAGGCCGCTGTCGTCGAAGCCGACGTGGTCGGCGTCTCGGCCGTGGTCGAGGTCGTGGTCGACCGCCGTGCCGTCGATGAAACCGATGACGACGATGGAGACGACGACGATGGAGACGAGGGCGATGAGGACGACGGTTGAGCCGAGGACGACGAGGACGACGATGGAGCCGAGGACGTGGCCGCCGGAGGCGTCGTCGTCGATGATGTCGACGACTCGAGGGCTGCGAACGGCCCGGTCGGATCGGACATCCACATCGCCGGGGGCGTCATCAACCGCGCGTCCTCCCGGCCGTCGGGACCGGCCGTGTCGCGGTGGTCGCCGCCCGACCGGCTCGACAACGGCTGCCCCGACAGGGCCGATGACGGCGACGCCGTCTCGATCCACTGATCGAGATCGCTCCCGAGAGCGTCGCGGGGGATCGCCAGCGCTCCGGCCACGGCGAGCACAGCGGTGGCCGGCCAGACCAGGGGCAGCAGCCGGCCACCAACCGACGCTGCGGTTTCGAGACCGTACATTCCCCAGTAGTCGGACATTTCACGGGGGGACCTTAATTCCTGGCGAACGAGCAACACGGTCGACGCCGGCCCGATCGTCGATCGACCGGACAGGTCGGGGGCATCACGGCTGTGAACCGCCACCATCCCAACTGCTACTCTCAAGGGCGGCCCTGGCGAACACCGACAGCGGATGTGCGGCCGGGCCGACGACACGATCAGCCGGCCCGACAACGGTCAGCCGGCATCTCCGGGAGAGAGCGCATGGCCTCGAGCATCCGTACCGACGACCTGTTCAACGCCAGCACCTGGCTTGTCGACCGACATGTGGCGGAGGGTCGGGGTGATCACGTCGCCATCCGCTGTCTCGGTTCGTCGGTGACCTACCGCGAACTGCAGGGTCTGATCGAGCAGACCGCCGGAGCGTTGCGGGCCGTCGGTGTGCAGCCCGAGCAGCGGGTGGCGATGGTGATGCTCGATTCGGTCGAGTTCGTGGCCACCTTCCTCGGCGCGATGCGCATCGGCGCGGTCCCGCTGCCCATGAACCCGCTGCTGCCCGGCCGGGACCTCGGTGCCATCACCGCCGACTCCCGGGCCCGGATCGTGGTCGTCTCCGGCGACCGGGCCGCGTCGATCCCCGATCTCGTGGCCACCACGCCGGAGGTCGAGCGGGTTGTCGTCACCGACACCGAGGCGGGAACGCCACCGCACGTCGCGATCGACGACGAAGCGGTCGAGATCACCGCCTGGTCCGACTTGATGGCCCGAGACGGCGACGGCTCGCCGTTCGAAACCTGGGGCGAATCGCCCGGCTTCTGGCTCTGCACGTCGGGGTCGACCGGGCAGCCGAAGTTGGCCATGCACCGCCAGATCGACATCAAGATCACCTGTGACACATTCGCCGATCACGTACTCGGTGTGGCGCCGGACGACCGCTTCTATTCGGTCGGGCCGATGTTCCACGCCTACGGTCTCGGCAACTCGATCTCCTTTCCGTTCTCGGTCGGCGCCACCACGATCCTGGTCCCGACACGACCGCCGACGCCGAACCTCGTCACCGACACCGTCGCGGCCGAACAACCAACCCTGTTCTTCTGTATCCCGACGTTCTACGCCGCGCTCAACAACGCCGGTCTACCACCCGACGCCTTCGCCTCGGTCCGTTTGGCCGCCTCGGCCGCCGAACCGCTACCGGCCGAAACCTTCGAGCGGTTCAAGGAACGGTTCGGGGTGACGATCCTCGACGGCATCGGATCGACCGAGATGCTCCACATCTACCTCTCCAACAGCGAATCCAGTCTCAAACCCGGCACCAGCGGGGTTCCGGTGCCGGGCTACGAAGTCAAGCTGATCGATGACAACGGCAATCTCCAGGTGCCCGGCGAACCGGGCCAGCTGTGCGTGGCGGGGGCGAGCGCCGCCACCGGATACTGGTGCCGCAGCGAGCAGTCACGGGCCACCTTCCAGGGGCCGTGGATGCACACGGGCGATCTCTACGAGCAGAGCGATGACGGCTTCTACACCTACATGGGCCGGGTCGACGACATGCTTCGAGTTGGTGGCGAATGGGTCTCGCCGGCGGAGGTCGAAGGCGTGCTGATCCAATACGAGACCGTGCTGGAGGCGGCGGTCGTCGGCGAACGCGACAGCGAGGGCATCATGCGTCCGGTCGCCTTCGTCATCCCCGTCGACGGCCACACCGTCGGCGCAGACGAGCTCGACGGGTTCTGCCGCCAACACCTCGCCGGTTACAAGAGGCCGAAACGCTACGAGATCGTGGCCGATCTCCCGAAGACCGCCACCGGCAAGATCCAGCGTTACAAGCTGCGCCGGTCGTGACGCCAGCCCTTCGGTGACGTCGGGCGCGGCGACGGCGGCGTCACGGATCCACCGAACGTCAGCGTCGTAGTGGGATGAGTGACGACAGATCGACGGTCAACGACACCGGATCACCGATCCGACGTCGCACGCCGTCGACCCAGACCGCCGTCGCCTCGGAGCCGGTCCCGTCGAGCTCGACCCGATGTCGGTAGCGACCCTGGTGGAACTGCGATGACATGACCGTGCCCGAGAGCGGGTGATCCGCCGTCGTCCGGCTCTCGGCGGTGTCGAGGGCGCGAATGGCGTCGACCGGGACCACGACTTCGGCGGCCCCGACCGGCAACAGATCGATCCCCACGAACCGATCGGCCTCGACCCATCGCAGCCGGCCCGCATCATCGGGGGCGACGGTCCAGATGTTGGGGCGCCCCAGAAAGGTGGCCACGAACCGGGTGCCGGGATTCTCCCACAATTCCTGCGGTGTCCCGACGCGGATCAGGCGTCCATCGGTCAGCACCGCCACCCGATCGGCCAGGGCAAAGGCCTCGGCCTGGTCGTGGGTGACGTGCAGGGCCGTCTGCCCCATGCGGTCGAGCAGCAGATCGAGATCGGAGACCAACTGCTCCCGAAGCACACGATCGAGCGACCCGAGCGGCTCGTCGAGCATCAGCAACGACGGAGCCGGCGCGAGGGCGCGGGCCAGCGCCACCCGCTGAGCTTCGCCCCCGGAGAGCTGATCGATCGAGCGGGCGCCGAACCCGTCGAGACCGACGAGAGCCAGCATCTCCTGCACCCGCTCCCCCACCGTTGCGCCGAGGCGGCGGGCCCCGTCTGCGGACGCCCGGCCGTCCGACGCCCGACCGTGGCGCAACCCGTAGGCCACATTGTCGGCCACCGACAGGTGGGGGAACAACGCGTGGTCCTGGAACATCAGGCCGACGCCGCGCCGGTGGGTTGCGACGCCGCTCAGATCCTGACCGTCGAGCAGAATGCGGCCGCCGGTCAGCGGTTCGAGCCCGGCAATTGCCCGCAGCAGCGTCGACTTCCCGGATCCGCTGGGCCCGACGACAGCCAGCTTCTCCCCTGCTGCGACCGTCAAGTCGATTCCGGCGACCACGGTTTGATCGCCATAGGCAACGCTGACGTCGTCGAGAACGAGTTTCGGACGGCCCGACCCCTCCGGTGTCAACACCGGAACACCCCGGCGTTCACAACAGCGTCACGCCGGACGTACGGCGCCGTTCCAGCACAGCGGCCAGGACGGCCACGAGGAGACCGACGACCACACTCAACGCCAGCGCTTGTCCCCGCAGCGCGGCGCCCGGCGTGGACAGCAACCGGAAGATGGCCAGGGGTGCCGTGAACGACGCTTCGCCCCGGGCCAGGAACGAGGTGGCCCCGAACTCGCCCAGGCTGACCGCGGCCGCGAATCCGGCGCCGGTGAAGGCGGCCCGCCGGGCGATCGGCCAGATGACCGTACGCCAGACGACGGTCGGTGAAGCACCGAGTACGGCGGCGGCCTCACGGACTCGAGGGCCGATGGAACGGATCGTCGGCACCATCGCCGCCACCACGAAGGGCAGTCCGACGACCGCATGGGCGAGGGGGACCAGCCAGATCGACTGCCGGAGATCGAACGCCGCGAATCCGACGAGGTAGCCGAACCCGAGGGTCACCGCCGACACACCCAGCGGCACGAAGGTCAGCGCCTCCAGCATCCGACCGATACGGCCCCCCGAGGTGACGGCGATCGAAGCCGCGACGCCCACCACGAGCGCCACCAGGGCGGCGCCGACGGCGAACAGCAGCGAGTTGCCCAGGGCCCCCAGCGCGGATGTCGGCAGGAGTTCCACCCGTTCGGCCAGCGCCCGATAGTGGATGAGTGTGAATCGCCCGTCGGCGGTGAGCGATCCCGCCACCAGCAAGGCCACGGGGAACCCCTGGACCACCACGATCAGCGCGACGACACCGGTCAGATACCACCGCAGCCGTCCTCGCACCGGAGTCGTGGCCGGAACCCGCCCCGAGGTCACACCGAATCGCCGCTGGAATCGTGACGACAGCACCGAGAGCAGCACAACGACGACAATCTGCAGACCGGCGAGCACCGCAGCCGTGTCGAACTCGGCGCGGGCGATGGCGTAACGGTAGATCTCCGTCTCGAGTGTCGCCGTGCGGAGGCCGCCCAGGATCCGGATCACACCGAAGCTGGTGAACGAGAACAGGAACACGACGAGCGAGGCCCCGATGATCGCCGGCCGGAGCTGACGGAGCGTGATCGACCACCACGCCTCCCACCGTCCGGCGCCGAGCATCCGGGCCGCCTCGACCTGCCGGTGGTCGAGCCCGGCCCAGTAGCCACCGACCAACCGGGCCACGACGGCCAGATTGAAGAAGGTGTGGGCGTAGATGATGGCCAGCAGCGAGATACCGGAACCCGTGCTCGTCGCCGGACGGAGCCCGAACCGGTCGAACACCGCGTCGACGGCGGCCGCGACCACCACCGTCGGTAGGACGAAGGGCACGACCACGACGGCGCGCAGTGCGGCGCGACCGCGGAACCGAAACCGGGCCAGGAGATGGGCAACGGGAAGCCCCAGCACCAACGTGACGGCGGCGGACAGCGCGGCCTGCAGCAGGGTGAATCCGACGACCGACCGCACCGACGACCGGCTCAGGATCCCGATGACGTCGGCCGGGCCGACCCCGGCCAGGCTCCGGGCCAGCACCGCCGCCAGCGGCCAGACGACCATCACCAGTATGAAGGCGACGGCGAGCAGTGCCGCCGCCACCGTCGGGCGGGTTCCGAGTCTCACGACCGCGTCCGGGCGAGATCGCCCGCTAGCGAAGGACGATCTCGGCCCACTCTTCGGTCCATCGAGATCGGTTCTCCTCGATCTCCGCCGGGCTGAGGATCAACGGATCCTCCACGGCAGTGGCCCACTCCGCGAACGAGGGCGGCGTCTCGAGCGTCGAGTTGGCGGGAAAGACGAACATGTTGAGCGGGATGTCTGCCTGGAACGTCTCCGACAGCATGAAATCGATCAACGCTCCGGCGGCGTCGGGATTCTCCGTGCCGTTCAGCACCCCGGCGAACTCGATCTGGCGGAAGCAGCTGTCGGCCACCACACCGGTGGGCGGCTCGTCGATATCGCTGGTGGCGAAGATCATCTCGGCCACCGGGCTGGTGGCATAGGACGTCACGATCGCCTTGTCGCCGCCCCCGGCGACGAACTCGCCGTAGTAGGCATCGCTCCAGCCGCTGGTGACGGTCACGCCGGCGTCGGCCAGCTGCTGCCAGTAGTCCTGCCAGCCGCCGGCGCCGAAGGTCGCGATCGTGGCCAGCAGAAAGGCGAACCCGGGCGACGACGCCTCCGGATCCATGGTCACGAAGGTCGACGCGAACTCCGGGCGGGTCAGGTCGGCGAGGCTCGCCGGACCTCCGCCGTCGAAGGCGGCCTTCCAGTAGTTCAGGCACACGTCTCCATAATCGATCGGGGTGACCCGGTTCTCGGGATCGAGCTTCAGTTCGTCGGGCACGTTCACCAGTTCGGGTGACTCGTGAGCGGTGAAGATACCAGCGTCGAGGGCACGTTGCAGGAAGGTGTTGTCGACACCGAACAGTACATCAGCCTCGGGTTGCCCGGCGGTGAGGATCGCCCGGGACACCAGCTCGCCGGCATCGCCGGCATTGACCACCTCGACGTCGATGCCGGTCTCGAGCGTGAAGTTGTCGAACAAGCCGTCGCTCACCGAGAACGAATCGTGGGTCAGCAGTCGGACGGTGATACCGGGTTCGATCGCCTCCGGTGTCTCGACGTCGGCTTCGGCGGCATCGCCCTGATCGCTGTCTTCGGCGGAGGCCGCTGCCCCGGTATCGGTCGCCCCGGTGGTCTCGTCGGCCGCCGCGTCATCGCCGGTGGCGGTTCCGTCATCGCCACCGCCGCAGGCCGCGAGCGTCATGGCGAGGGCGACCAGAACGGCGGTCGTCGAGATCACAAACGCAACTCGTTTGGAGGACTTGATCATCGTCTGCTCCCTTTCGCTGGCATTATCCAGATCAGGTTCTGCGGGTCGACGGCCGGTGTGCCGTCCTCTCAGCCCGGTCGTATCCGAGCTCCCCGGTATGGTTGTCCACCAGTGTACCGGCAGCGGTACGCCGCCCACCGATCGGTGCCGGCGGCAACACGGGCAGGCCGCGGGCAGACTGTTGCCATGACACCGGCAGTGGTGATGCTCGAAAAGGCCAAGGTCGAACACGAGGTGCGAGCCTACGATCACGATCCGGCTGCCGATTCCTACGGCAACGAGGCCGTGGAGGCGTTGGGTCTCGATCCGTCCACCGTCTTCAAGACCCTGCTGGCGGTCGTCGACGGGTCCGACACGGTGGTGGCCGTCGTTCCGGTGGCCAACCGCCTCGATCTGAAGGCGCTGGCCAGCGCTGCAGGCGGCAGGAAGGCGGTCATGGCCGACCCGGCCGACGCCGAGCGGCTCACCGGCTACGTCGTCGGTGGGATATCACCACTCGGCCAGCGGCGACGCCTACCAACGTTCATCGACGCCTCGGCGGCGACCCTCGATCACATGCACGTGAGCGCCGGCCGTCGTGGCCTCGAGGTCGAACTGGCACCGAGCGCGCTGACGCAGCTCCTGTCGGCCCGTTTCGCCCCGATCAGCCGCCCAGCGGCCGGACGACCGGCCCGTCGGCCGAGTCCTCGACCATCCAGCCGGCCTCGGTGAGCTGGTCGCGAATGGCGTCGGCCCGCTCGAAGTCGCGGGCGGCCCGCGCCTCCTGGCGCTCCAGGGCCAGGGCGGAGATCGCAGCCGGAACGGCGCCGGCGTCGGCTCGAAGCTCGAGTCCGAGAACCTCGGCGATCGCATCCGCTGTGGCGGCCGCGGTGGCCGCACCGGTCTGATCGCCGGCATCGAGCGCTGCGTTGGCCTCCCGCACGTGACGGAACAGCAGATCGACGGCCTTCGCCGTGTCGAGGTCGTTCGCCATCGCCCGACCGAAGGCGGCCATGACCGAGTCGTCGGGCGTTCCGCACAGTTCGGTAGTGCGCCGGGCGAACCCGTCGAGACGATTCACGGCGGCCTCGGCCTGCTTCAGGGTGGTGTCGGTGACCTCCATCGGCGACCGGTAGTGCGACTGGAGGATGAGGAGCCGGTAGGCCCGGGCGTCGTATTCGTCGACCAGGTCGAGGAGGTTCTTGACGTTGCCAAGCGACTTGGACATCTTCTCGCCCTCGAGTTCGATGAAGCCGTTGTGCATCCAGTGGCGTGCGAAGTCGGCGCCCAACGCCACCGCCTGCGCTCGCTCGTTCTCGTGGTGGGGGAAGGTGAGATCCATACCGCCGGTGTGGAGATCGAAGCCCTCGCCCAGAAGATCAAGGCTCATGACGACGCACTCGGTGTGCCAGCCGGGGCGGCCGTCACCCCAGGGCGACGGCCAGTGGGGCTCGCCCGGCTTGACGAACTTCCACAGCGCGAAGTCGGCCGGGTGTCGTTTCTCCGCCCCGACGATCTCCCGTTCGCCGCCGCCGGCGCGCATGTCGTCCAGGCTCTGGTGGGCCAGCAGGCCATAGCCGTCGACCATCTCGACCGAGAGGTAGACGCCGTCGGAGGTCACATAGGCCTTGTCGTCGGCGACGAGCCGCTCGATCAGCTCGACCATCTCGTCGACGTAGTCGGTGGCGTGAGGGGTGTGGTCGGGGCGCTGGACGTTGAGCGCATCCATGGCCCGCCACCAGATCGCCTCGCACTTGACCGCGATGTCGGCCCAGTCCCGATTCTCGTCGTTGGCCCGGTTGATGATCTTGTCGTCGATATCGGTGACGTTGGATACGAAGGTCACCTCATAGCCGGCCCAGGTCAGATACCGGCGCAGAATGTCGAACGTGAGGGCCATGCGGCCGTGGCCGATGTGGGGCGGCCCGTACACGGTGGGTCCGCAGACATAGATCGACACCCTGCCTTCGTCCCGCACATCGAGCGGAACGACCTTCTGGAGCGCCGAGTCGTAGATGCTGACCATGGATCACACACTACCCGGCTCACGCGGCCGCCACAGCCGATTCGAGCGCTGCCGGTCGGTGGAATCGAGGCGGAATCAAGGCTGGTTGGGTGGCGGGGGAAACAGCCCTCTACCCTTGGTCCGGTGATGGGTCGGCCGCGGCGAAGCAAGCAGCTTTCGACCGGTCGACAGACGCTGATCGGCCTGCTTCTGGTGCTGGGGCCCGCCCCCATCGGCTGCTCGAACGACGACGGTCGACAGACGATCGACGTCTACGCGGCGTCGTCACTGGCCGACGTCATGGAACTGGTCGAGGAGGTTTATGAACGAGACAACCCGGAAGTGGACATTCGCATGAACCTGGCCGGAACCAACGCACTCGTCCGGCAGGTCAACAGCGGCGCCGACGCGGCGATCCTCGTCGCCGCTGACGCCTCGTTCATCGACGACCTGATCGACCGGCCCGCCGCAACGCCCGTCGCCCTGGCCAGCAACGAACTGACACTGGCCGTGCCCGGCGACAATCCGGCCGGGATCGACGGCCCCGGGGACCTGAGCAGCGAGGAGGTGCTGACGGCCCGCTGTGCCGGCGGTGTCCCCTGCGGTGACGCCACCGACGAATATCTCACCGCCAACGGATTCACGATCGGCCGAGCGACCGAGGAGGCCAACGTACGCTCCGTGCTGGCCAAGATCTCGGCCGGGGAGGTCGACGCCGGGTTCGTGTATCGCACCGACGCAGCGGCCACCGACGCCGTCGTCGAGCTACCGCTCTCCAACGCTCCACGGGTCATCGTGACCATGGCCCAGCTTGACAACGGGGACACCACCGCCGATCTCGCCCGCTACCTGGGTTCGGACGAGGCGGCCGAACTGTTCAGGCGGCTCGGCTTCGGGCCCCCGGGCGCCATCATTCCCGGTGATGACGGGTGACGCCATGACGGTGCTCCGTCGGCCACCGACCGTCGTGTTGGTGATGGCCGGGCTCGGCGTGGCGATGTTCGTCGTCCCGTTGCTGGCCCTCCTGGCCGACGCGCCGTGGTCGACCCTGTTCACCCAGTTCGCAGCCCCCGAGACCATCGCCGCCGGGCGGGTCTCGGTCATCGTCAGCCTCGCCGCCACCGGATTGGCCGTGGCCCTGGGCGTGCCGATGGCCTTCGCCCTGGCCAACATGGACTTCTGGGGTAAGCCGATCGTCCGCACCATCATCACCGTGCCCCTGGTGCTGCCACCGGTGGTGACCGGTGTGGCACTCACCTCGGCATTCGGTAGGCGCACCCTGTTCGGCGAACTGACCGGTGTCGGCTTGACGTCGACGATGGCCGGAGCGATCCTGGCCGCCGCCGTGGTCGCCACCCCGTTTCTGGTCCTGACCGTGGAAGGAGCGCTGCGTTCGACCGATCCCGGCTACGAGCAGCTCGCCGCCACGCTCGGCGCCCCACCTCTCGCCCGATGGTGGCGGATCAGTCTGCCGCTGGCCCGCCCCGGGGTTCTCGCCGGAGCCATTCTGGCGTGGGCCAGGGCGCTCGGCGAGTTCGGTGCCACCATCACCTTCGCCGGCAACACCGAGGGCTCGACCCAGACCCTCCCTCTGCAGATCGCGCTGGCGCTCGAGAACCCCGATACCAAGGATCGTGCCGTCGCCGTCAGCATCCTCATGCTGATCGTGTCGTTGACCGTGCTGATCGTGCTACGCGACCGATGGATTCCCCGACGATGACGGCCGGGCTCCGAGCCGATGTCGACGCCAACGTCGGCGCGTTCACGCTCGCCGGCTCCCTGGCTGCGGCACCGGGCGAAACCGTGGCAGTCGTCGGACCGAACGGTTCGGGCAAGACCACGCTGTTGCACGTGCTCGCAGGGGTGGTGGCGCTGAGCGGAGGCGAGATCGTCGTCAACGGCTCGGTGTGGGACCGTCCGGGCGACGGCATCCGGCTGACCCCGGAGCAGCGGGACCTGGCTCTGGTCCCTCAGAACGCCCTGCTCTTTCCCCACCTGACGGTCACCGAGAATGTGGCGTTCGGCCTCCGCTACCGCGATCGGGGGCTGTCACGACGGGTCCAACGTGACCACGCACACGAGGCGCTGGAGGCCGCAGGGCTCGAACACCTCGCCGATCGCAAACCCGATCAGCTCTCCGGTGGACAACGCCAGCGGGTGGCGATCGCCCGGGCGGTCGTAACCCGTCCGTCACTCTTGTTGCTCGACGAGCCGCTCTCGAACGTCGACGCGGCCAACCGACACCAGCTTCGAGAGACGATCGACGAGTTACGGCCACCAGGCCAGATCCAGGTCGTCGTCACCCACGGGAGGTCGCACGCCTCGACCGCCAATCAGGTCGTGGCCCTCGACCACGGGCGGATCGTGGCCACCGGAACAGCCGAGGAGCTGGGCCGTCAGCGGAGAATCGGATGGCTCCGCGACATGCTCGGGCCCGGCGGCTAGAAAGGTAGGAGGGAATCGCGTTACATTTTCCGCCTGCTCTCCAACAAGTAAGCGGGTCCGAACGCGATTCCCTCCCGTACGACCCTGCATCCGGCCTCGTGAGCCGGAACACAGTGCCGAGTTGTCACCCTTTCAGCTCTCCGTGCATCCCGTCAAGGGTCAATGCTCCCGATGTTACGAATGCGAGAAGAGCGACCAAACCGAGGAGATCGTGCCCGGCTCGCCATCGTCGCCGGCGGTGACCCGTCCGGCCCGTTGCAGCGCCAGGAGATGGGCGAACACCGAGTTGGCCGCGGCCCGCCACAAACGTTTGTCGACGTCGTGGTACATGCCGGGTACCAGATCCTTGATGGTGGTCGGGCCCTCCGCCAGACGATCGACGATCTGTTGTTCACGGGCCCGGCGATGGTCGATGAAGCTGCGGACGTAGGCCTGGGGGTTGTCGATGGCCGGACCGTGCGTCGGCCAGTACCGCACGTCGTCGCGGGCCAGCAGTTTGTCGAGGCTGGCCAGGTAGTCGAACAGATCGCCGTCGGGTGGTGAAATGACCGACGTGGCCCACCCCATCACATGATCACCGGTGAACAGCAGCGACTCCTCCCTCAGCCCGTAGCAGACGTGATTCGACGTGTGGCCGGGGGTGTGCACCACGTCGATCGTCCAGCCCGACCCAGCGATGACATCGCCGTCGCCGACCACGACGTCGGGCACGAAGTCGGGGTCGGGACCCTCCCGCTTCAGCTCGTCGGGCACCTCCGCCCAGGCTCTCTCGAACTCCTCCTTCTCCTGCTCGGTGAAGTACTCGTCGAACGAGATCCGATCCATGGCGTCGGCCTCCGGGATCGGTCCGTGCGGTCCGAAACCGTGGGTTGGCGCACCGGTTCGGGACTGCATCGACGAAACCCCGGCGGTGTGGTCGGTGTGGGTGTGGGTGATGAGCAGGTGGCTCACCCGCTCGTCGGGCCCCAGGGCGGCCTCGACGGCGTCGAGATGGGTGTCGAGATCAGGACCCGGGTCGATCACCGCCACCTCCCCCCGGCCGATGATGTAGACGCCGGTTCCGGTGAACGTGAACGGATTCGGGTTCTCGGCCACGACTCGACGAACCAGCGGCGACAGCTCGACAACCTCCCGGTAACGGGGTTCGAAGTGGGTGTTGAACTCGATGGCCATGAGCGCCTTCCTTGCCTCTCGGCTGCAGGGCCGCCTACAGCGGTCCGTCGGGATCGAGTATTCCAGTGAACAGGAGGCGGCCGGTCCGATCCACCTCGGCCCGGTACCGGCGCCGGCGACCGATCACGGTCACCGATCCGTCGGCGGCGAGTTCAACCTCGAACGGGGAGCCGATGGCGGCCGCCACCGTGGCCCGGTTGTCCTCGAGCGACTCGATGAGAGCTTCGGCACTCCGCCGCTCCACCAGATCGATGTCCAACTCCACCCAGTCCTGGTCACCCACCCCGAAGAACGCCATCGCTTCCGGTCCCCTCCCCTGCGATCAGTGGCCGTCCACCGGCTCGCCGGCGGACTCCAACGTGACGAACGCCTCCTGCAACCAGGCCGGGGGCCGCGTCGGCCGGCCTCGGACATCGGCCACCGCAATGGTGATGTCACCCTCGACGAGGATCTCCTCGCCGCCGTCGCCGTCGGGACGAACCACACGCTGGCGCCAAATGTGACTCGCCCGGCGGGACTCGGCCAGAAACGTGACAACCTCCAGACGGTCACCGGCCAGCGCCGGGCGGAGGAACCGGGCCTCCACCTTGGTGATCACCAGGTGGATCCCGCCGGCGGCCAGCTGCTGGATCGGTATCCCGGCCCGCTCCAACGCATCCGTGCGTCCGAACTCGAAGTAGGTCAGGTACACGGCGTGGTTGACATGGCTGTAGGGGTCGATCTCGTTGAACCGCACCCGGAGCGGTGTTCGGTAGGCCATAGACCTCTCACCATAGGTGCTGGGCCGACGGCAGCGCGTGCTCCGCCGCGGTCGAAGCCCCGGTGCAACCTTCCGGCGTCCGGCAAGGACTAAGGTGGGCGGACCGTGAGCGACAGATCCACCCTCGCATCCACCTCCCACCGGGGCCGGGATTGGGCCGGCCGGGCGAGGACGTTCGTGCGGTCCAATTCATCGGTCTTCGGTGCGTTCCTGGTGATCGGCGCCCTCTTCCTGGTCGAACGTTACGTGGGGGCATGGCTGACCGACGCCGCCGTCATCGACGAGTCCGACATTCCGGCTGCCGCGACCACTCCGCCACTCGACACCGACGGAGCTGCGAGCTGCGAACCGTGGGTGCTCACCTTCTCCGACGACTTCGACGGCGACGTGGTCGACGACGACCGGTGGATCCGCTTCGACAGCCCGGACCGTAACGGCAACGGGGTCAGGCGGCCCTCGGCCATCACCGTCGAGGACGGACTGCTCGTGATCACCGCCCGCCAGATCGACGACGAGATCGTCTCCGGGGCAATGGCCGCTCGCCATCAGCAACGCTATGGCCGCTTCGAAGCTCGGATCCGCACCGAGTCCGATCCGAGCGAAGCGACCAGGGGCATGATCATCACCTGGCCCGCCGGCAACGAGCATCCCGAGGGCGGTCAGAACGACCTCTACGACACCCTGACCTCAGCCAATCGTGAGCCGTTCTACAGCTACATCCACCGTCCCGACTCCACGCCGAGGGAGGTTGCCCACAACGCCAGCGGTGAGGAGTGGCACGAGCTGGCGATGGAATGGACACCCGACGCGATCACCATCCTGCGTGACGGCAAGATCGCCGGAACCGTGACCGACGACAAGGCCATTGCAACCACACCCCACGTGCTGACCATCCAGCTCGTCGCCGATCAGGCCATGATGGACAACGACGACGACACCGGCAACGACACCGGCAACGACACCGGCAACGACACCGGCAACGACGCCGACAGCGAGGTTCGCATGTACGTCGACTGGGTTCGAACCTATCGGGCCAACGAATCACCGCCGGACGGCTGCTGAGCACCCGCACCACCGACCGGCTACCCGGTGTGGTCGCCGGACGCCCGGCTCAGCGGTTCCGTTGAACCGTCGAAGCCGGAACGACTTCGCCGGCCGAACTGGTGGGGTGGATACGGCTAGGGGTAGCCGGGGCGCTGTTCCTCGCGGATGACCTGCACATCGTGGGGATGGCTCTCCCGGAGACCGGCCGAGGTGATCTTCGTGAGCCGTGTCTTGGTCCTCAGATCCTCGAGGTCGGCGGCTCCGGCGTAGCCCATACCGGACCGGAGGCCACCCATCAGCTGGCCGACGAGTTCGGACAGCGAACCGGCGTAGCGAACTCTGGCCTCGATGCCCTCGGCCACATGTTTGCCGGGGGCCTGCCCGGTGCCGTACCGGTCGGCCGCCCGGCCCCGCATGGCCCCGGCGGAGCCCATGCCCCGGTAGGTCTTCCACATCGCCCCGTCCACGAGTTCCAACTCACCGGGCGCCTCATCGACACCGGCCAGTGCATTGCCGAGCATGACGGCATCGGCGCCGGCCACCAACGCCTTGACGATGTCGCCGGAGGTCACGATGCCGCCATCGGCGATGATCGGCACGCGTTTCGGGCGGGCCACCATGGAGCATTCGTAGACCGCGGACAGCTGGGGCATTCCGGCGCCCGCCACCACCCGTGTCGTGCAGATGGAACCGGCACCGACGCCGACCTTGATGACATCGGCCCCGGCGTCGATCAACGCTTCGGCCCCCTCGGCGGTGACGACGTTGCCGCCGATCACCATGATCTCCGGCCATTTCTGCTTGACCGACGAGACCGTGTCGACCACACCCCTGGTGTGGCCGTGCGCCGTGTCGATCACGAGCACATCGACCCCGGCGTCGACGAGGGCGGCCGACCGGTCGACGGCGTCGACGACACCGATGGCCGCTCCAACCCGCAGCCGTCCGTCGGCATCGAGCGAGGCGTTCGGCTTCTCGATCCGCTTGCTGATGTCCTTGACCGTGATCAGGCCGGTCAGGCGGCCACCACCGTCGACCAACGGAAGCTTCTCGATTCGGTGCTGATGGAGGATGGCCACCGCCTCGTCGAGTGACGTTCCGGTCGGGGCGGTCACGAGCGGGGCCGGGGTCATGAAGTCGACGACCGGGCGCCCGTAGTCGGCTTCGGTGCAGAAGCGCACGTCGCGGTTGGTGAGGATACCGACGAGATGGTCGTCGCCGTCGACGATCGGGACACCGGAGATCTTGTGCAGCCCCATCAGCTCCTCGGCGTCGCCCAACGTGGCCGACGGACGGAGGCTCAACGGGGAGGTGATCATCCCGGCTTGAGCTCGTTTGACCCGCTCGACGTGGGCCACCTGATCGGCGATCGACAGATTGCGGTGCAGAATGCCGATACCGCCCTCGCGAGCCATGGCGATCGCCAGTGGAGCTTCGGTGACGGTGTCCATCGCCGCCGACAGCAGCGGCACCTCGAGGGACATGCCGGACAGGTCGGCCCGGGTCGACACCTCCGTGGGCAGCACCTCGCTCCATCCCGGGACCACCAGGACATCGTCGAAGGTGAGCGACTCGAAACCGGTGAGGAGTTCGTGGTTTCGTCCAACCGACTGCTCGGTCATGGGATACTCCGTTCGGGGGGGGTTGCGGCTTCTTTGCGGGGCGGGGCCCGACACGTTTCAGCGTAGGGGTTGTCGGGCGGCCAAAGCGATCACCTTGTCGATGGCTTCGACCAACAATCGGTGTTCCGTTTCATGCACCCGCTCGGTGAAGGTGGCGAGCGTGTCATCGGGCACGAACGGCACCTCCTCGCTGACGATGACCGGCCCGTCGTCGACGCCCTCGTCGGGCACGAAATGGACCATCACGCCACCGGAGGTGACCGTTCCGTCCTGCCAGCCGGCGAACGCCTTCTCGATCGCGCCCAGACCCGGAAAGACACCCGGCTTGGCCGGGTGCAGATTGATCACGGGATGGTGGGCGACGAACGCCTCGGACAGCAGGCGATCCCAGCCGGCGAGTACCACCAGGTCAACCCCGACCGTGGCCACCGTACGGGCCAGCTCGGTGTCATAGACCCGGCGGGGCCGGTCGCCCTGTTCCATGACGAGGGTCGGCACACCGGCCTCGACCGCCCTGGTCAGGGCGTAGGCCTCGGCACGGTTGGAGATCACGACCCGAACCTCGGCGGCCAGGGTGCCGTCGGCGCAGGCGTCCAGGACGGCCTGGAGATTGGAGCCGTTGCCGGAAACCAGCACGGCGAGCCGAAACGGATCGCCGACTCCGAACCCGGGCGCCGCGATGGGCCGCTCATCGGCCGCCGAAGCGTCGCTGTCAGCTGAGGGAGACGTCACGACCGGAGACCACCCGTCCGATCACCGCGGTCGGTTCGGCTATCATCGCCCGCACGTCGGCCACCTTGTCGGCGGCGACGACGGCCACCATCCCGATACCGAGGTTGAGGATCTGGTGGGCCTCGACCCTGTTCAGCCCTCCCCGGGCGACCAGCATGCGGAACAGGGGCGGCCACGTCCACGACGAGGTGTCGATGACCGCGCCGCAGCCCTCGGGCAGAACCCTGGGGATGTTGTCGATCAGACCACCGCCGGTGATGTGGGCCAGACCGTCGATGAGGTCGGCCTCCAGGGCCGGAAGGAGCGGGTAGAGATAGCTTCGGTGGGGGGCCACCAGTGCCTCACCGATCGAACGCTGCTCGGCGTCGGCGTCCGCGGACGCCCAGCCTCCGTCGGCGTCGACCGGGAGCGGCTCCGACAGGTCGGAACCGGAGAACACCTTGCGAGCCAGCGAGTAACCGTTGGTGTGCAGGCCCGAGGACCGCAGGCCGATCAGCCGGTGTCCCGGCCCGATCGTCGATCGCGGCAGCAGGCCGGCCCGCTCAACCACGCCGACCATCGTGCCCGACACGTCGACCGCTCCCGACGCCAACACGTCGGGCATCTCGGCCGTCTCGCCTCCCAACAGGACACAGTCGGCGGCCCGGCAGGCGGCCGACATGCCGTCGACGATACGCCCGACGATCTCCGGATCGAGTACGGCGGCGGCCACCGTGTCGAGGAAGAACAACGGCCGGGCGCCCTGCACCAGGACGTCGTTGATGCCGTGATTCACGATGTCGGCACCGATCGACTCCCACGAGTCGAGCTGTTGGGCCAGGATGGTCTTGGTACCCACCCCATCGGTCGAGGCGACGAGCAGCGGATCGTCGAGACCTCGCAGCGATCCGAGATCGAACACCCCGCCGAACGACCCGAGGCTCGACACGACCCGCCGGTCGTGGGTATCGACCACCGACCGGGCGATGCGACGATTGACTTCGGCCGCGGCGTCGAACGACACACCGGCCCGGGCGTAGGCATCGCGGGGAACGTAGCGCCAGCCGATGTCGGTGCGGGCGAACAGCTGATTGCCCACCAACTGTGACACGACGCGGTACACCTTGGTCAGGGCGTCGGTGAGGTCCCCACCGGTGGCCGTGACCGAAAGAACCCGCCCGCCGGAACTGACGACGGCTCCATCGTCATCGATCCTGGTACCGGCGTGGATGATCGAGACGTCCGGTGGACAATCGACGTCGGGGATGGGGATGTCGGTCGCCGGGGACGCCGGATAGCCTCGGGCGGCCACCACCACCGTGGCCGCGGTCTGGCCGCTCTGGCGTTCGACCCGGACCTCGTCGAGTCGACCCGACGCCGCAGCGTCGAGGAGGTCGAGCACGTCGCCTTTGATCAGCGGCAACAGAACCTGGGCCTCGGGGTCGCCGAACCGGCAGTTGTACTCGATGAGTTTCGGTCCGCTGTCGGTGAGCATGATGCCGGCATAGATGATCCCGACATACGGTGTTCCCTCGGCGATCATGCCGTCGACGACCGGCTGGAGGAACGTCTTGGCCAGGTCGTCTTCGATGGCGGCCTTGTCGGGCACCGGGGAGAAGGCGCCCATGCCGCCGGTGTTGGGGCCGGTGTCACCCTCCCCCACCCGCTTGTGGTCCTGCGCCGAACCGAGGAGGATGAACTGGCGGCCGTCAGCGATGCCGAACAGGCTCAGTTCCTCGCCCTCGAGCCGTTCCTCGAGCAGAACGGTGGCTCCCGCCTCGCCCATGGTCCGCTCGGCGAGCAGGTCGTAGATGGCCCGCTCGGTTTCGACTCGGTCCTCGGGCACCATCACACCCTTGCCGGAGGCCAGCCCATCGGCCTTCACCACCACGGGCTTGGCGAACTCGTCGACCCAATCGACCGCTTCGGACACATCGGTGAACGGAGCGCAGACCGGGCCGGGGATTCCGTAGCGGGCGGCAAAGGAGCGGGCGAACGACTTGGAGCCCTCGAGCCGGGCGGCGGCGGCGGACGGCCCGAAGCAGCGGATGCCGGCCTCGATCAGTGCATCGGCGATGCCGCCGACGAGCGGCACCTCGGGACCAACCACCACCAGGTCGACGCCGTTGTCGCGACAGAACCCCACGACCGCGGCGTGATCGGCGGCGTCGAGGTCGACATTGTGTTCGGCCGTGCCCGCGTTACCGGGGGCGACGAACAGCCGGTCGAGAAGCGGTGAAGCCTGGATGGCACGACAGAGGGCGTGTTCCCGACCACCGGATCCGATGATCAGCACGGAGATCTTGTTCACGAACCGTTCCTTCGTTTGCTCGCCGCGCCGGAAGGGTTGGGCGTCATCCGATGACACCGTCAAATCGTTTCTTGCTGCTCGTGAGCGACAGCTGAATCGGCATCGGATACTGGCCGGTGAAGCAGGCGTTGCAGTAGCCGTCATCGCGGCCGAGGGCCTTCATCATGCGACCGACCGACAGGAACCCCAGACTGTCGGCGCCGATGTGATCGCAAATCTCCGGTACGCCGAGCTGATGGGCGATGAGTTCATCGTAGGTGCCCATGTCGACCCCGAAGAAGCAGGGATGGGCGATCGGCGGACAGGTGACCCTCATGTGGACCTCGGTGGCACCGGCCTCGCGGATCAGCCGTACGAGCGGACCCGAGGTGTTGCCCCGAACGATCGAATCGTCGACCACGACGACCCGCCGACCCTCGATGTTGGCCGGCAGCGTGTTGAACTTGAGCGCAACACCCTGGCGGCGCAGCTCGTCGGTCGGCTCGATGAAGGTGCGACCGATGTAGCGGTTCTTGACGAACCCCTCGTTGTAGGGGATACCCGACACGTTGGCGAACCCGATGGCCGCCGGCATCGAGGAGTCGGGCACGGGAATCACCACGTCGGCCTCGGCCGGGTGTTCCCGGGCCAGCTCCTCCCCCAGGTTCTGCCGGGCCTGGTGGACGGACAGGCCGTCCCAGGTGGCATCGGGTCGCGAGAAGTAGATGTGTTCGAACGTGCAGCGGGCCTGGTCGGACTTGGGTTCCAACGCGTGGTAGCTCCGGGCCAAACCACTCTGCAGGACGACGATCTCCCCCGGCTTGACCTCCCGGATGTCGGTGCATCCCACCGTGATCAGCGCACCGGTCTCCGACGCGGCCACGTAGCCGCCGGTCGAAAGCTTGCCGACCGACAGGGGGCGGAACCCCCACGGATCGCGGGCGACGACGACCTTTGTCCCGGCCAGGACCACCAGGCAGTACGCCCCGTCCCACTCGGGCATGATCCGGGCCAGCCGGTCCTCCCAGCTGTCTCCTTCGGTGGCGGCCAGCATGAGGGCCAACACCTCGGAATCCGACGACGACTGCAGCCCGGCCCCCCGCTCCAGCAGCTTCTGCCGAAGCCGGTCGGCGTTGGTCAGGTTGCCGTTGTGGGCAACGGCCAGCGGCCCGTGCATGGTCTCCACCACGTAGGGCTGTACGTTGCGTTCGCTGTTGGACCCCGTGGTCGAATAGCGGGTGTGGCCGATGGCGAGGGACCCGATCAGCGGATCGAGCGTGCCCGGCTTGAACACCTGGCTGACCAGACCCTGGTCCTTGTGCACGCGCACGGCACGGCCGTCGGACACCGCAATACCGGCCGCCTCCTGACCGCGGTGCTGGAGCGCGTAGAGGCCGAAGAAGGCCAGTCGGGCCGCGTCGCCGTTCTGGGTGGCCACGGCCAGCACACCGCACTCCTCGCTCGGGCCGTCATCGCGGAGTGCGAAATCGCTCACTGAACCGTGGTTTCGCCGTGGATGTCGGCGTCTCCGTCGAGAACACGTTTGGCCGCCGCCTCCTGGTATCCCACCACCCGTTTTCGGAGGGCGTCGTCGTGGGTGGCAAGGATCTTGGCTGCGGCCAAGGCGGCGTTCGCCGGTTCCAGTGCCACCAGCGGGGCCACACCGGGTGGGGTCCGCAGGCTCGACAGGACGTCAAGCCCGGCAAAGGATTCGGATCGCGGTGGGCAGGCGATGACCGGGGCGGCGACGTTGGCGTCGCTCAGCCCGGACAGGGCATCGCTCATCCCGGCCACGGTGATGAACACGGTCGCTTCGCCGTCACCGTCGTAGCCCTGGAGGAGGGAGAGAACATGTTCGGGGACCCGGTGGGCCGACCCGATGCGGCGAATCGTGGGCACCTCGAGTTTGTCGAGAACGGCCGCGATCTTGTCGACCCATTCGGCGTCACGAGGTGACCCCGACAGAATGACAACCTTCATGATGTTTGACTAACCCCCATGTTCTGCTCCCAGGGTTGGCGTGCGTCAGCCCGTGAGGGGCTCGGACGAAGGATGGTCGTTCAGATATCGGGCGATGTTGGCTTCGACGCGGGGCGCAATCGGGCGCTCACCGGGCTCGAAGGCCAGACCGGTCAGGGCCTGGTAGAGATCGACGTATCGATTGGAGGTGGCCTGCCAGACCTCGGGGGGGAGTTCCGGCGGAGGGCCGTCGCCCCGGTAGCCGGCCTCTCGCAACGCGAGTCGCACCGGCTCCTTGTCGAAGCTTTCGGGCCCTTTGCCCTCGGCCAGACGCTGTTCCAGGGACTCGATGTCCCAGAACCGCGACGAGTCCGGGGTGTGGACCTCGTCGATCAGCACCAGCGAGCCGTCGGGGGCGAGACCGAACTCGTATTTGGTGTCGGCCAGTACGAATCCGGCGTCGGCGGCGATTGCCGTGCCTCTCTCGAAGACGGCCAACGCCACCTTCTGCACCTCGGCCCACAGGCCGGGTTCGACGAGACCACGTTGCACGACCTCGTCGCAGGTGACGGGTTCATCGTGCTCGCCTTTGCCCGCTTTGGTCGTCGGGGTGATCAGCGGATCCGGCAGGGGGCCGTGGTCGGCCAGGCCGTCCGGCAGCGTGTAGCCGTAGAGGAGACGCTCACCCTGCTGGTAGCGGGGCAGCAACGACGTCGACGTGCTACCGGTGAGCCGACCCCGCACCACCACCTCGACCGGGAGCGGCGTGGCGTCGACCGCCACCATGGCCTGCGGATCGGGGACCGCGATCACGTGGTTGGCCACGATGTCGGACGTCTTGTCGAACCACCAGGCCGAGAGCTGGTTCAGGACCTGACCCTTGTTCTCGACCAGACCAACGACCCGGTCGAACGCACTGAGGCGGTCGGTGGTGACCAGCAGACGACGGTGATCACCGATCGTCCAGGCCTCCCGGACCTTACCGGACGTGTGACCCGGCAGGTGTAAATCCAGAGCTTCCAACGTTGCTCCTGCACCCATGAATTCATCATGGCCCAGGGCCGGGGCAATCACAGCGATGGCCCGCGATTTGAACAAAAAGTCAAGCTGTCCGACCGCCGCTCAGGCCGAGACGGCCCGCACCCCGGCCTCGAACAGGGCGAGGCACCGATTACCGTTGGTTCGGCGTCGGTGCGGGCTCTGCCGACCGAACACGTGGTCCTCCGGATGGGGCATCATGCCGAGCACCAGACCGGTCGGATCGGTGATGCCGGCAATGTCGTCGGCGGAGCCGTTGGGGTTCAGCGGATAGGCGTCGTGGGCCTGCTGACCGTCAGGATCGCCGTAGCGGAAGGCGACCTGGTCGCCCTCCACCAGGGGTTCGACGTCGTCGGTGACGAAGCGGCCCTCGCCGTGGGCCACCGGGCACCACAGCGGCTCGGTCAGCTCGGCCGTCCACACGGAACGTTTGGATGACGGTTGCAGCCAGACCCAGCGGCACTCGAACCGGCCGTTCTGGTTTGCGGTGAGGGCGGCGGCCCGATCCGGCCCGGGCAGGAGCCCGGCGTGGACGAGCGCCTGAAAGCCATTGCAGATCCCGATGATCGGCATACCGGCTTCGAGGCCCTGCTGGAGCTGGTCCTGGAACCAGCCGGTGAGGTCGAGTCCCAGCAGCCGACCGGCACCGAGGGCGTCGCCGTAGGAGAACCCACCGGGAAGGGCAAGAAGCTGATGGTCGGCGAGCGAGGTCTCCCCACTGCGGAGCGCGTCGAGCGGCACCTGAGCCGCCCGGGCTCCCGCCGCCTCGAAGGCGATCGCCAGCTCGTCGTTGCGGTTCGTGCCCGGCGCGATCGGAATGAGGACCGACGGTCGATTCACAGCTCCTGGTCCTCCCCGGCGAACGCACCGGTTTCCGCTTCGGGTTCGGAGCCCGAGTCGACCGATTCCGCCGGGTTGCCCAATGGCGCCGGTTCGTGGCCGTCCACCGCCGTGGCGATCAGACCCGGGGCGACCGGCTGATAGTCCGGGCCCACGTAGGCTTCTCCCACCTCGTCGAGCGAGACGTCGATGTCGACGCCGATGCGAAGGCGGTGCTCGTCGGTCACCCAACCGATGCGAGCGGCCGCCGGGACGTGTTCGGCGAACGCGTCGGAGTCGTGGGGAGCCACCTCGACCAGATACCGTCCGGCGCCTTCACCGAACAGTTCCGCCGGCCCGTGGACCGACGCCACCGACAGCGTCATGCCGAGCCGGCCGGCGAATCCCCATTCGGCCGCCGCGACGGCGAGGCCGCCCTCCGACAGATCGTGGGCGCTCTGCACCAGACCGGCGGCGATGGCCCGGTGAAGCTGATGGTGGCGGGACACGGCATC
Organism: Acidimicrobiales bacterium; assembly: GCA_041594435.1. Lineage (GTDB taxonomy): Bacteria > Actinomycetota > Acidimicrobiia > Acidimicrobiales > SZUA-35 > JAHELU01. The sequence continues at coordinate 25,174 of JBFHME010000008.1, forward strand.
CGGATCCGGCGGCGGGACCTCGCCGCCTCGGTCGCCGCCGGTGACCTCGTCGAGATACGAGCCGCCCAGATGACCGATCGCGGGGCCGACGAGCCAGACGTCGTTCCCGCTGGCCACCACGCCGGTGCTCGGGATGCGGTTGACGTCCTCGGCGATCCCGACGGCGGTGATGATCAGTGTCGGTGTCACCGGATCGGGGTCACCGTGCTCGTAGACGAACTCGTTGAACAGCGAGTCCTTACCCGAAACGAAGGGCGCACCGTGGGCGATGGCGGCGTCGTGGCAACCGCGGCAGGCCGCCACGAGAGCAGCCAGCGATTCGGGACGGTGCGGATTACCCCACGCAAAGTTGTCGAGCAGGGAAAGCTGACGGGGGTCGGCTCCGGCGACGACGGCGTTGCGAACGGCCTCGTCGACGGCGGCCCAGGCCATCGCTTCCGGATCGTGACGGCCGATCAGGACGGCCGCCCCGATACCGACGACGGCGGCCCGGAGGGAGGCGGCGGCATCCTGCTCGAGCACCGGGCGCACGGCCGGCTCGGTTCCCGGGGGGATGATCGCCGTGCCGTCGGCCGGTCCATCGAGGGCGGCGCCACCGTAGGGTCTGACGACCGTACCGCCGAGCACCTCGTGGTCATAGGCACGAATGACTGCTTCGTTTGACCGGATCGAGGGGTGCGACAGCAACCGCAACAGCGCCTCGTTGGCGCTCACCCCCTCGGGTAGCTGCCCGGGATCGGTTCGGGACGGCCGGCTCGTGTCCAGCATGCCGGCCGCCAGTCGCAGCGGCGGTCGGCCGTTGTGCAGGAATTCGGTTTCGAGGTCGACCACGGTGTCGCCGCCGTCGACCACCGTGAGGCGACCGTCGCCGGTGAAGTGCCCGATCACGTGGGCTTCGACCTGCCAACGTCGGGCGAGGGCGAGCAGGGGTTCCGGGTCGGTGCAGGCCACGACCATGCGCTCCTGCGCTTCCGACAGCCAGACCTCCCAGGGAGCCAGGCCGGCGTACTTGAGGGGAACGGCGGCAAGATCGACCCGGGCGCCCAGCTCGTCGGCCATCTCCCCGACGGCCGACGACAGCCCACCGGCGCCGCAGTCGGTGATGGCGTTGTAGAGGCCCAGGTCGCGGGCCGCGACCACCACGTCGATCAAACCCTTTTCGACAACCGGATCGCCGATCTGCACCGACGAGCCGGCCACCTCGGCGGTGGTGTTGCTCATCGTCTGGGACGAGAAGGTGGCACCACCGACCCCGTCCCGCCCGACGCGGCCACCGAGCACCACCACATGGTCGCCGACCTTGGGCACGGTGGGATTCGAGCCCCGGGGCAGCAGGCCGATGCAGCCGGCGAAGACCAGCGGCGTGGTGGTGTAGGACTCGTCGTGGAAGATGGCGCCGGCGATGTTGGGGACACCGATCTTGTTGCCGTAGTCGGCGATACCGGCGATCACGCCGGACCGAATCCGCCGGGGGTGCAGCACACCGGGAGGCAGCGACCGGCTGTTCACGTCCTCGGGCCCGAAACAGAGGATGTCGGTGATGGCGATCGGTTTGGCCGACACCCCGAGAATGTCGCGGACCACGCCACCGACGCCGGTGTTGGCCCCACCGAACGGCTCGAGGGCCGACGGGTGATTGTGGGTCTCGGCCTTCAGCGCCAGGTCGTGGTTGTCGTCGAACCGGACGATGCCCGCATTGTCGACGAACGCGCTCTCCACCCATGGAGCCGAGATGGCCTCGGTCGCGCCTCGCAGGAACGTGTCGAGCAGGCCGTCGACAACGCCGTCGGGTGTGTCGATGGTGGCCCGGAAGGTCTTGTGGGAGCAGTGTTCGCTCCAGGTTTGGGCCAGGGTTTCCAGCTCCGCGTCGGTCGGGTGCCGACCGACGGAGTTGAACCACTGCTGGATTGCCTCCATCTCGTCGGAGGTGAGACCGAGGCGCCGGGTCGCGCTGAGCTCGGCCAGGCCGTCGTGATCGAGTGCGGAGATATCGATCCGCTCGGTGAGCGGGGCGGAGGCGGTGTCATCGGTGAAGCCCGGTGCCAGTTGATTGAAGTTCCATCGCTCGATGACCTCGTTGTGAAGAACTCGGCTCACCAGCTCGTACATCTGAGCCTGGCCGACTTTCCCGTACACGAAGAAACGGCGGCCGATCGTGGCCGCCGTGACGTCGTAGCCGAGAACCTCGGCCGCCCGAACGAGTTCCGCCCCTTCGCGGTCGGTCACACCGGGTCGGAGCCCGACCTCGATGGCGGTCACCTGACCGAGGCCCTCCGGTGACAGGTGTTCGTCACGGAGCATCCACCACTGCCCGACGCGGTCGATCAGAAGCCGGTCGGCCAGCGACTCCAGTTCGTGCGGTTCCAAACGGCCGCGCAGATGAACGAGCCGGTAGCCGACGATCTGATCGACATCGATGCCGAACAGCTTGGCCTTCTCTACAGCTCCCTCGGCACCGACCTCCGTCACACCGGGACCGATGACGATCGCGTAGTTGGACTCCATTCCCACTGCCTCCAGCATGTCGGGACTTGGGTCCCGGGCCGACGCCCAACCCGGGAATTTTCACCCAAATTTCTTTTGCCGACCCGGACCACCTCACGCCACGACCCCGAACCCCCTCGTTGCCGGGCCACCGCGACGATCGCAGGTTTGGGGTCGATCGGCGGATCGGGGACACCGCGGTGCGCTACATTTGGCCGGGACATGAGTGTTGAGTCGCGGGCAGCGGTATGAGCGCCGACTTCGTCTTCGGCGTGGACCTGGACGGTGTGTGCGCCGACTACCACCTCGGGTTCCGCGATGTCGTTGCCGCTGAACTCGGTGTCGGCCCCGAGTCGCTCACCAGGCCGACCGAATGGGGCTACCAACACTGGGGTATCGACGCCGACGAGTTCAGCCGGCTCCACAAAATGGCGGTCACCGAAAAGCGCATGTTACGCAATCTGCCGGTGATGGAGGGCTGTCCCGACTCGTTGTGGCGCCTCTCGGATCTCGGGGTCTGGATCCGGATCATCACCCACCGGCTCTACGTCAACTGGGGTCACGCCGTCACCGTCTCCGACACGGTGGCGTGGCTCGACGAGCACCGCATCCCCTATCGCGACATCTGCTTTCTCGGTGACAAACCCCAGGTCGGAGCCGACGCGTACATCGACGACGCACCCCACAACATCGACGCCCTCCGCCGGGCCGGGCACACCGTGATCGTCTTCGATCAGCCCTACAACCGGGAGTTCGACGGGCTTCGGGCGACCAGCTGGCAGGAGGTCGAGGAGCTGGTCAGCGACCTGGCCGCCCAAACCGCGGTCCGTCAGCCCCAACTCCCGGGGCTCGACGCCGGAGCCGATCGCCTCAACCGTTTCCAATCGGGTCGGTAGGCGACGCGGTCGACCGCTCGGTGGCTCAGCGTTGAGGACGCCGCCGGGGCAGTGGCGGTGCGCCCGGCGTCGGCACCAACGAGGTCGGCACCGCTCCCGTCGACCGGGCGGCGGCCAGTGCGCCGGAGCGATGGACCCGTTCGATCTCGACCAGAGCCTCCAGCCACCAGGCGTTGGGGACGGTCGTCCGACCGGGCAACTCGCCGAGTAGTCGATCGATCACCACCAGCGTCGCCGGATTGTCCCGGCAGGCCAGCCGCAGATCGAGGAGGTGATCGACGATGTGATTCCGGCTCGTCAGTTCCCCGTGAACCGAGGCCCTCATGTCGACTACAAGTTCTTCCACCAGAGATTCAACCACCACCACATGGTGCACCATCACGCCGCCCAAGTGGTGGCGATTGGGTGATGTGCCTCACGTCAACGGGTCAACGGACCGCCCGATCGACGTGAGAATCGCCGATCGAGGGCGCCCATCGATGGCCGATCCGAATCAGTGACGTCCGATCACGGTGGCTAGTCTGCCCCCCGTGATCGATTGGATTCGAGCAACAGGCGCGACCGGGGCGGCGTTGATCCTCGGCGCGGTCATGGTCCGGGCGGCACTGGCCAAACTCCGATCCCTGGCTCAGACCGAAGCCGATTTCGCGTCGCTGGGTCTCGTTGCCGCCGGTCCACTGGCCGTTGCCGTACCGGTCGTCGAACTGGCCGTTGCGGCGCTCCTCGTGCTGGCGCCGGGGTGGGGAGGCGTCGTCGCTGCCGCCCTGCTCGCGGCCTTCACCGCCGTCATCGTGCGGGTCCTTCGCAGCCCCGACGGCCTGACCCCGAGTTGCGCCTGTTTCGGCGGATCGAATCGGTCACCGGTCTCGTCACGGCATGTAGCCCGCAACGCAGTACTCCTCGGGCTGGCGTTGATCGCCGCGTCGTTCGACGGTCTCTTCAGCCCCCTGGTCGCTTTTGTGCTCTACTGAGGCCATGAGCACTGACGCCAGCGCGAATGAGCGACAGTGGGGGTTCCGGACCCGTGCCCTGCACGCCGGCGGACGGCCCGACAGCGCAACGGGGGCCCGAGCGGTACCGATCTACCAGTCCACCAGCTTCGTCTTCGAGGACACGGCCGATGCCGCCGATCTGTTCGCGCTCCAGAAGTACGGAACGATCTACACCCGAATCTCCAACCCGACCACGGCGGCGTTCGAGGAGCGGATGGCGAGTCTCGAGGGAGGCATCGGGTCGGTGGCCACCGCGTCGGGTCAGGCCGCCGAGTTCCTGACCTTCACCACCCTGGCCGGCTCCGGCGACCACATCGTCGCCGGGTCCAGCCTCTACGGCGGCTCCTATACGCTGCTGGCCACCACCCTCAAACGCCTCGGTATCGACACCACCTTCGTGGCCAACGACGAGCCCGAGGCGTTCGAGGCCGCGATCGGTGACCGGACCAAGATCGTCTACACCGAGATCATCGGCAACCCCTCGGGTGCGGTTGCCGATGTCGAAGCCCTGGCCGGCATCGCCCACCGCCACGGGCTGCCTCTGGTCATCGACGCCACGTTCTCCACTCCCTACCTGTGCCGGCCCATCGAATTCGGAGCCGATATCGTCGTCCACTCGGCCACCAAGTTCATCGGCGGCCACGGCACCAGCATCGGCGGCGTGATCACCGAGGCCGGGACGTTCGATTGGGGGGCGTCCGGCCGCTTCGATCGCCTCACCGAACCGATCGACACCTACAACGGTCTCCGGTGGTGGGACAACTTCGGCGAGTACGCCTTCTGCACGGCGGTGCGGGCCGAGCAGTTGCGCGACGTCGGAGCCTGCCTGTCCCCGTTCAACGCCTTCCTCCTGCTCCAGGGACTCGAGACCCTCCCCCAGCGGATGGACGGCCACGTGGCCAACGCCCGGGCGGTGGCGGCCTGGCTGGCCGGTGACGGCCGAGTCTCGTGGGTGGCCCACGCCGACCTCGCCGATTCGCCGTACCACGACCTGGCCTCCCGCTACCTGCCGAAGGGGGCCGGCGCGATCTTCACCTTCGGTATCGACGGTGGCCGCAAGGCGGGACAGCGGTTCATCGAATCGTTGCAGATGGTCAGCCATCTGGCCAACGTCGGTGACGCCCGCACCCTGGTCATCCATCCGGCGTCGACCACCCACCAGCAGATGAACGATGCCGAGTTGGAACGGGCCGGGGTGGGCGCCGACATGGTCCGGTTGTCGGTCGGGCTCGAGGATCTCGACGACATCATCTGGGATCTCGATCAGGCGCTCACGGCGGCCACGTCGTGACCACCGACTCGCCACCTTCGGCAGCTGGTTCCTCCGACCCCCCGGCCACCGCGATCGGGACCGCCCAGCCACCTGTTCCCGGCTGGACCCCACCATCCGCGTTCGAGCGCAAGGCGATTCTGGATCGAAGCCGCTCGATTGCCATCGTCGGAGCGTCGTCGAGCCCGGCGCGGGCCAGCAACTTCGTGATGACCTACCTCAGGTCGTCCTCGTGTGATTTCGAGCTGTATCCCGTTCATCCAACCGAAAGCGAGATCCTCGGCCTGCCGGTGTTCCCGTCGCTGGGCGCCGTGGTCGAGGCCATCGGCGGGCCGATCGACATCGTCGACGTGTTCCGCCGGGTGGAGGACTGCCCTGCGGTGGCCGGCGAGGCGGTCGCGGTCGGAGCGAGAACGCTGTGGCTCCAACTCGGGCTGTGGAGCGTCGAGGCAGCGGAAATCGCCCTGGCCGCGGGGCTCGACGTGGTCATGAACCGCTGCACCAAGATCGAACACGCCCGCTTCGCCGGCGGGCTTCACCTCGCCGGGTTCGACACCGGCGTCATCTCGAGCAGGCGGGCCGGCGTGTGAGCAACAAACGGAACCTCACAAGACCGGCGTGACCTTCGGCGTTGACGCCGCCACCGGCGCGCCGGGCCCGGCACCGAGCCGGGACAGTGGCCGCAGGCCGGGCAGCCCGCGGGCTCGGACTGGCCGATGCCCCACAGAAGGTGTCAACATGAGTCACACGACGCACCGCCCGCTCGGGTAGGTTCGACGACAGAATGACACCGGCCGGCCTGCCGTACGCTCACGTCGAGCTGCCCGATGCCGCGACCGACACCGTGCAATGGAGGCACAGAACATGGCTGAAGCAGTAATCGTATCCACCGCTCGCAGCCCGGTCGGCCGGGCGTTCAAAGGCTCGCTCAAGGACGAGCGTCCGGACGACATCACGGCCCAGATCGTGAACGCCGCCCTCGACAAGGTGCCGCAACTCGACCGATCCGACGTCGAGGACCTCATGTTGGGCACCGGTTCACCCGCCGGCGAGCAGGGCTTCAACGCCGCCCGCGTCGTGGCGGTTCTCGCCGGACTCGACAACGTTCCCGGTGTGACCGTCAACCGCTATTGCTCGTCGTCGCTGCAAACGATCCGCATGGCCGCACACGCCATCAAGGCCGGTGAGGGCGACGCCTTCGTGGCCGCCGGAGTGGAGTTCGTCAGCCGCTACGGCAACGGCGCATCCGACAACGGCGATGCCCGCAACGAACGGTTCAACGACGCCATGATGCGCACGCTCAAACGGTCCGAGGGTGGAGCCGAGACCTGGTCCCCGCCCGTGGGACTGCCCGACATCTACATCGCCATGGGTCAGACCGCCGAGAACGTGGCCCAGCAGGAGAACGTGAGTCGGGAGGAACAGGATGCCTGGGGTGTCCGCAGCCAGAATCGGGCCGAAGACGCGATCAAGCGGGGCTTCTTCGAAGTCGACATCACGCCGGTCACCCTGTCCAACGGCTCGGTGCTGTCGGCCGACGACGGCCCCCGGCCCGGAACCACCCTCGAGGGCGTCAGCCAACTGAAACCGGTCTTCCGCCCCGACGGTACCGTCACCGCAGGCAACGCCTGCCCGCTGAACGATGGCGCCGCCGCGGTCGTCGTGATGAGCGACGAGAAGGCGAAACAGCTCGGCATCAAGCCGCTCGCTCGCATCGTCTCCTCCGGCGTCACCGGCCTGAACCCGGAGATCATGGGACTCGGTCCGATCGAGGCGTCGCGCCAGGCGTTGGCCCGGGCCGGCATGACGATCGATGACATCGACCTGGTCGAGATCAACGAGGCGTTCGCCGCCCAGGTGCTCCCCTCGGCCGCCCACCTCGGCATCGATCACGACAAACTCAACGTCAACGGCGGCGCCATCGCCATCGGCCACCCGTTCGGCATGACCGGCGCCCGCATCATGACCACGCTCATCAACGGGCTGGTCGACGCCGACAAGACGATCGGTCTGGAGACGATGTGCGTCGGTGGGGGCCAGGGCATGGCCATGATCATCGAGCGTCTGTGACACCGCGACAGGAATTCGTCCAAAGCCTGTAACCGAATGACGGGCTGAAGCGTCTAATCCGACGAACACTCTCCCCTGAAACCCCGGCCCCCAACCCTGGTGGTCGGGGTTTCATGGTAGGTGGGTCGAAACCCCGACGAACCCCGGCTCTCGGACGGCCGGCGTTACTCGTCGGCCGATGGGCCGATGGCGGTGCAGTCGTTCACGGTCGACTCGAAGAACTCGTCGAAGCCCTCCACACCGTCGGGACCGGTCAGGTACTCGTAGGACTCGGCGCCGGAGATCTTACCGAGGGCGTTGCCGTCCTCGCCGTAGCGGTCGAACACGGCGTCGGCGATGCACTCGGCCTCGCCGACGGCGAAGTTGTCGTCGCGGGTCAACACCTCGACGAAGTCGGCACGGTCTCCCGGACCACCGGTGCAGCCGGTGGCGATGAATGCGAGCACGACGATCGACGACACGAGACCAGCTCGACGACGAACACGACCGGCCGGGCGCGACGGCTCGGAGAGGGGGGTGATGGGGCGGGTGATGATCTGGTTGGTCATGGCCTTCACTTTCGGCGCTCAGGCTACTTCGCGGGGCCGCGGTTACCACCCCCGTCGCCCGCCACGGCCCCGAAGCGACGGTCAGGCGGTGGTGGGTTCGTCGATCTCGGCCGCCCACGGCGGATCGGCACCGAGACGGCCCACGGTGATCGAAGCCGCCTTCACACCGAACGCGACGATGTCCCGCCAGGTCTCCGGTTGGACCGCGGCGATGGCAGCGGCCGTGGTGAGGTCCCGCCGATGAAGCTGGGCGAGGACGGCACCGCAGAAGGAGTCACCGGCACCGACCGTGTCCGCCACCTCGGTCGGAACCGACGGGACGATAAAGGGTTCGTGGCCGTCGACGTGGACGTCCACGCCGTCGGGGCCGGCCGTTCGCAGGACCACCGCGGCTCCTCGGGCCAGCAGGTCGGCGATCGTCATCCCCATCCAGTCGAGATCCTCGTCGCTGACCTTGATCACCGAGGCCCGATCAAGCCAGGGCCCGGCCATCTCCAACCATTCGTCGACCGACGGGAACACCTGGGGCCGGATGTTGGGGTCGAACGAGACGACCCCGTCGAAGTCGTCCAGCATCCGGTGGAGGGCCCTGGCGGTCGCGCCCCGGAAGACGCCGAGCGTTCCTGCGTGAACGATGTGGGGACCGGGGCCGAGGGGCGTCAGGTCGATCGAGGCCATGGACGCATCGGCGGTGTCGTCGCCCTCGAACCGAAACGACTGCACCGGCCGGACCGTGACGATGGCCCGAGCCGTCGGTTCCGGGCCTCGCTCCGCGGCCCGCAGATCGACGCCGGAGGCCTCCAGGTGCCGCCAGATGAGATCACCGTTGGCGTCGGTCGAGATTCGACCGACGAAGGCGGTCGGCACATCGAGACGAGCGGTGGCCACCGCCGCGTTCATCGGCCCGCCGCCCGGCACCGCCCGCTCCGGTTCCCCCTTGTCGGTTCCGGGGATGACATCGACCAAGGATTCGCCTGTGCAGATAATCATGATGGCCATCAGCCTAATCGGTCGGCCCGGACCGAGGTTGGCTCGACGTCGCCCACGACTTTCCGGGCCGTGATCCGGCGGGCTGATCGCCCAGCGGAACCGGCGAATCGGCCGACCGCGCCGGAGGTGACGCACGGAAGTTCGAGTCGGGGGTAAACGGTGGCCGGTGATCGACCGATGGGAACCGGTGACCTCACCCGACATCGACGAAGACCGGCCCGGTGGGCCGGCACTCGACCCCTTGGCCGAGGCACGGTTCGAGGCGATCGTGGCCCGGCGACGGTCCGAGGACGAGGAGCGACGGACCGAGCAGCGGGCCCGCAGACTCCTCTGGTTGTCGCACCACTGGCCCCAGCACTACGACGATCGCTGTGTGAGCATCCGCCGGTGGCCGGTCTGTCGCCGCTGCAGCGCGCTCTACGGTGTCGGCTTCACCGTGGCGCTGGCGATGACGATCGGCGTCGATCCATGGCCCGACCGTTGGGACCCGCTGCTGATCTGGTTGCTGTGCCTCCCGGCGACCCTGGCCTTCGTCGGTGAGGCGCTCGGCTGGTTTCGCTATGTGATCCGATGGCAGGTGGTGACCACGTTGGTTGCGGGGCTCGCCTTCGGCAAGGCGTTGGGCTATGAACTCGAGCAGCGCTGGTCGGCCGAGTTCTGGGGACCGATCGCCGTGTTCGGTGGTGTCTGGTTCTTCGCCAGCCTGGCGGGGCACCGGCGTCGGGCCCGTCAGGCTGCCACTCAGTAGTCGATCCCCTTCTTGGCCACGATCCCGGCGTCGAAAGGGTGCTTGATGTTGCGCATCTCGGTGACCGTGTCGGCGACCTCGATGATCTCGTCGATCATGTCTCGTCCGGTGAGGATGATGCTGGTGGTCTCGGGACGGCTGGTGATGGTGGCCACGACGTCGGCCCGGTCGATCCAGTCCCAGGTCAGGGCGTAGCTGATCTCATCGAGCACCACGAGCCGGTGCTCACCGCCCTCGATCAGTTCCTTGGCCCGATTCCAGGCCGCCGTGGCCAGTGCCGCGCTCTCGTCGAGATCCGTCGAGTCCCAGGTGAAACCGTCGCCCTCGGCGTACCAGTCGACACCGAGATCGCGACAGATCTTCTCCTCGCCGACGTGCCAGCCGCCGCTCTTGAGGAACTGCACGACGGCCACCTTCCAGCCCTGGGCCACGGCCCGCAGCACGGTGCCGAAGGCCGCGGTCGACTTGCCCTTGCCGTCGCCGGTGTTGACGAGCACCAGTGACGGCGCAGTCCTCGCTGCGCTGGTGTCGGGCTTGTCCTGGGGCGGTTCGTCGGGGGTGGTCATGATGGAGGTTCTCCCTCGCTCGGGTCGGGTTGGTGGGACACGATGCCGGCGCGGTGGTCGTCCACGAAGGCCACATCGTTCGGCGTGGCCGTGACCGGCTTCCGGCGGTTGCGGACGGGAACGACGATGACGCCGCCGTTGCGGTCGGGTAGCACGGACACCTCGACACCGTAGTGGTCCGACAGGATGTCGGCGGTCAGGACATCCGAGGGGCGGCCCTGGACGGCCGGTTTGCCGTGGTCGAGGAGCAGGACCTGATCGGCGTGTCGGCTGGCGATCGTCAGATCGTGCATCGAGGTGATCACGATGAGGCCGAAGCGTTCCCGCAGCTCGTCGACCAGTTCGAGAACGGTCATCTGATGGGCCAGGTCGAGTGCACTCGTCGGTTCGTCGAGGACCAGCACCGACGCCTGTTGCACGATGGCCCGCGCCAGGGCGACTCGTTGCGACTCACCACCCGACAGCTCGGCCACCGGCCGGGCGGCCATGGCCCCGAGATCGAGATCGGCCAGTGTTCGACCGACCAGATCCCGGTCCCGGCCCGACTCGAACTGGAACCAGCGCAGGTGCGAGGTGCGACCCATCAGCACGTATTCGGCGGTGGTCATGCCGGGAGGGAGCATCGGATTCTGGGGCACGTACGCCACCACACGGCTGGCTCGTGCCCGCTCACCGCGGCCCGACCCGATCGACGGTTGGTCGTCACACCGGAACTCGATCGTGCCCCGGTTGTCGACGATGCCGGCGATGGCCTTGAGCAGGGTCGACTTGCCGGCGCCGTTGGGACCGATGACCGCCAGCCACTCCCCGGTTTCGACGGTCAGCGACACGCCGTCGAGCACGGTGGCGTGCCGGTAGCTGACCGACACGTCGTCGAGGACCAGGCTGCGGACGGTCGAGACCGCGGCCGGAGGATCGGCTCGGGCGATGGATGTCATGTCCAGGAGCTCCGCTTCGACCACAGCAGCACGGCGAAAAACGGTGCACCGAAGAACGCGGTGACCACGCCGATCGGGAGTTCCGCCCCGGTGACCAGATTGCGGGCCCCGACATCGGCGAGCACGAGGAACGCCCCGCCCGCCACCGCCGAAAGCGGCACGACCACCCGGTAGCTGGCGCCGACCACGAGCCGGATGATGTGGGGAACGATGATGCCGACGAACGCGATCAGGCCGCTCACCGCCACCGCGGCAGCCGCCAACAGGGAGGCGGCCACGACGAGGACGCTGCGGACGACGGTCACGTTGATGCCGAGCGCCGTCGCCTCGTCGTCCCCCAGTTGCATGACGTCGATGTGGCGGGCCAGACTCATCGCCACCAGCCCGCAGACGACGACGTAGGGGACGACCAGCCCGACCTCGGACCACCCGAAGGTGCCGAGCCGGCCGAGGATCCAGGCGTACACCTCGTCGAGCGTTTCGGAGTTGCGCTGCATCACATAGGTCTGGCAGGCGGTGAAGAACGACGCCACCGCAACGCCGGCCAGGAGAAGCGACGCGGCCGAACGGGAGGTGCCGAATCCCAGCACGGCGGCGATGCCGACAGCCAGCAGGCCACCGAGAAACGCAGCCGCCGGTACGGCGTGAAAAGGACCCCACCCGTATTGGGTGCCGGACACAATGGCCAGGGTCGCCCCGAGCCCGGCCCCGGCGGCGACACCGAGGAGATAGGGATCGGCCAGGGGGTTACGAAACACCCCCTGGAAGACGGCACCGCTCACAGCCAGCGAGGCGCCGACCAGCGCGCCGAGGACCGCCCGCGGCAGACGCCATTGCAACAGGATCGACTCCTGGGTCGTCGTCAGCCCCGACTCGACCGAAACGCCGGGGAGGCCATCGATCAAGCCCGTCACCACCTGACCGAAACCGAGGTCGCTGGAGCCGATCGAAACCGACAGCAACATCCCCGAACCCAGGACCAGGAATGACACGAACCACGCCGCTGTGGGCACCTTGAACGCGCCGGTGACGGCCTGGCGCGCCTCCGACGCCGCCTCGGTCTTCCTCACCGGTGCCACCTCGGGCGCGCCGGTCGCCGACGCAGCAGCCACGGTCGAGGGCAGACGGGCGCTGGTGCCTGGAGAGGTCATCAGGCCACCGAGGCGGCGATGGCTTCCATGAACTCCACGATACGAGGGCCCCAGCGGGACGAGATGTCGGCGTCGACCTCGACGACGCGGCCGTTCGCCACGGCGCTGATCGAGTCCCAGCCGGGTCGGGCGGCGATGGCATCGGCGTCGTAGGGGGCCTGTGAGGTGTAGACGATGACGTCCGGGTTGGCGGCGATGATGGTCTCACCGTCGATCAGCGGGTAGCCGGTGCCGTCATCATGGGCATCGGCGATGTTCTCCAAGCCCATGGCGGCGTAGACCTGACCGATGAACGTGTTCGACGTGGCCGTGTAGAACGAGTCGTCGATCTCGTGGAACACCCTCAGCGACTCGTCGCGTTCGGGCAGCCCGGCGAGCACCGATTCGACGCCGGCGCGGATCCCGGCATTGGTCGCGGCGGCGCCGTCGATCTGTCCGGTGGCGATACCGAGATCGGCGATCTGGGCGTAGACATCATCGAGATCGGCCGCGGCCGGTTGGGTCAACACGGTGATGCCGAGTTCGGTGAGTCCGGCTTCGATGTCGGGCGGGAGACCCTGGGTCACGACCAGCTGGGGTTCGGTGGCGACGATGGCCTCCAGGTCGGGTACGAAGCCGTCCAGCGTGCCGTCGGGCGCTTCGGCCGGATGGTTGGAGTAGAGGTCCACGGCCACGACCTGGTCACCGGCGCCGATGGCGTAGAGCATTTCGGTTGCGGTCGGCGACAGCGACACGATGCGGGTCGGCGCCTCGACACCGGCGGTGGCTGCCGCGGGATCCTCGCCTGCGTCGTCGTCGGCGTCGGCTTCGTCGCTCCCACCCGTCTCCGGGGCCGCGGCCTGCTCGCCGGTGTCGGCGGCTTCGGTGGCTTCGTCGGTGTCGGATCCGCAGCCGACGGCCACCCCGAGGACGAGGAGTAGGACGACCCACAGCCGGGTGAGGGTCGAGATGGTTCGTTTCACGAGTTCGTTACCTCCTGTAGCTCGGAGGCTTCTCGTGTCAAACGGTGACAACGAGATCCCTGCTCCGAGGACCTTCGTTACAACCTCACCGGCTAGGCGACCTGGCTGACATCACGAGGCGTGATGATCACAGTTGCGGCACAGCACCGGACTCTCACCGGATTTCGCTAGACGGTTCGGTGGCGGACCCATGCGGTGCGAGCCGAACGGGCGGCGCCAAGGCCAAGCCTAAGCCCAACCGGGGCACAATCGACGTGATGGTCGGAAACTGCCCGAGATCCACAGCCGGGCCCGGAGCTGAACCCGAACCGGAAATAGAGGTAAACCGGCGAAAAACAATGGGGCCAGCCATTGGAGGGAAGTAATGGCTGGCCCCATCTGCCCGACAGTGTATAGCAATCTCCCTGCCCGCAAAACAACCAACGCCCTAGGTCGTTCTACCGAGCCTCGACCCACTACCGGCTCTACGATCAGGGGCAATGATGGCCGCTCGCAACCGCTCACTTTCGCCGCCGATTCCCGCCGGCCCCCGAATCGTCCGGGCCGAACTGCGCATGCTTCGCCTGCCGGTCGTCGAGTCACTCGACGCAGGACACGGTCCCACCACCGGTACGTTTCGGGACCTCACGGTTGTCGCGCTGCACGGCGACAACGGCGCGACCGGATGGGGTGAGTGTGCCGCCCTCGGGACGGCGGGCTACTGGCACGAGACGGCGTCGTCGGCCTTCGGTGTCCTGGCGGCTGTGATCACGGGTCTGACCGGCGGTCCGGCACACGACCTGATCGACCCGTCGACCGTCTCCGGTCTCGATCCCGCCACCGGTCCGATGGCCGCCGCGGCGGTGGAGATGGCGGCCCTCGACCTGTTTCTCAGGTCCGCCGGCCGGTCACTCGGTGACTGGTTGGGGGCGATCCGTTCGGTTGTACCCGCCGGTGCCGCCGTTGGCCTGGGTCCCGCCGATCAGGTGGCGGACCGCGTCGTCGACCTCGCCACGGAGGGTTACCGCCGGGTCAAGGTGAAGATCGAACCGGACACGGCGGAAACCGTGGTACGGGCCGTCGTCGAACGCCTGGGGCAGCTGTTCGATCTGCATGCCGGCCGACCGCCCCGAGGGTTCGAACTCCATGTCGACGCGAACGGTACGTATCCCCCACGTGATCACGAGTACGGCGGCAATGACGATGCTGTCGCCGCCCTCGTCGGGCTCGCTCACCTCGGCGTCGACGTCATCGAGCAGCCGTTCACGATCGACGACGAGAGCTCGGCCCGTGCTCTGCGAACCGCCCTGGTCGACGCCGGCCTGACCACGCTGGTCGTGGCGGACGAGGCGGTCGACTCACCGGCCGCGGCCCGGGCCTCCTTCGGCTCCGGTGCAGCCGACGGCGTGGTGATCAAGCCATCGCGTCTGGGTGGTCTCGAGGCCGCTCGGCGGACGATCTCGGCGATGGCGGCCGACGGTGCGGCCGTGAGCGTCGGAGGCATGGTCGAATCGGCGCTGGGCCGCCGCAGCCTGGCCGCCGTGGCCGCGATCGACGGGGTCACCATGACCGGTGACCTCTCCCCTGCTCGGCGCTGGTTGAGCGACGATCCGTGGCCCGATCTCGAGACCACGACCGTCGACGGGGGGCTGCACGTACTCGTTCCCACGTCGCCCGGAGTGGCCCCGCCACCCGATCCCGACGACCTCGATCGGCTCACCGTGGAACGGGTTGCCACCGGCGACTGAGGACTCGCTAGATTCGGAAACGTTCCGCCAACCAGGCCGTGACCGCCGCTGCGGTGGCGGCCGGCTGCTCGAGGTGCACGGCGTGGGTGCCGCCGATGAGCGACACCGTTGCGGTCCCGGACATGGCAACCGCCATACGGTCGGCGAGAGCGGTGAACTTCGAATCATCACGTCCGGCGATCAACAGGACGGGCATCGTCAACTCCCCGAGGCGAGCCCAGAGCGGCTCCTGATTGCCGGTTCCACACCGGCGGAGACTGGCCGCCAGGCCTGCGGGGCGATTCGAGAGGCGGGCGTCCCGGCACGCCGTCTCGGCACGCAGGCCGGCGAACAACGGATTGGACAGCCAGCCGTCGACGAACTCCACCAGAGGCTCCGTCTCGATCCGGATGGCGAGGGCTTCATCCGCGGTTCGACGGGCCGACCGGTCGATCTCGCTGTCGATCCCGGCCGTCGCCCCGATCAGGACCAACCCGGCGATCGCCCTCCGGTGGGCAAGTGCGAGATGGAGAGCCGTGCGGCCGCCCATCGAGTAGCCGACGACGACCGGCGGCGCGGACGTGATCTGGGCGATGGTGGCGGCCACGAGATCGGCGCTCCGCCACAGATCGGCGTCGTCATGAGCGGACCGCCCGTGGCCCGGCGCGTCGACGGCCATCACCGGATGGCTTGCGGCCAGCTCGTCGGCGAACGGCCCCCAACAGTCGGTGTTCTGGGTGAAGCCATGGAGGAGGACGAGCGTCGGCGCCGATTCCGCCCGGTCCCAGGTTCTGGCGTGGAGGGCTGGGGAGCCGGGTCGTGTCATACGGTCCGGGTCATCGTGGGCGAGGTTGCCATGATGGGCTAGTTTGGCTGGCAATGACCATCGCCGCCACCTTTTGCGCCACCCTGGTCGACGAGTGGGTTCGAGCCGGGGTGACCGACGCCTTTGTCGCCCCTGGTTCCCGGTCGACACCCCTGACCCTCGCCTTGGCCCGTGAGCCCCGGCTCAAGACGCATCTGTTCCACGACGAACGCTCAGCCTCCTTCGCCGCACTCGGTCACGGGCTGGCCACCGGCACCCCGGCGGTCGCCACCTGTACCAGCGGCACCGCGGCCACGCACCTCCATGCCGCCGTCGTCGAAGCCTCGCTGTCGTCGGTCCCCCTGCTGGTGTGCACCACCGATCGACCGCCGGAGTTACAGGGGGTCGGCGCACCACAGACCATCGACCAGACCAAACTCTTCGGCGACGTCGTCCGGCACTACGAGGCTCCCGGTGTCGCCGTTTCCGAGATGGCGGGAGCCTGGCGTTCCATCGCCTCCCGGCTGGTGGCCGAGGCCTGCGGCTCATCGGGTCAGCCGGGTCCGGTCCACCTGAATCTCGAGTTCCGCGATCCGCTCGTCGGCGACCCCGGTGAGCTTCCCCCCGGTCGGCCGGGCGGGGCCCCCTGGCATGTCGACGCCCGCGGCCCCCTCCACGGGTCGGAATGTTCACAGGGTGAGATCACCGAGGTGTGGAATCGGATTCGTGGGCTCGACGGTGCCATCATCGCCGGGGCCGGGACCACGGAACCCTCGGCGGTTCTGACCCTCGGCCAGAAGCTCGGCTGGCCGGTGCTGGCCGATCACCGATCCGGGTGCCGGGCCGAGGGCCGTTCAATCGTGCACGCCGATTCCCTGCTTCGGGTCGAGGCGTTCACCGAGGCCAACCCGGTCGACGTGGTCCTCCGCTTCGGGCGCCCGCTGGCCGGCAAGGCGATCAGCCAGTGGCTCACGGCCTCCAATCCCGACCTGATCGTCGCCTCGGAGCCCGGCCGGTGGGACGATCCCGAACGGCTGGCCGCCATGACCGTCACCGAGGAGGGCCTCGCCCGTGGCCTGGTCAGCCACATCCCCTCCGACTACACGCCGTCCGACCGCGGTCGCCGGTGGCTCCATGCGGATGTGGCGGCCCAGCAGATCGTGGCCGAGATGATCGACGGGGCCGGACCGGGCAAACCGCTCGAAGGGGTGACCGAGATCGGCGTGGCCCGTCACGTCGTCACCACGATGAAGCCGGGCGGCGCGCTGGTCGTTGCCTCGTCGATGCCGGTCCGGGACGTGGAATGGTTCGCACCGAACCGCCGCAACATCAAGGTGCTGGCCAACCGTGGTGCCAACGGCATCGACGGCCTCATCGCCACGGCCGTCGGCGTCGCCCTGTCCGGCGCGTCGACCACGCTGTTGATCGGCGACGTCGCCTTCCTCCACGACTCGCCAGCGCTGGTGGCACTGTCGCGCCGCCGGATCGATCTCACGATCGTCGTCATCGACAACGACGGCGGCGGCATCTTCTCCTTCCTTCCCCAGGCCGATCAGGTTGACGCCGAGACCTTCGAGAAGCTGTTCGGCACGCCGCACGGCACCGACATCGTGGCCTTGTGTTCGGCCCATGGCATCCCGGCCATCAACTGGTCGCCCGGCGACGACACCCCGGGTGCGGTCGGGGTCCGGGTCCTGGTGGCCCGCACCAACCGGGCCGAGAACGTCCGGGTCCACGACAAGGTCAACGCCGCCATTGCCAAGGCGATCATCTCCTAGCGGGGCCCCGTGGCCGAAGCCCGTTCCGATTAGGCTGGCCTGCTATGACCAAGCAGGTTTCCGAGATCTTCGACGGGTCGCTCTGGCACGAGGTCGACGGCTTCGACTTCACCGACATCACGTACCATCGGGCAAACGACGTGGGGGCCGTCCGTATCGCCTTCGATCGCCCCGAGGTGCGGAACGCATTTCGTCCCCACACCGTCGACGAACTCTACCGGGCGCTTGATCACGCCCGGATGTCGTCCGACGTCGGCGCCGTGCTGTTGACCGGCAACGGCCCGTCCCCCCGCGACGGCGGCTGGGCGTTCTGCTCCGGCGGCGACCAGCGGATCCGGGGCCGCGACGGGTACCGCTACGCCGAGGGCGATACGGCCGAGACGATCGATCCGGCCCGCAGCGGACGTCTCCACATTCTCGAGTGCCAGCGGTTGATCCGGATGATGCCCAAGGTCGTGCTCTGTGTGGTTCCGGGGTGGGCAGCCGGCGGTGGACACAGCCTGCACGTGGTGTCGGACCTGACGCTGGCCAGCCGCGAGCACGCCCGGTTCAAGCAGACCGACACCGACGTGGCCAGCTTCGACGGCGGTTTCGGGTCGGCCTACCTGGCCCGTCAGGTCGGTCAGAAGTTCGCCCGGGAGATCTTCTTCCTCGGCCGGACCTACACCGCGGAGGAGGCCCATCACCAGGGTGCCGTCAACGCCGTGATCGATCACGCCGAACTCGAGAACGAGGCCTTGCAGTGGGCCCACGAGATCTGCGGCAAGAGCCCGACGGCGCAGCGTATGGCCAAGTTCGCGTTCAACCTGATCGACGACGGCCTCGTCGGGCAGCAGGTCTTCGCCGGGGAAGCCACCCGCCTGGCCTACATGACCGACGAGGCCCGTGAAGGCCGTGACGCCTTCCTGGAGAAGCGCGATCCCGACTGGTCGAGCTTCCCGTACCACTACTGATCCTCGCGCCCCCGCGGATCCTCGCTCCCAACCGGGATTCGCTGCAACGGCGAGGAGGAGTCAGGGCTGGACAAGGGCGCCGAGAATGGCCTTGAACTTGGCCCGGGTTTCGTCGAGTTCGGCCTGCAGGTCGCTGTCGGCGACCACACCGACCCCGGCGAACAACCGGACCCTGTCGGGGTCGACGAACTGGGCCGAGCGCACACTCACCGCGAACTCGCCGTTGCCGTTGCCATCGACCCACCCCGCCGGACCGGCGTAGCGACCCCGATCGGCCTGCTCGATCTCGCCGATGAGGTCGAGAGCCGCCTTCTGCGGGTCCCCACCGACCGCCGGGGTCGGGTGAAGAGCGTCGATGAGTTCGAGCACCGAAGCCGCCGGCGACGACAGTCGCCCCTCCACCCTGGTTCCGAGGTGATGGACGTTGGCCAGCGAGACGATCGACGGCTCCGGCTCGGCATCGACGTAGGAGCAGAACGGCAGCAGCGTGTCGAGCAGCCAATCGATCGTGATCCGGTGCTCCCACCGGTTCTTGTCCGAGGCCAGCAGTTCGGCGGCGAGGGTTCGGTCCCGGTCCGGGTCGGTGGATCGAGGCAGGGTCCCGGCCAACGGATGGGCCCTCACGACGTCGCCCAGCCTCGACACGAGGAGCTCGGGTGAAGCGCCGAAGAAACCGTCGACGAGGAACAGATTCGCTGTCGGAAACGTCTGATCCAACCGGGCCATGAGCGTGGCCTGATCAAAGGGAGCGTCGGCCTGCACCAACAGCTCCCGGGCCAGAACGCACTTGTCGAGTTCACCGGACCGGATGAGGGCGCGGGCCCGACCCACGATCTCGTCCCGCCACAGCTCCGGCGTGAGGGCGGCCTGCAGTGTCATCGTCGTGGGTTCCGGACCGGGCTCGAACCGGGGCAGGCCCTCCAAGGCGGCGGCGATCATCGCATCGTCGGTGGCTTGCGACCTCGCCGCGGCCGGGTCGAGCGCTGTCAACCACAGCTCACCGGTCGGCGTTCGACACAGGACGTGTGCCGGCACGATCAGCTCGCCGTCCGAGGTCGGATCGAAATCGAGCGCACCGAAGGCGACCGGACCGGTGCCGGGCACGGCGGCCGCACCCGGTTCGACG
>JBFHME010000009.1:0-44232 GCA_041594435.1 Acidimicrobiales bacterium
AAAGCGGCAGCCGGTCCGGGTGGACGTTGGCCTCGGCGACCATCATCCGGTCGTCGTACCCGTCGAGAATCGCTCGCCAGCGTCGAATCAGTACGTGCAGCTCGTCACGGTCCCAGTACGGGTGGGAGCCGTCGGGTAGGCGCTGTCCCCTTTCGTCGAGCAGCTCGACCGAGACGTTGGGAAACGACAGGTCCTTGATCATGCCGTGCGCGACGTCGATCCGGAATCCGTCGACGCCCCGCTCCAGCCAGAAGCGGAGGATGTCATCGAACTCGTCCCGCACCTCGGGATGTTGCCAGTTGAGGTCGGGCTGGCTGGTGTCGAAGATGTGCAGGTACCACTCGCCGTCGTCGACCCGAGCCCAGGCCGAGCCACCGAAGTTTGCCACCCAGTTCGTCGGTGGCTCGCTGCCGTCGACGCCGCGGCCGGCACGAAAGATGTAGCGCTCCCGCTCCGGAGAACCGGGCCCGGCGGCGAGCGCCGCCTGAAACCACGGATGTTCGACCGACGTGTGATTGGGAACCAGGTCGATGAGAACCCGGATACCACGCTCGTGGGCCTCGGCGATCAGGGCGGCGGCTTCGGTGAGCGTGCCGAAATCGGGGTGGATGTCCCGATGGTCGGCGACGTCGTAGCCGCCGTCGGCCAGCGGCGACGGGTACCATGGTGTGATCCACATGGCGTCAATCCCGAGTTCGGCGAGATGATCAAGGCGAGATCGGAGTCCAGCCAGGTCACCGGTGCCGTCCCCGTTGCCGTCGGCGAACGAGCGAATGTACACCTGGTAGACAACCGCTCGACGCCACCATCCGAGTGATTTGCCTTCGGCCGTCTGCATCGTTTCCGGTCGATTCATCGTTCTCCTCTGTATGACCATGAAGACCGATCCAGTACACCCGATACGGTGGTCCTCGTCGAGCCGGAGCCCATCGAGAGCTCGATCGAGGCCCCACGACGACTGTGTGGTACGACCGGAACCCGTGAAGTGGAGCTGTAGTCGCCTTGGCTGATCGCAAGACGTTCGTCGAAGATACCGAGCCTCACATGGCGTCGCTCTACTCGACGGCCCGACGCCTCACCGGCAATCAGGCCGATGCCGAGGATCTCGTGCAGGAGACGTTCCTGAAGGCGTTCCGTTCCTACGAGAGCTTTCGGGAAGGCACGAACCTCCGGGCCTGGCTGTTCCGCATCCTCACCAACAGCCACATCAACCGCTACCGGGCGAGGCAGCGGCGACCGGCCGAGACCGAGCTCGACGACCTCGACGACCTCTACCTGTACCGGCGCATCCGGCCTGCGGCGGATGTGGGGCGAAGCGCCGAGGAGACCTTGATGGAGTCGTTCTCCGAAGCCGAGGTGGTGGCGGCGGTCGAAGCGCTCCCCGACATCTACCGCCTGGCGGTGCTTCTGGCCGACGTCGAGGGATTCAGCTACGCGGAGATCGCCGAGATGCTCGACATCCCGATCGGTACCGTCATGAGTCGCCTCCATCGGGGAAGAAAAGCGCTGCAGAAGGAGTTATACGAGTTTGCAGTAGCCCGCGGCCTTTCCGATCCGCTACCGGAGCCCGACTCCACTTCCTGACCTCGACCCGAATCCGAGCCATGAACGATTCCGATCCCGACCAAGATGGCGCTGAGCCGATCCCGACCTGGACGTGCAATCCGAGCTTGGAGGAGTTGTATCGCTACATAGACGGTCGGCTCGCAGAGCCGCAGCGCTCGGAAGTCCGGTCACATCTCCAGCTCTGCCCCGGGTGTGATGACGTCGTCCATTTTCACCTCGGACTCCGATCGATGTTGGGGCGCTGCCGGGAGGACATGCCGCCCGAGGTCCGACAGCGCCTGATCGATTCCATCACCAAGCTCTTCTGAAACGGATTCGAGGCTCGTAGACTTGAGGCCATGTTTCAGCTAGCTGTTGTATGGCATTGGTGGCTCGGGTTTTTTCTCGCGATCGGCTCGGTTGTAACCGTCGTCGCCGTGATCATCGGGTACCTGGCCAAGGTGGAGAATCCCCGTTACCCCAAGCGCTGAGCCCTAGAAGCGGAGTTGGTTCGTGAGCACTGAAGTCGATTGGGATTTCGCCCGATCCGTAGCCGAGAAGATTGCCAATCGGGAGGAGTCGTATGAGCATCCCACTGTTGGCTCGATGCTCGAATCCGACTTCGCCGAGCTGACCCCTCAGGCCGAGGAACTCGTGGCGGTCGAGACCGGCCTGACGTCGCTCGCCGGGCCGGCTCGGGCTCAGGTCACCGATCGGATGGGTTGGGTCGAGGCCAACCTGGCCAGCTTCGATCGGCTTCTTCGCCCCTTGCTCGGCCGCCTGTCGGAGGAGGCCGACGCCGATGCCGACACCCGGTCGGAGGCCTCGAAGCTGCTCGACACCGTCACGGAGGCGCTCGGCCCCTGGGGGCAGAAGCTGCGGCCGACGGTCGACGCCATCGGCGAAACGGTCGGCGGAGCGGTCAACGGGGCCACTGCCTACATCGGCCCCAAGGTGGCCGGTGCCGAAGTCGGCGCGCTGCTGGGCTGGATGTCGGGTCGGGTCCTGGGCCAGTACGACCTGCTGATCGTCGAGGACGAGCGACCCCAAGACCAGGACTGGGTCTACTACGTCGGCCCCAACATCGCCGGGCTGGAGAAGCGGTTCGGATTCGAGCCCCGTGAGTTCCGTCTCTGGATCGCCATCCACGAATGCACGCACCGCGCCCAGTTCACCGGGGTCCCCTGGCTGCGGCCGTACTTCCTGTCGCTGGTCAACGAGCTGCTCGATGCGGTCGACCCCGACCCGAAGAAGGTCATGGAGACGGTGCGCGAGCTCGTCAACGACCGACGCAACGGCAACGGTCCGTCCCTGTCCGACGGTGGCCTTTCGATGCTGCTGGCCACGCCCGAGCAGCGGGCGGTGCTCGACAGGGTCACCGGCCTGATGTCGCTGCTCGAAGGCCACGGCGACATCACCATGGATCGAGCCGCCGGCGACCTGATCCCGGGCCGGGAACGGTTCCACAAGGTGCTGAGCGAGCGCCGCAAGAACATGACAGGCGTTTCCAAACTCGTGGTCCGGCTCACCGGCATGGAGGCCAAGATGGCCCAGTACGAGGAGGGCGAGAACTTCGTCAAGGCGGTCGAGGCCGCCGGCGGAAGGGAGCTGTTCGATCAGGTCTGGGTCGGGCCCGACAACCTTCCGACCATCGACGAGATTCGCTCGCCGGATCTCTGGATCGCCCGTATGGGCGTGTCGAGTGCCGTCTGAGGGCGATCTCCTCGACCAACTGCTGGCCCGCTGCACCTTTCCTGCCCCGGGTACCGACGCCACGTGCGCCGTGTCGGGCGGAGCCGACTCACTCGCGCTGCTGGGGCTCGCATGTCGAGCGGGGCTGAATGTCACCGCCGTCCACGTCGATCACGGCCTGCGCCCCGGTTCGGCAGCGGAAGCCCACACCGTTGCGGCGGCGGCCGAGCGATTCGGTGCCCGATTTCGAGCCGAGGCCGTCGACGTCGAACCCGGCTCCGACCTGGAGAACCGGGCTCGCCTAGCCCGCCATCGCGTCCTCGGCCCCGACGCCATGACCGGTCACACCGCCGATGATCAGGCCGAAACCCTGTTGATCAACCTGATGCGCGGCGCCGGGCTCGACGGCCTCGCCGCCATGCAGCCGGGATTTCGCCATCCGATCCTCGCTCTCCGTCGAGCCGAAACGGTGGAGCTGTGCGCTCGACTCGGTCTGGAACCCGTCGATGATCCCTCGAACACCGATCCCCGCTTCGTGCGAAACCGTGTCCGCCACGAGGTGCTGCCCCTGCTCGGCGACATCAGCGATCGTGACCCGGTCCCGCTGCTCAACCGCACGGCCGATCTGGCTCGCCAGGTCGCTGCCGATCTCGACAGCCTTGCCGAGGCCCTGGATCCCACCGACTGTCTCGGTTTGCAGCGGGCGGTACCGAGCGTGGCTCATCAGGCGCTGCGCCGTTGGTTGCGGACGGCAACCGGTTACCCCCCGTCGACGGCCGAACTCGACCGGGTGATGACCGTCGTACGGGGCGAGGCGGTGGCGTGCGAGATCGAACCCGGTCTTCGCGTCGCCCGATCCGGCCAGCGGCTGTCCACTGATCCCGCGGTCGGCTAGGACCTGGCGCTCCCGCCGAAACCCGCCCTGGCGACAGCGCCGGAACGACTCGTCGGTACACTGGGCGAGCCGTGCTGGGACAAGGATCAAAAACGCTCGTCATGGGCATTCTCAACGTCACCCCCGACTCGTTCAGCGACGGGGGCAGGTTCGTCGAGCCCGAGGTGGCCATCAACCACGCCAAGACGATGCTCGACGAGGGTGCCGATCTGATCGACGTCGGCGGTGAGTCGACCCGACCCGGGGCTGAGCCGGTGGATCTCGGCACCGAGATCGAACGAATCCTCCCGGTCGTCGAGGCGCTGCACGGCAGCTGTCGCATTGCCGTCGACACCAGACATGAGGAAGTGGCCCGAGCTGCGGTGGCGGCCGGTGCGACGATCATCAACGACGTGAGCGCCGATCTCTGGCCGGTGGCAGCCGATCTCGGCGTCGGCTGGATTGCCGTGCACATGCAGGGTTCGCCGACGACGATGCAACGCAACCCGACCTACAACAACGTCGTGGCCGAGGTTCGGGAGTTTCTGGTCGATCGAGCGGGGAAGGCCCTCGCCGCCGGTGTCCCCGAGCTGTGGATCGATCCCGGATTCGGATTCGGCAAGACGTTCGATCACAATCTGACCCTGTTGGCCAATATCGACTCCTTGGTCGAAACCGGTCTCCAGGTGGCCATCGGCACGAGCCGCAAGGCGATGCTCGGCCAGATGCTGGCCCGGTCCGACGGCGCCGACCAACAAATTCCTCCGGAAGGACGTCTCGTGGGCTCGGTAGCGACCGCGACCTATGCCATGCTAAAGGGGGCGAGTCTCGTCCGGGTACATGATGTGAAGGCGGCCAAACAAGCTGCGACGGTTGTCGCGGGAGAAAGGTGACATGGCCAAGGGAAAGTGGGCGCAGGGAATCAAACCCCGGGCTTTTCAATGGGTGATTCAGGATCAGCTGGCCGTTTGCGAACGGCCCGGCGGCTACGGCACGAACCATCGCAAGGTTCGGCGCCAGGAGGAGATCATCTGGATCCGTGAGAACGGGTTCGCGTTTGTCGTGTCCCTGATCCCGTCGGATCACAACCTCCATGCCTATGACGAGTTCGCCATGCCGTGGAAACACTGGCCGTTCGCGCCCGGTCTCGACCTCGACCTCGCCCTCCCGCAGATCTACACCGAGTTGCAGACGCTGCTCGGCAGCCGCAGGAAACTGCTACTCCACATGGAGGAGATCGGTGACCGGTTGATGGGGCTCATGGCCGGCTATCTACGGTGGACCGAGATGGTTCCCGTCACCCATGAGGCCATTGTTGTGGCCGAGCGGATTTTCGGCCGCCAGATCGGCCCGGAGGGGCGTGCCATCGCCGATGCCGCGGCCACGGCGCCGAAGACGGTGCCCGTCCGGCCGGCCGCACGCTCCGGTGACGCCGGAGGCGCTGGTGGGTCCTCCGACGACGCCGCGGTGGCCGGCCAGGCTTCGTGAACCCGGAACCGGCCGCAGGCATCGCCTCGGACGTCGTCGAGATCAGGGGACTGGAGCTGCTCCTCCACTGCGGCGTCCTCGACGAGGAACAGAGCCGGCGCCAGCCGTTCCGTGTCGACGTCGATCTGCATCTCGACCTCCAGGCCGCCGGGGCCTCGGATGATCTGGCCGACACCGTGAACTACGGTGCCCTCATCGATCTGCTGGTGACCACGCTGCCCCCGGAGCGTTTCCAGCTTCTCGAACGGCTCGCCGCCCGGGTGGCCGAATTGGCGCTGAGCTATCCTGCGGTCGATGCCGTCACCGTGCGGGCTCGGAAGCTTCGGCCGCCGGTTGCAGCTCACGTCGACACAACGGGCGCGGCCATCCACCGGACCCGAGACCGCTAGTCGGGTGGCGGGATCGGACCCTCCGCTCGTCCGGGCCTTTCTGGGGCTCGGGTCCAACGTCGGTGATCGCCTGGCCCACTTGCGGAAGGCGGTCGCAGGGCTCGAAGGCGTGATCGCCGTGTCGACGGTCTACGAGACCGAGCCGGTCGGCGGGGTCGACCAGGATGCCTTCTACAACATCGTCGTCGAGCTCGGAACGGCTCTCAGCCCGGAGGCCCTGCTCCGCCGCTGTCAGGAACTGGAGCGTGAAGCCCGTCGGGTGCGGCTCGTCCGCTGGGGGCCACGCACGCTCGACATCGACGTTCTGCTCTACGGCGACCGGAGCATCGACACGCCCGATCTCGTGGTACCTCATCCCCGCATGACCGAGCGCAACTTCGTCATGGTCCCGTTGCTGGAACTCGATCCGGAGTTGCGCCACCATCCGCTCCTCGCCGACTACAACCCGGAGGAGGCGATCGGCGAGGTGCGGGCCATCGGGACCGTGGGCGATTGACCGAGAGAGCGGACCATCCGTCACGATCGTTGACCGCGGGCGACGGATGGTCAGCCGAATACCGGAGTCAGACGCAGCTGGTTCCGTCGAAACCACGTCGACAGAAGATCGTGGCTTCGATTGACCGGAGTTCGAATCCGTGACCGCTGTCGTGCGGCTCGGCGAAGATGTGAAGCCGCAGTCCGGCGACGGAGTCATCAGCGAGTCCGACCACGTCGTAGGTCACCTCACCGAGATCGCCGACCGTCGGGCCGACGCTCATGGCGATCCGGGTACCGGGTTCGTCCCCGGCGAAGTCGAGGGCGACCTGCCGGCCGAGATCAACCATCGAGGAAGCCGCCGGCCGCGGGTGTTGGGCCAGGTACGACGCCGTCATGTCCTCGGTGGATCCGGGGATGGCCAGATATCGTGCGCTGGCCCAGGCCTTCGTGCCGTTCCGCGTGGAGACCTCGTACCAGATCGACCGTGACAGGGCTCGAGCCCTACCCGTGGCGAACACCGAATCGGTGGGGGCGGCCGTGGTGACGATACGCCGGTTGATCCCCGGGCCCGACCGAAGGTTCAACGCGTCGTCATGCCTGACGCCGAGCACCCCGAGCTGGTCACCGGGGCGTCCGGGGAACAAGTCGTCGGATGGCGGTGGTGTGTTCCAGCTGTGGGCCACGTCGATCACCAGCCGTGAACCGGTGCCCGGTCCGTCGAGCGTGAAGACCCGGAACGGCAGACGGGCTCGAACCCCGAGTCCGAACGTGGTCTGACCCTCGAAGCTGCCGGCCCATTCCACGTCCCGGAACGTCCGGTAGCCGGCGACGCTGGTGGCGCTGACGGCCGCCGCGTCGACGGTGGCTGAACCGCTGTCGTCGTACGCCGGTGACCGGGCGATGATCTGGAGGATGGCTCCACCGTCGACGGGCACGATCTCGCCCGAGCCATCGGCGGCCAGCGAGTCGACATAGGCGACGTGATAGCCGGTCCTCTTGCCGTTGAGGTCGACGACGAAACGGTCGAAACAGGAGTGACGACCGGTGCGCACGCCGGTGATCGAGCCGGAGGCCGAGCCTGAAGACGACTTCTGGATGGAGCCCCAATTCGTTTGGCAACCGGAGGCGGAAACCGGACCGGCGGCGATGATCCCAAGTGACGTCAGCACCAGGGCGACGACAAGCGCCGCTCGGCCACCGATACGCATTGCGGTGCGCCGACGCTCAGGCTGGTGGGTGGCTGCGCCATGACTGCTAATGGACATTTCCCTTTCTCCTTGCGTGCATGCCGGCCTGAATGACCGGTCTATTGCTACACACCGGCCACGGGGTTCGAAAGGTTTACCCGACGGAGAAATCATTGCCGCAGATGACCGGCGAAACACCAAGCAGCGCGCTGCAGCGATACTCGGCTTGTCGGCGACCGGCCCGTAAGATGAAGCACAGTCAGCGACTCGCCGAATACCGGGAGGTATGTTGCAGACCGTTGCCCATCTGCTCGGCGGCGCACTCGTCATCGCACCGCCGCGCTTTCATGACCCCAGGGGTGTCTTCACGGTGCCCTTCGAGTCGGCCGCGGCCGCCGAGCTCGGTCTGCCCGACCGCTTTGTGCAGGACAACCACTCGCTTTCCTACGCCCCCGGCACGATTCGCGGCATACACCTGCAGCTGGCGCCCCACGAGCAGGGCAAGCTGGTGCGGGTCCTGCGGGGCCGTATCTTCGACGTGGTCGTTGACCTCCGCCCGGACTCCGACACCGTCGGGCGGTTCGCCGGCGTCGAGCTTTCCGCCGACAGCGGTGAGATGTTGTGGGTGCCCCGCGGCCTCGGTCATGGATTCTGCACCCTTGATCCCGACACCGAGGTCTTCTACAAGGTCGACACCCCCTACCGGCCCGACGCCGAATTGTCGATTGCGTGGGACGATCCGACGCTCGGTATCGACTGGCCGGTGGCATCGGGTCGGGCCGTGCTGTCCGACAAGGATCAGCGCGGCGTCGAACTGTCCGTGGCGGTGGCCTCGGTGCGACGGGCGATGGACGAAGCCGGCCGGGGTGTCGAGTCCGAGCGGGCGATCAGCGCTCAGTCCCCCGGAGGACCGGCCGACAGGATCGGTGCGGGCAGCGCCGGCGGAGAAAGGTTGACACGATGAAGATCGCAGTTACCGGAGGCCTTGGATTCATCGGGTCCGCCGTCATCCGCCACCTTCTCGGGAGCCCGAGCGCGTCAGCCGGCGAGCCGGTTTCGTCGGACCTGGTCGAGCCGGTCGAGGTCATGAACATCGACAAGGTCACCTACGCCGCCACCCTCGGCTCCGTCGCATCGGTCGCCGAGAGCCCGTTCTACCATCACGTCGAGGTCGACATCGCCGACGGTCCGGCACTGCGTGAGATCTTTGCCCGGTTCGAACCCGACGCCGTCATCCATCTCGCCGCCGAGTCCCACGTCGACCGCTCCATCGACGGTCCCGACGCCTTCGTCCGCACCAACGTGGTGGGCACCTACGAGCTGCTGCAGGCCGCCCGCTTCGAGGCCGAGCGTCGCAACGTGGTCGACAAGTTCCGCTTCGTGCACGTGTCGACCGACGAGGTGTTCGGCAGTCTCGCCCTCGACGACGATCCATTCGACGAGACCACCGCGTATGATCCCCGGTCGCCCTACTCGGCGTCGAAGGCGGCATCCGACCACTTCGTGAGGGCCTGGCACGAGACCTATGGCCTGCCCACCGTCATCACCAACTGCTCGAACAACTACGGGCCGTTCCACTTCCCGGAGAAACTGATCCCGCTGATGATCCTGAAGGCGGTGGCCGGGCAGCCTCTTCCCGTCTACGGGCGGGGTGACAACATCCGCGACTGGCTCTTCGTCGAGGATCACGCCCGTGCCATCGTCACCGCGCTGCGGCGGGGCGAACCGGGGGAGACCTACGCCGTCGGTGGGGATGCCGAACGGACGAACCTCGACGTCGTCCAGACGATCTGCGATCGAGTCGATGCCGAACTGGGCGATGACATCGGCCGTCGCCGTGACCTCATCGAGTTCGTGGCCGACCGGCCGGGTCACGACCTCCGCTATGCCATCGACTCCTCGAAGATCCGGCGGGAACTCGGTTGGGAACCGTCGATCGACTTCTCCGATGGACTGGCTCGAACGGTGCGCTGGTATCTCGACAACGAGTGGTGGTGGCGTCCGCTGCTGTCGGATCGCTACGACGGTACCCGGCTCGGGGTGGCGGTCGCTTCATGAACGCGGACGGTCCGGCGCCAAGCCGATCGTCGTCGTCCGGTCCGGCGAGACCGGTGAAGCCCGTGATTCTGATTACCGGTGCCGGCGGGCAGCTCGGCCGGGAACTGCTTCGGGCCCGTTGGTTGGATCGGGCCGAGGTCTGCGGCTACACGTCGGCCGAACTCGACGTCCGGAATCCCGAGGCCGTGGGATCGATCGTCGACACGCTTCGACCGACCGTCATCGTGAACGCGGCGGCCTACACCGCGGTGGATCGGGCCGAGGACGAACCTGGCGAGGCCGAGGCGGTCAACATCACCGCCGTCAAGACGTTGGCCAACGCCGCCAACCACGTCGACGCGCTGCTGATCCACATCTCGACCGACTACGTCTTCAACGGTGCCAAGTCTGGCTGGTATACCGAGGCCGATGCCATCTCACCGATCGGCGTCTACGGTCGAACCAAAGCCGAGGGGGAACGGGAGGCGGAAGCCGCCCACAAACTGATCACCCTTCGCACCTCGTGGTTGTACAGCGCCCTCGGATCCAACTTCGTGACCACGATGCTCCGACTCGGAGCCGAGCGTGACGAAGTCGGTGTCGTCAGTGATCAGGTTGGTTGCCCGACAGCGGCCGGCGATCTGGCCCGGGCCATCACCGCCGTGGCCGCAGCCACGGAATACGGCACGCAGCCGTCACCCAAACGGCTCTACCATCTTGCCGGTCCCGACGCCATGAGCTGGTTCGAATTCGCCGGTGCGGTGTTCGCCGCATCCGGCCGCTGTGGCGGTGTCGTCGTCCGCCCGCTCACAACCGACCAGTACCCGACCAGAGCCGTGCGACCGGCCAACAGCCGGCTCGACAGTTCCGCCATCCTCTTCGACCTCGGCGTCGGCATGCCGCCGGTCCACCGTTCGATCGCAAACGTGGTCGGCGAACTGGAAGCCCCGGCCCGGCCCCCGACCGGCATCCGCTGACCACCCGTACACCAAGGACCACTGTGACCGCCGCATCAGCCTTCGCTCAGCCCACCACAGCCCCCTCGCAGCACCGACTCAACCCCCTCGGACGACGGGGAATCGTGCTCGCCGGCGGAACCGGCACCCGTCTGCACCCCGTCACGCTCGCGGTGTCGAAACAGTTGTTACCGGTCTATGACAAGCCAATGATCTACTATCCGGTGTCGACGCTGATGCTGGCCGGCATCACCGAGATCCTCATCATCACCACGCCCCAGGACCAGGCTGCGTTCCAATCGCTGCTCGGCGATGGATCCAACTGGGGAGTGCGGTTCGACTACGCCGTGCAGCCTCAGCCCAACGGATTGGCCGAGGCGTTCATCATCGGCGCCGACTATCTCGACGGCAGGCCCTCATGCCTCATCCTGGGTGACAACCTGTTCTACGGCAGTGGCTTCAGCCGTCAGCTCCAGGAGGTGTCGACCCAGGCCGAAGGAGCCTGCGTGTTCGCCCAACAGGTGTCGGATCCGGAGCGTTACGGTGTCGTCGGATTCGACGCCGACGACATCGCCACCAGCATCGAGGAGAAGCCGGTCAAGCCGAAGTCCAGCTGGGCGGTCACCGGGCTGTACTTCTACGACGAGGCGGTGGTGGACATGGTCGGCACGATCGAGCCGTCGGACCGGGGTGAACTGGAGATCACGGCCATCAACCAGCGGTACCTCGACGAGGGCCGGCTGACCGTGGCCCGTCTCGATCGGGGCTTCGCCTGGCTCGACACCGGCACGTTCAACTCGATGGTCGAGGCCTCCGAGTTCGTTCGGGTCATCGAGCAGCGGCAGCGCCAGAAGGTGGCCAGCCCCGAGGAGATCGCCTGGCGAATGGGCTACATCGATGACGAACAGCTCCTCGACGTGGCCGAACCGTTGCGCAAGAGCGGCTACGGCGACTATCTCGTCGACCTGGTCATGGGTATTCAGCCCCGCTGACCCCTCCACCGGCGAACCATCTCCGGTCGTCCCCGGTTCTGGGCCCGCGCGATGGGAATCAGCGCCGTCTCGGCGGCAGGTTTCGGGAGGAGCGCATCTCGGCCAGGGTCTGACCGGCTCCCCAGTCGTTGGCCTCCAGGGCTCGCATCATGGCAGCCAGATTGCGGTCCCGGATCCGTTCGAGCTCCCGGATCGAGTAGGAGCCCGACTGCTCGTCGGACTGGGACTCGAGCCGCTCGACGAGTTCGTCGGTCAACTCGGGGACGTCCATCAGCTTGGTCCACGGCCAAGCCAACGCCGGACCGAACTGGCGGATGAAGTGGCCGAATCCACCTGCCCCGCCGGCAATCCGGTACGTTTCGAACAGCCCCATCTGGGCCCAACGGAGTCCGAATCCATAACGGATGACGTCGTCGATCTCCTCGGTGCTGGCAATGCCGTCGTTGACCAGCCACAGCGCTTCCCGCCACACCGCCTCCAGCAACCGATCGGCCACGTGGGCCTCGATCTCGGCCCTGATGTGGATCGGTTTCATGCCGAGGCCGCGATACAGGGCGAGCGCCCGATCGATGGTGTCGGCGGAGGTGTGGGTGCCGCCCACGATCTCCACAACCGGCAGCAGGTAGACCGGGTTGAAGGGATGGGCCACGACCAGCCGCTCCGGCCGTTCGACGGCCTCGGCCAGGTCGGAGCACATCAGCCCGGAGGTCGACGATCCGATGACCGCGTCGGGGCGGGACCGGGCGTCGATGGCCGAGAGGGTGGCGTGCTTGACGTCCATCCGTTCGGGCACGCTCTCCTGGATCAAGTCGGCGTCGGCCACCGCCTCCTCCAACGTCGAGCACAGCGCCAGCGGCGCCATCTCGGTCGGCAGGTCGAGGTCGGTCCAGGCCGCCGCGGCGTTTGCCGCCACCTCGTCGAGAATCCGGCCTGCCTCCGGCGAAGGATCGAAGGCCGTGACCGGCACACCGTGAAGACGAAATCGGGCGGCCCAGGCGGCACCGATCACGCCGCAACCGACCACGGCCGCGGATCGGGGGAGAACAGGATCGATCGCCGCCGTGGCGGCTGATGGACGACGCTCCGACATCCCCGGATCGTACCGCTCCCGGTCGACAACCCCGAGGGAATGCCGGCATTCGGGTGGGCCCCGACCTGTCGGCCACGACATGGGACCGGAACGTTCGCTAGATTGGCGAGGTGCGAACCGATCTGCAGCCGCCGGTGGCCGACATCCGCTACCTGGTGGCCAAGGCCCTGGCCGAGGATCTGACCCCGTTGGGGGATCTGACCTCATCGCTCATCGACCCGACCAAGATGGCCACCGCCGAGTTCAACGCCCGTGAACCGGGTGTGCTGGCCGGTTGTCGGTGTGTCGAGGAGACGTTCCGGGCGATCGACGAGACACTGATCGTCGAGTGGCGGCTGACGGACGGCGATCGAATCGAAGCCGGTGACGTCATCGGCGTGGCTCGGGGACCGTACGCAACGCTGCTGACGGCGGAGCGGACGGCGCTCAATTTCCTCGGCCACCTCTCCGGGGTGGCCACCAACGCCGCCCGCTGGGTCGAACTGGCCGACGGTCGGGTGACCGTATGGGACACCCGCAAAACCCTGCCCGGCTACCGGTCGCTGCAGAAGGCGGCTGTGCGAGCCGGGGGAGCGGCCAACCATCGGGGAAACCTGAGCGACTGGCTGATGCTGAAGGACAATCACCTGGTGGGTACCACGATCACGGCGGCGGTGGGCGAGGCCCGGCGCCGCTGGCCCGGCCGTACCGTTCATGTCGAAGCCGACACCGAGGAGCTGATGGTCGAGGCGCTCGAAGCCGGTGCCGACATCATCCTGCTCGACAACTTCACGCCTGCCGAGCTGCAGGCGCTGGTACCGAAGGTCGACGCCTGGGTGGCCGGAACCGGTGGCCGTCGCCCGCTCCTGGAAGCGTCCGGTGGGATAACCCTCGACACCCTTGACGGCTACGCGGACACCGGCGTCGACCTGGTCTCCTCGGGTTCGATCACCAACTCCGCCCGGGTCCTCGACATCGGGCTCGACGTGGTGGCCGACTGATGGTGAGATCTCCCGATCACGCCGGGAGTTTCGGCAGAGCCGAGACTCGAACCGCGGTGGCGGCCTTGGATGTTGTCGCCTCCTGAGGCGGGTTCGGCTTCCCGGCTCGATTCCTCGGCTGCGTGGTGGGTGGCGGCGGCCACGTTTCTCTCCACGTTCACCGTGTTCGGTGTCGCCTACAGCTTCGGGTCGTTCTTCCGACCGATGGCCGATGAGTTCGACGCCGACCGCGGAGCCATCGCCCTCGTCTTCTCCATCACGACCCTGCTCTATTTCGGGCTCGGCGTGGTGTCGGGCCGCGCCGCCGACCGGTTCGGTCCCCGGCCGGTCCTGCTGTTCGGGGCGGCCGCGCTCGTTCTCGGGCTGATCGTCACCTCCCGGGTCGAGTCCATCGTCGTCGGCTACGTCACCTACGGGCTCGGCGTCGGGATCGGCGTCGCCTGCGGCTACGTACCGATGGTGGCCACCGTGGGTGCCTGGTTCGACCGTCACCGCTCGACCGCCGTCGGCTTCGCCGTGGCCGGGATCGGCGTCGGCACCCTGGTGGTGGCTCCGCTCACCGAGCGCCTGATCGAGCGATACGGCTGGCGGGAGACGTACCTGTACCTGGCCGTGGTCGCCGCGGTGCTGTTGGGTGTGGCCGCGGTCGGTGCCCGTCGCCCTCCGGTCTCCGATGGCCACGACGGCACCACCGGCGGCCCACTGCTCGCCCGGATCCGTTCCTCGCGTCCGTTCATCGTCATGTACGTGGCGATTCTGTTCACCTCATCCGGCCTGTTCGTGCCCTTCGTGTTCATGCCCGACTACGTGGCCGAGCGGGGCATCGACGGCTCCGGCGGACTGCTCGTCGGCCTGATCGGCCTCAGTTCGGTTGCCGGACGGCTTGGCCTGGGCGCCGTTGCCACCCGGATCGAACCGATGAAGCTCTTGTACGGATCGCTGGCGACGATGGCCGCCAGCTACCTCATCTGGTTGACGGCAGCCGACCGCTACTGGCAGCTCGTGGTGTTCGCGCTCGTGTTGGGTGTTGCGTACGGCGGGTTCATCGCCCTGTCGCCGGTGGTCGCGGCCCAGCTGTTCGGCACGATGGGATTGGGTGGCGTGCTCGGCGCCCTGTACACGGCCGCCGGAGTCGGCGGCTTCGTCGGTCCACCGACCGCCGGTGCGCTCATCGACACCGTCGGCTACCCGACGACCCTGGTCGTCACCTGCCTGATCTCGTCGCTCGGGGCGGCCACCTACTTCGCGCTGGCCCGGACAACCGACGATCTGGAGCAATCGCCGGGGTTGCACGACGATCGGTAGCCATCGCCGGGGTCGAGGCTCGGACATTGCTGTAATTGTTCGACGGGGGGACGGCTATCCTCAGCCCCGTGACCGAGACCGAGACCAGTGGCGCCCGCCAGACCGTGCCCTACCGCTTCGAGCCCGACACCACATCGGCCGAACTCCGGTCGACGTACGGTCACATCGAGGACGGCGCCGAAACCGGGGTCACGGCCACGGTGGCCGGGCGACTCATGCTGCGCCGGGTACAGGGCAAGCTCGCCTTCGGCACCCTGCAGGACTCCGATGGCCGCATCCAGCTGTTCGCCCCGGCCAAGGTCACCCCGGACTTCGACGACTTCTGCTCCCTGTCGCTCGGCGACTGGATCGGGGTGTCGGGCGAGGTGATGAAGACGCGCAAGGGCGAACTGTCGGTCAAAGTGGAACGCTGGGTGCTGCTGGCCAAGGCCCGGCGTCCGTTCCCCGACAAGTTCCACGGACTCACCGACACCGACGTCCGCTACCGCCAGCGCTACGTCGATCTGTGGGTCACCCCCGAGAGCCGGGAGATCTTCATCGCCCGCTCCCGCATCATGTCGCTCAGCCGACGGTGGCTCGAGGACCGGGGTTTCATCGAGGTGGAAACGCCGGTCTTCCACCCCATACCCGGCGGAGCCGCGGCCCGACCCTTCACCACCCACCACAACGCACTCGACCTCGAGCTGTACCTCCGGATCGCCCCCGAGCTCTACCTGAAGCGACTGGTCGTCGGCGGGCTGGAGCGGGTGTTCGAGATGAGCCGCGTGTTCCGCAACGAGGGCATCAGCTCTCGCCACAACCCGGAGTTCACGATGCTGGAGCTCTACCAGGCCTACGCCGATTTCAGCGACATGATGGCGTTGACCGAGGAGCTCGTGGCTCATCTCGCCACGGAGATCTGTGGCTCGACGACGATCAGCTACGACGGACGAGACGTCGATCTGACCACACCGTGGCGGCGGGCGTCGATGCTCGATCTGATCGAGGAGGCGACGGGGGAGCGGGTCGGCGTCAACCAGGATCTGACCGAACTTCGAACTCTGGCCGAACGCCACGGCGTCGACGTCAAGGACGGCTACGGCCAGGGCAAACTCATCCTGGAGCTCTACGAGAAGACGGTGGAGCCGGATCTGTGGGGGCCGGTGTTCGTCACCGACTACCCCAAGGAGGTGTCGCCGCTGTCACGCGATCACCGCGAGCTGCCAGGCCTCACCGAGCGGTTCGAGGCCGTGGTCGCCGGGAGGGAGATCTGCAACGCGTTTTCCGAGCTCGTCGACCCTGACGAGCAGCGAGCCCGGTTCGAGGACCAGGTGCGCCAGCGGGAGGCCGGTGATGACGAGGCCATGGTCGTCGACGAGGACTACCTTCGGGCCCTCGACTACGGACTACCCCCGACCGGCGGCCTGGGTATCGGTATGGACCGAGTGGTGATGCTGTTGACCGGAGCCTCGAACATCCGTGACGTCGTGCTCTTCCCGACCCTGCGACCCGAGGCCTGATCGACCCGACTCGCGGGGTCCGGCCTTTGCGGGACTACTGAGGGAGGTCGGCCATCATGGGGCCGTCGCCGACCGAGATCATCGCTCGACCGATCGTCTTGGCGTCTTCGAGCCCGAACTCGACGTGGCGCAGCAGTGTCCGGGCGGTGTCACCCCGTCGGCCGGTCACCACTCCGATGTGGACGGTCGATCGTTCGATCGGGGAGCCGGTCGACGGCGCCAACGGAAACGAGTCGGCGATTCGTAGGCCGAGCCCCTCCATCTCGGCCGGACCGGTCAAAGGGCCGCGCACGATCACGAAACGCCGGCCGTCGGTTCGTGCCGTATGGTCCTCGGCGTCGAGGTGTTCGACGAGCCGCTCCGCTGCCGATTCCCACTGGGACGCGTCGATCTCGATCAGGGCGATACCGACCGGACCGCCGGCCACGGCGAGGCGATCGTCGAGGTACTCCTCGAGCTCGGTCCAGTCCTGATGGGAGAAGGCGGTAGCGTCAGCGGCCGAACCGGTCATAGCGGAACCGTCGGCGTGAATCCCGAATTCTTGAACCGGCCGGACTTCGGCGGCCGGCGGCGATGGCTACGAAGGCGGCGAAGGCGACGCCTGGGCGGTGACCGTGAAGTGGGCCACCGTCGCCGCCGTCAGCTCCACCAGCCGCTGCGGTGAGACGGCGAAGACGTGTCGCGGACTACCGGCGGCGGCCCAGATGGTGTCGAAGGTGAGCAGGTGAGGGTCGATCCAGGTCCGCAACGTCGACAGATGACCGATCGGGGCAACGCCGCCGATGGCGAAACCGGTGGCCGAGCGGACCTCGTCGGCCGTAGCCCGATGACAGGCGTCGACGCCGGCGAGAGCGGCCAGTCGCTCACCGTCGACCTGGTTGGCGCCACTGGTGAGGGCCAACACGATCTCCCGATCGTCGCCGGCCGCGAAGATCATCGACTTCACGATCTGGTCGACACTGCAGCCGACCGCGGTCGCGGCGTCATCGGCGGTGCGGGTGCCGTGGGGGAACTCCACGACATCGACGTCCAGTCCGGCTCGCTCGACTGCGGACAGAACCCGTTCCACCGATGAACTCATAGCTCGAAACCCTAGCGGCGGCCGGCACCACCCGGCCCCCGCAGGGCGTTGGTCGTGACCGTGACCACGGCGGGGTCGTCGGGCAGCCCGAACACCCAGTCGGTGGTACCCACCGTCACGACCTGCCCGCGGTCACGGCCGAAGGGGTACACCTCGGCCAGGATGGCGGTTCCGTAGCGGGCCAGGGCCAGCGAACGTTCACTCAGATCACCGTGGATACGCTCGGCGATGAATTCGAGATCACCCTGATCCGACAGCGCCGAGATCGATTTCGGGTACTCGCCGACCCCGAGATTCGACGACGGCGTGAAGGCCACGATCGTCATGTCCTCGGGTGTGTCGTCGCCGCCGCGGCGAATCGGCATGTGGTGATCGTCGAGCTGAATCCGGCAGCCCAGGGTCTCGTAGCCGACACAGCCGTGGGTGGCACCGAGGAGGTCGCCGTATCCGAGGCCGGTGCCCTCGAGGAGCCAGTGGCCGTGTCGGTACACGGTGAACGCCCCGGACCCGCGGGCCACCGATCGCCCGAACCGCACATAGAGCCCCCAGGCCGACCCGCCGCCGAGAAAAGCCGCCTCCGGACGGCCGACCAACGGGTCGGCGAACATGCCGGTCATCTCGTTCGAGCGGCCGACGGTCATCACGGGATCGGTTTCGTGGGCCGAATACTTGTGACAGACCATGGTGTCGCGTCCCGTTTCGTCGACCTCCTCCAACCGGACCTGCCAGAACATCGTGTTGCCGGAGAAGCTGACGAACCGCCCGCCGCCCCGTACGTGGGCCTCGACCGCGTCGCGTTGGCCCGCCGACCAGTACTCGTCGTGGCCAACCGAGACCACCGTGGTGTAACCGTCGAGCACGGCCGGATCCCGTTCCAGGTCCGACGACACGGCATAGTCCAAACGGTGACCGTCGGCCTCGGCCCATTCCACGAAACGGCGTTCGTAGAGGTACCAGCCGGAGGAGCCGATCGACGGGGCGTAGCCTCGCTCCAACCGGTACTGCTGGAAGATCTCGCCGTCGACGTCGGCCTCCTCGCCCCAGCGGGTGGGACGGGCCTTGCGGTCGTCACGTTCGGTCTCCGGGCGGCACAGCATGCCCCGGCTCCAGGGTCGGGCGAACGCCACGGCGGTCCCACCGGTGTAGAGGCTGGCACCACCCCAGGTGTTGTAGGCGTTCCAGGTGTTGGTGGCCAGTACCAGGATCGTGTCGGCCCGCCCGGCGGGATCGGTG
Organism: Acidimicrobiales bacterium; assembly: GCA_041594435.1. Taxonomy (GTDB): domain Bacteria; phylum Actinomycetota; class Acidimicrobiia; order Acidimicrobiales; family SZUA-35; genus JAHELU01. The sequence continues at coordinate 18,826 of JBFHME010000009.1, forward strand.
GAGGCTGTGCGTCGGGCCCCGACCACGAAACCGGTGTGGGCGACATCCCGACCCGGTTCGGCGTCGTGGGCGGTCAACGTCACCAGATAGAACCCCGAGCGCCAGTCGGGGCCGACGGTCACCTCGGCCGTGACCGGCCACCGGCAACCGCGGCTGTCGGCGTCGGCCGGTGCCGGTGTGTGGACGCCGGGGAGATCGCGTGCCGACCACACCGGTTCCCGCCCGGCCCCCCACCGCTCGACGGTGATCGACCACCGCTCCGCCCTCGTGGAAACGTGGAACCGGACGGTGTCACCGGGCCGGTAGCTCAAGGCACTGCAGTACCCCTCGATGTGGTCGTGAAAGGTGATGTTGGGCTCGGGCGGAGGAGCGGGCTCGGCAGTCTCGGTCATAGGGTCAACGTAGCCGTCCCAGATTCGGGTCGTCAGCGCGTTCGGACGGTTGACACGGCCGCTGATGAAACTTCACCCGACGATCCCTGTTTGAGTAGGCTTATCTGCCTAGATTGAACACCAACGAACAACTACCACTTCGGGGGAGATCGAGATGAAACGGATACTGGCACTACTGTTCGGGTTGACGCTGCTGGTCGCGGCCTGCGGCGGCGACGACGACGGCGCCGACGAGAGCACCGAAACCGAGGACACCACCGACACCGCCGAGTCCGACGAGGATTCGGGAACCGCCGAAGAAGACGCCGGAGACGACGAGGGCGAAGACTCGGAGGCCGCCGGGGAGGTGTCCACGATCGAGATGTGGATCGCCTTCAGTGATGACGCCAGGCTCGGCTTCACCCGTGATCGGGCGGCCGAGTTCAACGAGCTCCATCCCGAGTACAACGTCGAGGTGACCGAGTTCGACTCCTACAACACGGTGTTCGAGCAGGCCCAGCTGGCGATCGAGGACGGCAACCCGCCCGAGATCATCCACTTCTTCGAGGCCGCCACGCAGGAGGCACTCGACGCCGTCGACCCGGACGGCAACCCGATCTTCACGTCGGTGACCGACGCCATCGGCGATCGGACCGAGATCCTGGGTGAGCCGGTGGTACTGGGCGACGTGGTGTCGGCCGCCACCAACTACTACACGATCGACGGTCAGCTCTACTCGATGCCCTGGAACACGTCGTCGACCACGATGTTCTCGAACATGGACATCCTCAACGCAGCCGGTATCACCGAACCTCCGGCCACCTGGGCCGAGGTCGAAGCGGCCTGCGACGCCATCATGGCACTACCCGACGCCCCGTCCGAGGGCTGCATCACCTGGCCGAACCACGGGTGGTTCTACGAGCAGTCGCTCGGCCAGATGGGCGCCGATCTGGTGAACAACGACAACGGTCGCAGCGCCCGCGCCACCGAGATCTTCCTCGACTCTCCCGAGGCGGTGGACTACATCCAGTGGTGGAGCGACCTGGAGGATGCCGGTCACTACGTGTACACCGGCGTCCAGCGGGACTGGGACGGCACGTCGGCCGCCTTCCAGGCGCAGAATGTGGCCATGCTGATCTACTCCTCGTCCGACACCACGGCCCTGACCAACGCCGGCGTCGAAAACGGCTTCGAAGTCCGCTCCTCGTTCATGCCCTACAACCAGGACGTCGAGTATGAGGGCAACCTCATCGGTGGTGCCACCCTGTGGCTGGCCAATGGCCTGTCGGAGACCGAACAGGAAGGTGCGCTGGCCTTCCTCAACTTCTTCTCCAACCCGGAGAATGCCGCCGCCTGGCATCAGTTGACCGGCTACATCCCGATCACCAACTCCGCCGTTGCGTTGCTGGAGGAGCAGGGTTGGTACGACGAGAGCCCGAACTCCGCCGTGGCCTCCGACCAGCTCGATGCGGCCGCCGACACCCCGGCGGCAACCGGAGCGCTGGTCGGCAACTTCGTTGCCATCCGTGACGTGGTGACGGCTGCCATCGAGGACATCCTGGTCAACAACGTCGATGTGGCCGAACGCATGGCTTCGGCGCAGGCCGATGCGCAGCAGCAGCTCGATGACTACAACGAGCTGTTCGGCGAGTAATCCGAGTGGGTGATCAGTGTGCGAATGAGCACCGCCCTATGAGCACGGTCGAATGAGCACCGCCCTATGAGCACGGTCGAATGAGCACTGACGAATGAGTGGATCACTGCAGCTCGTTCTCAGTCTGGTCGTCGGAGTCGCCATCGGCGTCCTGTCGTTCGGGTATCGCACCCCGCGACAGGCCGCCCTTGGCGGCGCCCTCGGTGTGTTCGGCGCAGGTGCCATTTCGGCCGCTCTGGGGTTTTGCATGTACGCGGCCGACGCCGAATCGACCGAAGGTGTGCTCGGCATCGCTCTGGGCGCGGCCTTCGCCTGGATGTTCGGGGCCGGAAGCCGGGCGATCTTGGAGCAGTCCGGCAACGGCTCCGGCAACGTCGGAGGCGGAGGTTTCGGTGAGAGCGAGATACGTACCGGCGCCTACCGGCTGGGCTGGTGGTGGCCCTGGTTGCTCCTCTCGCCGACGCTGATCATCCTGGTCTTCTTCCTCTACTGGCCGGCGTTTCAGACCTTCCGGCTGTCGACCAAACTGACCCGGCTCGGTGCTCCCCGGGTGGGTGAGCGGTGCCTGGCCAATTTCTCCGAGTTGCTGGTGCCGCAACCGATCCTGGTGGTCACGCTGCCCCTCGTGGCCGTCGGCCTCATCTGGGGCATCGGCCTGTGGCACAACCGGGCCAACCCCAACTCGGTCAGCCAGTCGTTGGCCCGCACGGTTCGACCGCTCGGTCCGCTGCTGCTGTTGCTGGCCTTCTACTTCATCTTCGAGGACGTCGACGGCGGCTATCGTCGGGTTTACCTGAACACGCTGATCATCTCCATCGGCACCGTGGCGTTGAGCATGGCCTTCGGGTTGGGTCTGGCCTACCTCACGTTCCGTCGGATCCGCGGGGTGACCGTCTACCGCACGCTGTTGATCTGGCCCTATGCCGTGTCACCCCCTATCGCCGGCATTCTGTTCTTCATGATGTTCAACGCCACCGGGGGAGTGGTGGCGGCGGTGACCAGCCGGTGGGGGATCGACTTTCCCGACTACACCCAGAACGCCGCGCTGGCCCGGCTGACGATCGTGTTGGCGTCGGTGTGGAAGCTCCTGGGTTACAACCTGCTCTTCTTCCTGGCCGGCCTGCAGACGGTGCCCCGCGACCAGATCGAGGCGGCGGCCCTCGACGGCGCCAACGCCTGGCATCGTTTCCGCAACATCGTGCTCCCCGCCCTGGGGCCGATCAGCTTCTTCCTGCTGATCACCAACCTGACCTACTCCTTCTTCGACGTCTACGGCACGATCGACTTCCTGACCAAGGGCGCACCGGCCGGCGCCACGTCGGTCGCCATCTACGAGATCATCCGCGTCGGTGTCGACAACGGTGATCTCGGGCGAGGGGCGGCCCAGTCGGTGGTGCTGTTCCTGGCCGTCATCGTGCTGACCGCCTGGCAGTTCAAGCAATCCGAGGGGAGGATCAATTATGGTGGCGCATAGAACGAAGCGGCGCACCGTCCACAACGCCGGAGGTCTGAGCCTGAACGTGGAGGGCACGGGCTGGTTCCGGGGTCGCAGCTGGCCGGTTCATGTCGGCCTCTGGCTGGCCATGATCGTCATCCTCTTCCCCATGGCCTACGCCGCCCTGGTGGCGACCCAGACCAACGCCGAGGTCTTCCGCTTCCAGCTCACACCCGGCACCGGTCTGTCCACTCACTTCGATCAGGTGTGGAACGACCGCAACCTGGGTCGGTTCATGTGGAACTCCACGGTCCAGGCGGTGCTGGTGACGGTGGCCAAGACGGTACTGTCGCTGCTGGCCGGGTTGGCCTTCGTCTACTTCAAATTCCGGGGAAAGTGGATCGTGTTCTTCTTCGTGCTCATCACCCTGATGATGCCGACCGAGGTCATGATTCTGGCCCTGTTCCGCTTCGTCTCCGACCTCGGCTGGAAGGACTCCATGGCCGGGCTCGTGGTTCCCTTCGCCGCCTCGGCCACCGGCGCCTTCCTGTTCCGGCAGCACTTCGCCAACCTGCCCCGGGATCTGGCCGAGGCCTCCCAGATCGACGGTGCATCACCGATCCAGTTCCTGTTCAGGATTCTCATCCCGCTGTCATGGAACGCCATCGGGGCGTTGGCGGTCATCCAGTTCGTGTTCGTCTGGAACATGTACCTGTGGCCGGTGCTGATCATCTCCGACCAGGAGCAGCAGGTGATTCAGGTCGGACTGCAGGGTCTGCAGGGCATCGACACGGGCTTGACGTTCGGACCCCTGATGCTGGCCGCGCTGCTGGCCTCGATACCGCCGACCCTCGTCTTCATCGCGCTGCAGAAGCCGTTCATGTCCGGCTTCGCCCTCGGTGCCGACAAGTAGCGGGGAGCGGGATCGCCTCGCCGCCGGTCAGTCCGAAGACCGGCGGCACGGTTCAGGCGTTGCGAATGCGGTCGACCGTGGTCAGCAGATGGCTGGCGGTGTCGGCCAGCGCATGGGCCGCCTTGTTGTCGGACACGGCGAGGATCGTGGACCGGGACCGGTCCACGAACTCCGACGCCGTGTCGTAGGCCCGATCGATACCCGGTGAGCGGCGCACATGGTCGATGGCTTCGAAGCGGTTGTCGGCGGTGACTCGGGCCTCCAACAGGTCCCGAAGCAGAGGGCCCCGGTCGGACTCGAGGGCATAGATGACGGGCAGCGAGTAGACGCCCTCGATCATGTCCTTACCCGCCGGCTTGCCGAGCTGTTCGTCGGTGGCGATGATGTCGAGTATGTCATCGACCACCTGGAAGGCCATGCCGTAGAGCCGACCGAATTCGGTGAGCTGATCGGTGACCTCCGGCTGCAGTTCGGCCACCAGCCCGCCGATGCGGGTGGCCGCGGCGAACAGCGAAGCGGTCTTGCCCGAGATCGAGTTGAAATACTGGTCGGGTCGCCGGTCCGGGTCATAGAGCGTCTGGAGTTCGGCGACCTGGCCCTTGCACAGCTCGCCGATCGTCGTGGCCAGCAGTCCGGCCACGTCGGTACCGAGGCTGGCCGCGATCTCCGAGGCCTTGGCCAGCAGGTAGTCACCGGCCAGGACGGCGCGGAGGTTGCCCCAGCGTGCGTTGACGCTGTCGACCTGGCGCCGGATCTGCGCTTCGTCGATCACGTCGTCGTGGTAGAGCGAGCCCACCTGCACGAGTTCGACGGCCACGCCGCCTCGCACAACGTCGTCGGGCACCGAGGCGCCGTCGTCCATGTGGGTTGCGGCCGAGTTGATCGTGAACAGGGGGCGTTGCCGTTTGCCGCCGGCTTTGATCAGATGAGAGGCGATTTCGGTCAGATACGGATCGTCGTCGATTCGGACCGTATCGAGGAGGAAACGCTCGATGCGGGCGCTGTCATCACTCGCAGTGGGCAAAGAAGAAAGAGGCGGACCGTCCACCCCTACACGGTAGCGGCTCCGGGCCGTGGCAATCGGGTCCGCCCAAAGGCGTGCCACGAGTCCGGTGTTCGATCGATTCCGCGACCGGGGCCGACGAGATCACGCCGCCACACCTCCTGTCGGCCCCAACCGGAGGAGTCCGTCGAGAATATTCGGCGGCCGTGCGAGGTTGCACAGTGTTGAGACTCAGTTTCCATGGCTCTTTTGCCGACAATCGAGATGAATGGTTTTTGTCGCCACCGCAGCCATGCGGTGCCGGTCCGAACGGCCATTGCCCCATCGATCGCAGACGTCACGTTTACCTGGAACCCCCGACTCGCTAGTAGGCTGACAGACGAGCCCACGATCTACTCCCCAGTACTTGCTTCCCAACACCGAACCCGTCCATCCACCGATTCACCGACTGACTGAGAACGCCCCAATCCGGGAGACCTAGATGTTCGAACGCTTTACCGACCGAGCCCGCCGAGTTGTCGTCTTGGCCCAAGAAGAAGCTCGGTTGCTCAACCACAACTACATCGGGACCGAACACATCCTGCTCGGCCTGATCCACGAAGGTGAGGGGGTCGCGGCCAAGGCGCTCGAATCGTTGTCGATCTCCCTCGAGGCGGTGCGCAGCCAGGTCGAGGACATCATCGGCCAGGGCGGCTCGTCGCCATCGGGACACATCCCGTTCACCCCGCGGGCCAAGAAGGTCCTCGAGCTGTCGCTGCGGGAGGCCCTGCAGCTCGCCCACAACTACATCGCCACCGAGCACATCCTGCTCGGGCTCATCCGTGAGGGCGAGGGCGTCGCCGCCCAGGTGCTGGTCAAGCTCGGCGCCGACCTGTCACGGGTCCGCCAGCAGGTCATCCAGCTGCTCTCCGGCTACTCCGGCCCCGCCGGTCAGACCGGCTCGTCGTCCGAGGGCGGCAAGGCCGGCGCCACCTCCGGCGGTAGCGGTTCCGAGAGCGCATCCGGCTCCCTGATCCTCGATCAGTTCGGCCGTAACCTCACCCAGCTCGCCCGCGAGAAGAAGCTCGATCCGGTCATCGGTCGAGCCCGTGAGGCCGAACGGGTCATGCAGGTGCTGTCCCGTCGCACCAAGAACAACCCGGTGCTCATCGGAGAGCCGGGCGTCGGTAAGACCGCCATCGTCGAGGGCCTGGCCCAGCAGATCGCGGAAGACGAGGTGCCCGACACACTGCGGGGCAAGCAGCTCTACACCCTCGATCTCGGCGCACTCGTCGCCGGGTCCCGCTATCGCGGCGACTTCGAGGAGCGCCTGAAGAAGGTGTTGAAAGAGATCAAGACCCGGGGTGACATCATCCTGTTCATCGACGAGCTCCACACCCTGGTGGGTGCCGGTGCCGCCGAGGGCGCGATCGACGCCGCCTCGATCCTCAAGCCGATGCTGGCCCGTGGCGAACTGCAGACCATCGGAGCCACCACGCTCGACGAATACCGCAAGCACCTGGAGAAGGACGCCGCCCTCGAACGGCGTTTCCAGCCGATCAAGGTCGAGGAGCCCACGGTCGAGCACACCATCGAGATCCTGAAGGGCCTGCGGGACCGCTACGAGTCCCATCACCGGGTCACGATCACCGATCAGGCACTCGTCGCCTCGGCCAACCTGGCCGACCGCTACATCTCCGACCGTCACCTTCCCGACAAGGCCATCGACCTGATCGACGAGGCCGGCTCCCGCCTCCGCATCAAGCGCATGAACACACCCCCCGCGTTCAAGGAGCTGGAGAACGAACTCTCCGAGGTGGTCCGTCGTAAGAAGGAAGCCGTCGAGCAGCAGGACTTCGAGGAGGCCGGTCGTCTTCGCGACTCCGAAAAGGAGCTGTTGGGCAAGCGCGAGGAGATGGAAGCCGAGATCAAGGCGTCGGGGACCGACCTGTTCGACGAGGTCAACGAGGAATCGATCGCCGAGGTGCTGTCGATCTGGACCGGTATCCCGGTCTACAAGCTCACCGAGGAGGAGACCGAGAAGCTCCTCCGCATGGAGGACGAGCTGCACAAGCGGGTCATCGGCCAGGAGGACGCCATCAGGGCCGTCTCGCAGTCGATCCGCCGCACCCGAGCCGGCCTGAAGGACCCCAATCGTCCGTCCGGTTCGTTCATCTTCCTCGGACCGACCGGTGTCGGCAAGACCGAGCTGGCCAAGACCCTGTCCCAGTTTCTCTTCGGCGACGACAAGGCCCTCATCACGCTCGACATGTCCGAGTACATGGAGAAGCACACCGTGAGCCGTCTCGTCGGTTCGCCTCCCGGCTATGTCGGCTACGAGGAAGGTGGTCAGCTGACCGAGGCCGTTCGCCGCAAGCCGTTCTCCGTGGTCCTGTTCGATGAGATCGAGAAGGCCCACCCGGACGTGTTCAATGCGCTGCTCCAGATTCTGGAGGAAGGTCGCCTGACCGACTCACAGGGTCGGAGCGTCGACTTCCGCAACACGGTGCTGATCATGACCTCCAACCTGGGGACCCAGGATCTGCGCAAGGCCACTCTCGGCTTCTCCAAGAACGACGAGGCCGTGACCTATGAGCGGATGAAGGAGAAGGTCAACGACGCCCTGAAGATCCATTTCCGACCCGAGTTCCTGAACCGGATCGACGAGACCATCGTCTTCCACGAGCTGTCGATGCCCGAGGTGACCGAGATCGTGGATCTCATGATCGCCCGCACCGTCGACCAGTTGGAAGGTCAGGGCATCGGGCTCGAGCTGACCGTCGAGGCGAAGCACTTTCTGGCCGAGACCGGTTACGACCCGTCGATGGGCGCTCGTCCGCTGCGTCGGGCCATTCAGCGCCAGATCGAGGACGTCCTGTCGGAGAAGCTGCTCTACAAGGAGTTCCGCGCCGGTCAGATCATCGTGGTCGATGTCGAATCCGATGACGACGGCAAGCGTGAGCTGGCCTTCACCGCCCACGAGGGTTTCGAGCCCCCGCCCACGCCTGAACTGGCTGAAGCGGGCGAGGAGACCTAGGTAGTCTCCGGCGGCCGAATCAGGCAGTCTTGCTCCAGATTCGGGAGTTTCGGCCCTCGACAGCAGCAACTCTGTGCGCCGGAGGCCCTCCGGCGCACAACTCCTCACGAATTTCCGCATAGCATCGAGGGCGTGGACATGAGAGTGTTTGCCGGGTCGCGGCTCGGCCGAATGGTTGGCGTGCTGCTGCTCGCCGTTCTCGTGACCACGTCATGCCGGGCCGACCTGTCGGTCGATGTCGACGTCGAACCCGATGGTTCGGGTGTCGTGCAGGCGGAGGTCGTCATCGACGCCGAGGCCGCCGACCAACTGCTCGATCTCGACCGGGAGAGCGGCGGCGGCATTCCCACCCGCGATCTCGTTGAGGCCGGATGGGACGTGGAGCCTCCGGTGCGAGGTGACGACGGCTCGGTCACCGTCACGGCGGCCAAGGCGTTCGGAACGACCTCGCAATTCACCGAGGTGATGGACGAACTGTCGGGTGACTCGGGGCTGATCCGCAACTTCACGCTTGTGCGGGCTCAAAGCTTCGGCCGTCTCGACTACACGGTCAACGGTGTCATCGATCCGATCAACGGCTTCGCCTCGTTCACCGACAGCGAACTCGAGACCTCTCTCACCCGCTCGCTGGAGACCCTCGCCGAACGGTACGGTGCGGATGAACGCGACGTGTCCGTCGAGCTGAGCGTTACCCTCCCCGGTGAGTTGCAGGAGGATCAGTCGAATGGTCGTCAGCAGGAGACGACCGAGACCGACGTCACCCTGCGCTGGGAGACCTCGTTGGCCTCCAGCGGTCGAACCGACGTGTTGATCACCACCACCCGCCAGGCCATCGCCGCTCAGGTGCTGCGCGGCGTGGCCGTGCTGGCGGCCGTGGTCGCCGGGCTGTTGATCTTCGCCCGACTGCTCCGTCTGATCGGTTCCTGGCGCCGCCCCGATCGGCCGAAACAACCGAGGCCCGCTGATGCCCACGGGCGTCGACCGGCCGAACAGAAGAAGGCGCGTGCCGCCCAGGCCGGCCGCGATCAGCTCGCCGGACGATCGGCCGATGGTGGCGATACCGAGTCTGGAGAACGGAGTTACGGGGTCGTCGCCCTCGACGGCATGGGTGTGCTCTACCGGGAGGGAGACGACATCGCCGAGCTGCTCGTTCCCTTCGCTCGGCACCGGGGCTCGGAGGTGCCGTCCGATGACATCGCCGCAAAGGCCAGGCTGATGACCCTGGGGCGGATGACGTCGTTCGAGTTCTGGCCGTCCATCGGTGTTGCAGGCGATCCGATGGAACTCGACGCCGCCTACCTGTCGATGCATCAACTTTCTCCCGGCGTGGTCAAGTATCTCCGCAAGCTCCGCTCGGAAGGGATCAAGGCGGCCTGTGTCACAAACGATGCGGCGGAGTGGGCCACCAAGTTGCGCGGGAGCCACAGCCTGGATGGTCTGATCGATCCGTGGGTCGTCAGTGGTTCGGTCGGTGTTCGGAAACCCGATGCTCCGATCTTCGAGGTCCTACGTCGTGTGACCGGCGAGCCGCCGGAGTCGATCCTTGTCGTCGACGATGATCTCGACACGCTGGACGCCGCTCGCAGACTCGGATTCGGCACGGTCTGGTTCGCGCCCGACGGGGACCGCCAGAAGGCCCGAGGTCACGAGGTGTGGCGACGATTCGACGCCGACGACGACGACGTCGCGGTCGAAACCGTCGCCGCGGTCACGGGTGAGATCAGCCCCCCGGAACCGCCGCCGGGCTAGGTTCGGGCTTTCGTTGTTCGACCGCCGTTCCACACTCGTGGCCGTCCTGGTGGCGACCATGACGGCCACGTCGTTTCAGATCTTCGCTCTTTCGGTTCTGGCCATCGAGCTGATCACCGATCTCGATCTGAGCCGGGCCGAACTCGGCCTGATCGGTTCGGTGAACACCATGACCGGCGCGCTGACCTCGCCGCTGTCGGGTCGGCTGACCGACCGTATCGGACCGTGGGCGGCCGCCGTCAGCGGCATGTTGATCAGCGCCGTGGGCATGTCGATGATGGCGCTCTCCGGCAGCACCCTTGCTCTGGTCGCCTCGGCCCTCGTGAGCGGAATACCGCAGGGCTGGGGTAATCCGGCAACCAACGCGTTGATTGCCGAGCGGGTGGCCCCCGGGGTGCGAGGAACGATAACCGGCATCAAGCAGTCGGGTGTGCAGTTCGGCGTCTTTCTGTCGGGTCTGACATTGCCGACGCTGGCCGTCTGGCTCGGCTGGCGGGGCGCCAGCTGGGTCTACGCCGGGTTGTTCGCACTCGTCGCCGTGCTCACCGCAGTCCTGCTTCCCCGGCGACCGACCGACTCGCCGGCCCCATCGTTTCGTTCGGGATCGGCGCTTTCCTCGGTTTCGGATGCGGCGTCTGCAAGCGGTGCGACCGCCACCGGTCACGGCGCGCCGAACACCGCCGAACCGGTGGTGGCCATGGATCCGTGGATCTGGCGGCTGGCCGGCTATGCACTGCTCAGCGGCACCCTCGGCGGAACAATCGGTCGATTCTTTCCTCTCTGGGCCGAGGAGGCGGTGGGCATGACCACTCGCACCGCCGGCTTTCTGGTTGCCATGACCGGGATGCTGGGGATCGTCGCCCGTATCGTGGCCGGGAAGGTCGCCGAGACCGCGGTGTCACCGCCTCGCCTGTTGCGGATTCTGGCCGCGATCGGCGGTCTCTACGGCGCCGTGTTGCTGGCCACCCCCGTGCTCGGATCCTGGATCCTGTGGCCCGGCACCGCCCTCAATGCCATCGGTATCGGAGCGTGGAACGCCGTGGCCATGCTGGCCATCATCATGGTCGTGCCTCGACAACTCGCCGGCCGGGCGTCGGGCATCGTGATGCTGGGGTTCCTCGGCGGGCTGAGCCTCGGCTCCCCGATCGCCGGTTGGGCCGTGGACCGGTGGTCGAGCTATCAACCGGTGTGGGGGGTGTGCGTAGCGCTGTCGGCGCTGGCGGTGCTCAGTCTGTCATCAGGGCCGCGTCGGCGACGGTCACAGGTCGGCGTCGGTCCCGAGGTCGATGCCGTGCCCGGTCGGTAGCCCGACGTGGGTTGCCACGAGGGTCGCGTCGGATACGCCGGCCGAAGCCGCCGTATCCGATTCTCTCCCCATTGTGCGATCGGGCCGGTTACCGGTGGTCGGCGCCGAAGCTCGAGGGATCCCTGGGCGTGTCGGCCGTCGAGATGCGACGGGTCACCGTTCGAAGTCGGGGCCGCGCCACCAGCAGGTAGGCCAGCGGACCGACGACAGGAATGAAGCCGCCCGACAGAATGATGATGGTCCACAGCAACTGGTCCTGGTCGGTTTGATCCCAATCGGTGCCCGTATAACGAACCGAGTCGAACAGGGTGATGGCCACCAGGATCCAGGGGATCGCTGCAACGAACAGCAGGGGTGACATCCGCAGCATCTCGGAGAAGGGGAAATAGTACACGTTCGGTATTTCTGTTTGTCTCCACCACTTCGGTGGGTACGGGGTGAGTGCACTCGCCGTCGGACGATCTCCGTGTGAATCGACGATGCCCCGGTGGCCGGTGATCGGCCCACCTCAGACGAACATTACTTGTCCGCGGGCGCAGCGACCAGAGGGATAAATGGTGAATTCGGTCATAGACCGCCCGACGGGAAGGCCGCGTCGAGGATGGCATGCCGATTCGCTGTCACTGCCGCTGACTAGGGTCCCAGCATGGCCAGAATCCGGAAGGTCTATGTGTGTCGAGCCTGCGGTGCCCAGTTCCCGTCCTGGACGGGGCGATGTGGTTCCTGTCGGGAATGGGCGTCCATCGGGGAGGTAGCCGTCGCCCAACACCCCGAGACCGGCGCCGGCGGCACAGCAGGGGCAGCTCGTCCACTGATCGCCGTCGACCCTGATCTGGCGCTGCCGTTTCCCGTCGGATTCGACGAGGTCGATCGAGTGCTCGGGGGCGGACTCACGCCCGGCTCGGCCACCCTGTTGGCCGGCGAACCAGGGATCGGAAAATCCACGCTCACGATGCAGATGGCGTTGTCCGTGGCGGCGGCCGGCGCGTCGGTGGTCCTTGTCACGGGCGAGGAAGCCCCCACCCAGGTGGCGGCCCGGGCGGCCCGGCTCGGCACGATACCGCCGTCGTTGCTCGTGGTCGACGATACGTCCACCGGATTGATTGCGGCCACCATGGCCGACACCAGGCCTCAAGTGATCATCGTCGACTCGATCCAGACACTCCGGGCCGATTCGGTCGACTCGGCCCCCGGATCGGTCAACCAGGTGAAGGCCTCGGCCGCTCAGCTCATCGACGCCGCCAAACGCCACGGGGTGTCACTGCTCATGATCGGCCACGTGACCAAGGAGGGGTCGGTGGCCGGCCCCAGGGTGCTGGAGCACATGGTCGACACGGTTCTGGCGTTCGACGGTGGCCGCCATTCGGAGCTGCGATTTCTGCGAGCCACGAAACACCGGTTCGGCCCGACCAGCGAACTCGGCATCTTCGACATGACATCCGAGGGCCTGACCGCGGTGCCCGACCCGTCGCTCCGCTACCTCGCTGATCGGCGCGCTTCGATGTCCGGGTCGGTCGTCGTGCCCTTTCTGGTCGGCCGGCGGCCGCTCCTGGCAGAGCTGCAGACCCTCGTCCAGCCGGTGCAGGGTCGGGCCGGCCACTGCGCCGTGCAGGGCTTTGACGCCAAACGCCAAGCCATGGTTGCCGCCGTGATGGGAACCCACGCCGGCTATGGGTTGTCGTCAGCCGACATCTTCGTGTCGGTCGTCGGCGGTGCGAAGCTCGATGAGCCGGCCGGTGACCTGGGTTTGGCAGTCGCCCTGGCGTCGGCCGTCGACGGCACCCCGGTCCCGGCTGATGTGGTGGTGTGTGGCGAACTGGGTCTGGGGGGCGAGGTCCGCTCGGTCCCGCTGATCACAGAACGGCTGCACGAGTCCTACCGGCTGGGATTCCGAACCGCGATCGTGCCTCGATCGGCACCGGACGGGCCAACCGGGCTGCGTCTGCTGCGTGCCGGGTCGCTGGCCGAGGCGCTGAGCCTCGTTCCCCCTCAGCTTCGTTCGACCGGGTAGGCCGTTCGACTCCGTTTCCCGGCGGCGGCGAATCCGTCGCCCCGACACTGCTTCGATCGGTGCCCCGTCGTCTACCATTGACCCATGGAACTGCGTACAGATGCCGCGCTGACACGGGCCTTGTCGCTGATAGCGCCCGGTTCGCCGTTCCGAGAGGGTCTCGACCGGGTCCTGCAGTCGGGCCGGGGCGGTTTGATCGTGATCGGCGACGGTCCCGAGGTGCTGAACATCTGCTCGGGCGGATTCCTGCTCGACGCCGCGTTCTCGCCGCAGCGGCTCTCCGAGCTGGCCAAGATGGACGGAGCGATCATCATGGCTTCCGACGTCAGCCGAATCGCTCGGGCCAACGTGCATCTTGTACCCAACCCCAACGTTCCGACCTCGGAAACCGGCACCCGGCACCGTACCGCCGAGCGGGTCGCGAGGATGCTCGACACACCGGTCGTCGCCGTTTCGGAGTCCCGCAAGCAGATCCAGGTCTACGTCGGCGATCAGATCCGGCAGATCCTGTCGACCAGCCGCCTGCTGGAGCGGTCGAACCAGGCCCTCCAGACACTGGAGCGCTACCGGGCCCGGCTCTACCAGGTGTCGCGCAAGCTGACGGCCCTCGAGGCCCAGGATCTGGTTGCCGTGCGCAATGTGGTCGAAGTGCTGCAGCGGATCGAGATGGTCACCCGGATCGCCACCGAGATCGAACACAACCTGGTCGAATTGGGCACCGACGGTCGCCTCGTCCGCCTCCAGCTGGAGGAGTTGATGGAGGGCGTCGACGACGACCGTCGGCTCATCCTCACCGACTACCTCCAGCCCAACAGCGACATGACCCCGGAAGAAGCGATGATGGCGTTGACCGAGCTGAACGACGAGGCGCTGTTCGACGACCTACGGATGTCGCGGGCGTTGCATCTGATCGGTCCGGCCAACGACCTCGACGAAACCGTCGAGCCCCGAGGGTTTCGGCTCCTGTCGAAGCTACCCCACATCAACGAGGCCCACGTGCTCAGGGTCGTCGACCATTTCGGAAGCCTGCGGAAGATTCTCGGGGCAACAGTCGAGGAATTGGAGAACGTGGAGGGGATCGGCGCCTCCCGAGCTCGTGCCCTCAAGGACGGGGCGGCTCGTTTGGCGGGGGATTCGATCATCGACCAGTATTAGGTGGGCCTCCGAGTCGACCTCGGAGACACCGACACTACAATCTGCTGATCCAACCTTCGACACATCCGCCGACCAAACGACGCCCGTGGAAATAGAACTCGCATCGGGCACTCCCGCCGACCTGCACCCCACGATTGGAGCGAAGCGTGGGGTGGTCGTCGTGCCCGATCTGCTCGGGCGTCGACCGCTCTTCGACCGGCTCGCCGCGTCGCTCGCCGTGACCCACAACTGGCACGTGATCGTCGTTGACCTCTACCGCGACCATCAGTTCGAAACCGACTCGGTGGACGAGCGACACAAGGCAATCGCCGAACTCGACGACGATGACGTGGTCGCCGATCTGGTCGATGCCGCCAATCGGTTGGAGGTCGAGCCGGTTGCCCTCATGGGCTTCGATCTGGGCGGAACCTACGCCTACAAAGCCGCAGCCTCGCTTCGCTTCGACCGCCTGGTGAGTTTCTACGGTATGGTCCGGCTCCCGTCGCAGTGGCGGGGCCCGTTCCAGCGGGAACCGTTGGAGTTGATCCCCCACGTCGAGGACCCCGCATCGATCCTGGCCGTGGTGGGCACCGAGGATCTGTTCGTCTCGTCGGCCGACGTCGACCAGCTCGTCGATCTACGGGTGAAGGTGGCCCGCTATCCGGGGGCCAGGCACGGCTTCGTGCACGACGCCGAGGCGCCCGAGCACCGGCCCAAGGACGCAGCCGACGCCTGGTCGCAGGTGCTCGACCATCTCAGGATCTGACGATCCGGGATTGCTCTAGCGGGAGCGGAGTTCGAGCTGATCCCGCTTGAGGATGTGATAGCGGCGGTCCCGCTGCTCGATCCAGCCGAGTTTGATGAACGAGGCGATCGCCTTGTTGACCCGTTCGCGGCTGGCGCCGACGATACCGGCCAGCTCCTCCTGGGTGACGGGAAGTGAGAAGTCGTCGGAGTCGCCGGCGATCTCCAGCAGCCGTTTGGCTGTTCGCCCGGTCACGTCGAGGAAGACCGAGTCGGCCAGGACGCCGTCCATCTGCCGTACCCGGTGGGCCAGTAGCTCGACAACCCGCCACAGCAGCCTGGGCCGCTCGGCGTAGAGCGTTTTCACCGGCTCATACGGGATGGCCAGGAGTTCGGACTGCTCGAGAACGCGGGCGTCGGTGGAGCGGGGCAGGCCGTCGAACAGCGGCATCTCACCGAAGAGATCTCCCGCCTCCATGAGGGCGACGACCGATTCCCGACCGTCGATGGAGCGGTTGACCATGGCGACCCGCCCCGAGACGACGACGAACAGCTCGTGCGGCTCGTCGTTCTCGCCAAAGATCACGTCGCCTCGGGCCAACCGCCGCCGCTCCGTATGGGCGGCCAACTCGGCCAGGGTGGCGTCGTCGAGATCTCGGAAGAGCTCGACGGATCTCAGCGTTTCGGTGCCGTTCATGACTAGAACCCGTATGTCAGGGGGCGAGCCCGATCCTTCTCGGCCGGTACCCGGACCACAATCTGTGTTCACTAACCTGTGCTCGGTCTCGGACGCCGTCAGGAGCCAAGACCATCAATCATTCTACGCGATGGCGACTGCTGTTGTGTCTGTTGCGGAGATTCGAGGTCCGACGGCGGCTGTCATGTCGAGGGGACGACGCCGCCGATGCCGCTACGATCGGTCATCGGTTGGTGGGTGCGAAGACGCTCATCGCCCTCCCCGAACGCAGCGTTTCGACGGTCCGCAGGAGCCCAGTGTCAAGTGTCGAGGTCGAGGTGACCGAACGTGTTGTCTGAGACGTCAGGATCGGTGAGAAGCCAGATCCGCATCGGTCAGGGCTTCGACGTGCACCCGTACGACGACGACCCCGCCCGTGTTCTGGTGTTGGCCGGTGTGCGATTCGACGGCGAGACCGGTCTGCAGGGCCATAGCGACGCCGATGTCATCGCCCACGCCTGCGTCGATGCACTGCTCGGCGCGGCCGGGCTCGGCGATATCGGCACCCTGTTCCCGGACACCGACGGGCGGTGGGCGGGGAGCGACAGCGTGGCCATGCTGGCTGAGGCGGCACGGCACGTGACCGTCGCCGGGTGGGAGGTCGTCAACCTCGACTGCACGGTGATTCTCGACCGACCGAGACTTGCACCGCACCGTGACACGATGTCGCAGAACCTGGCCCGGGCTGTCGGGGCGCCCGTTTCCATCAAGGCCAAGAGGACCGAGGGTGTGGCCGGCCTGGCGGGCGGCGTGCAGTGTCACGCCGTCGCCCTGCTGCAGCAGCACGGGCGGGAACACGAGGGCGAGCACGAGGGCGAACACGAGAAGGAGGGCGGCCGATGAGTCGACGATCACCGAAGAAGTCAGCCGGCCGTCGCCCGTCGGGGCGCGGTGATGCCGGCCGGGGCGGCCGCGGTGGCACGGCAGGGCGTGGGCAGGGCCGTCAGAAGCGGGGCTCCTCGGGCGACGGTCAGCAGCGGGGTGGAGGTCGTGGCGGCAAGCGCGGCGGGCGTCGAGCCAAGGGTCTCGGCGGCGACCAGGTCGAGGGACGCCAGGCGGTCCGGGAACTGCTGCTGGCCGGCAAACGTCCGGTACGGGAGGTTCTGATGATCGAGGATCTCGCTCCCGCCGACATCCTCGTCGACATCGAGGAGTTGGCCAACGAGCTCGGCGTCGGATTCCGCAAGGTCAGCCGTCGCCATCTGGCCGCGGAAGCGCTCACCGACTCCCATCAGGGTGTCGTTGCTCGGGCGGCCCCGCTCGCGGAGGCGGACTTCGATCGGATGATCGCCGATCCGAAGGCCTTTCTGGTGGTGCTCGACGGGGTGACCGACCCTCAGAATCTTGGTGCCATCCTGCGGACCGCCGAATGCGCCGGTGTCACCGGTGTTGTGCTCGGTCGCCATCGTTCGGTCCATGTGAGCCCAACAGCCACAAAAACCGCGGCCGGAGCGATCGAACACGTTGCAATCAGCCTTGTTGGTGGAATTCCCGCTTCTCTAGCGGCTATGAAGGAAGCCGGAGTGCTCACCGTCGGCCTCGACGAGGCCGGGGAACACTCGATCTTCGATCTCTCATTGAGCGATCATGGGCAAATTGCTCTAGTTTTGGGTGCTGAAGGAAGAGGTTTGTCGCAGCTCGTGAGAAAGCGGGTTGACGTGTTGGCATCAATTCCTCTTGCCGGAAGCCTCAACAGCCTCAACGTTGCGATGGCCGCCGCCGTCTCGTGTTTCGAAGTACTGCGGACTCGTCAGGGTAGGTGACAGTGACCGAATTGAGTTATACCGCATGGGACGACAACAAGTACCAATGGCCTCCTCCTGAGGGTTGGTACCAGGCGTCGGACGGTAAGTGGTGGCCCGAGGGCTACGGTCCTGTCGTCAACCAGACCTCCGCTGACACGGGTGACACGGCTGCTGCGGCCGCCGATGAGGCACCGGACGCGTTCGAGTCCACCGAGTCAACCGAGTTCGCCGAGTCAACCGAGTTCGCCGAGTCAACCGAATTCGCCGAGACCGAATCCGACCCCGTCGGTGTCGAGGAGACCGGATCCGACGGCGGCGATGCGATCGAGGTCGAGGGCGAGCCGGGAACGGACGGCGCCGAGTTCGCCGATCCGGTCGAGAGGGCCGCCGAGGACTCCCACCGGTTCGAAGAGTCCGAAGCGAGCGTCGAGGCCCAAGCCGAGATCGACGCCGACGGAGCTTCGGAATTCACGCCGGTCGCCGAACCCGGCGACGCAGTCGATCTCGACCGGTTTGCCTCCGGCTTCGCCGAAATCGACGAGTCCACCCATTCCGCCGACCCCCTGTCCGACTCCGAGTCTCGGTACTCGACCTCGTCGGCTGGTATGGCGGCAACGGGGTTCGCTCCGCGGGGCGACGGCGCCTCGTCATCGCTCGGGCTGGCCGGCTGGGCTCAGACCGGATCCTCCGAGATTCGGAACCGGCTCGACGTCAGCCAGGAATACGATTACTCGCCGGCTGATGGCGAGCCCGAGAATCTGCTCGATCCCATCGAGATCGACGATGACGAGTCGGCCATCGAGACCTCTTCGTTCGACGCGACCGCGGACGACACCGCAGCACCGGACACGCCGGACGTCGAGACGGCAGGACTCGACACCTCGACGATCGACGGGCCGGCCGAGCCGGTCGACAGCACGCTGAGCCGCCTCGACGACCTCAAGCGGCAGGTGGAACAACAGAGCTTCCCCACAAACCTGGATGCACCTGACGCCACCGACCCGTTCTCGGATCCGGCCATCAGCGGCTTCGACCCGACCGAGACCCTCGACATAGACCCGAACGATCTGACGCTCGAGTCCGATCCCCACTACGGCGGCGCCGGCGAGCCCGACGTCTATGGCGCGGCATCGGGCGTGGGAACCGATGGGCCGCCCACGGCCGACGCCTACAACGGCGACTACGGAGGGCCTGCCGAACCCGCCACCGAGCACGGCTACGACGATCGGGTCCAGCCGGACCCCGACAGCTACGGTTTCAGTCCGGTTGGTGAAGCATCGACCGACGCACCGCCGGCCGAAACCCGCCCGTACGGACTCGAAGGCGAATCCCCGGCGCCGATCGGCGAGCCGCCGGCACCGATGACCGACAGCTACCGGGAACCACAGGTCGACTACACGAGCGGCCCGGTGCTCACACCGATGTCGTCGCCGCCTCCCAAGCCCGGCCCCGGGCGGATGGTTCTCTACGGCATCATCGTCCTGCTCGCTCTGGCGGTGGCCGGTGTCACCGGCTATCTGCTGTTCCAGTTGCAGAGCGACGATGGTGACACGTCGACCGGTGACGGCGCGACCGCGGCGGCGACCGCAGGAGGCGACGCCGGTCCGTCCGACACATCGTTGCAGGGGCCCGGCGCCTTCTCCGATCCCCATGACCTGGCCGGAGGTGTGCGTCTGACCGTGCCCGTCGGTGACGGTGATGACGAGGTTTGGATGCTTCAGGTTCGCGAGCCTGCGGTCACGACCGACCTCGGCGACGACCTGGTCGAGGTCACCAGCCGCTTGCGGATACGCAACGACAGCACGAGCGGGGACCTGTCGGCTTCCGGTCTGAAGTTCGTGCTCGTCTCGGCCGATGGCTCGACGAGCACGACCGCCGCTGCGAGCTGCTCGGCAGGCGATGATCTGAACCTGCAGACGGCGATCGAGCCGGGCAACGACATCGAGGGCAACGTCTGCTGGACGGTGCCGGCCGCCCAGGCCTCCAGTGCGCTGCTCGGCGTCGAGAGCGTGCACGCCGGTGGTCGGGTTCACGTTCAGCTGAGCTGAGCCCGGTAGGCCTCCGGTCGTCCACACCGTGTGGCTGCTCCATGACCTGTCCCAAAACGTCGGACACCGCCGGCAGAAGCCGGCGGTGCCCGCACGATCCAGTCCTGGAGCTAGATCACTCGAACGTTCTTGGCTTCTTCTCCCTTACGGCCGGGAGCAACGTCGAACTCCACGGTCTGACCTTCGTCGAGGGACTTGTAGCCATCGCCGGAGATGTTGGAGTAGTGAACGAAGACGTCATCTCCCTGTTCCCGGGAGATGAAGCCGAAGCCCTTCTCAGCGTTAAAAAACTTCACAGTGCCTTGCATTACATGCTCTTTTCCATACGAGCCCGCCACTTGACGGGCCCCTATGACGCTACGGCCATCTGCGCGTGATTCCTCCAAGCCGGCGAACAGCTCCTTAGAATGGTCCCGGATAGGTCGACCGGCTCGACTGGTCGGCGACCACCGAGGCGAAGGAAACGCACAGGTATGTCAGACAATCCGGCCACACTGTCCATGGTCGCGGGCCGCTACCAGATCGATCGTCAGATCGACGTAGGCGGTATGGCTTCCGTGTATCTTGCTCAGGACACCGTTCTCGACCGGCCCGTCGCCGTCAAGGTGCTCCACGCGCACTTCGCAACGGATCCGGCGTTCGTCGCCCGATTCAAGCGGGAGGCTCAGGCCGCTGCTCGTTTGACCCATCCGAACGTGGTGGCGGTCTACGACTGGGGGCCGCACGACGACTCGTACTACATCGCCATGGAGTTCGTCGACGGGCCCACACTTGCACAGGAACTCGAAACCGGGCCGCTCGGCATCGCAGCCGCGATCGATATCGCCATCGATGTGGCTCGTGCGCTGGCAGCAGCTCACGGGCAGGGCACCGTCCATCGTGACATCAAGCCGTCGAACATCATCCTCGGGCGGTCGGGTGGAGCCAAGGTGGCCGACTTCGGGATCGCTCGAGCGGTTCAGACTCTGGGTGACGGGGATCTGACCGACGCCGGATCGGTGATCGGGACCGCCGGATACTTGTCGCCCGAGCAGGCGAACGGGACCTCCGCCGGTCCTCAGAGTGATCTGTATTCGCTCGGTGTCGTCCTGTTCGAGATGGTGGCCGGCCGTCGCCCCTTCGTCGGTTCGTCGTCGATCGCCGTGCTACGGCAACACATCGATGTCACGCCACCATCGGTCCGCGAGTCGAGGCCGTCCGTGCCGGTAGAGCTGGCGGCGCTCATCGAGGAGCTTCTCGCCAAGAATCCTGCCGATCGTCCGGCATCCGCCGCCGTCCTCACCGATCGACTTCGGCGTGTCCGACCTGGTGAGGTCGATGACCCGGTGCTGGGAGACGACCTGGATGATGCGACGCAGGTCATGGACTCGACCGGTCGAGCCGCGCCGGTCAACCGTGACAGCGGCCTGCCGCCGACGGCGGTCATGCCGCCGTCCGCTCGCCCCGATGCTCCGCGGGCCGAGACGTCGCGACCAATGCCACCCGCAGCACCCACACCACCCGCCGCACCGCCGGCTCGCGGATCCCGCACGGGATGGCCGATCGTGGCCGGTGTCCTGGCCGTCCTGGCCGTCCTCGTGATGCTGTTCGTGGTCGGGTCCCAGGCAATCGGTGGTGGCGACGGGTCCGGTGAATCGACGGACTCGACGGAAGAGCCCTCACCGGCCTCGACCACGAGTGCGCCGACCCAGGACCCATCGCCTGATTCCGTTGCTGTGCCCGACGTTCGAGGCGCATCCCGGGCTGACGCCGAGTCGGCCATCAAGGAACTTGGACTCGTGCCGCTGATCGAAACGCAGGTGGTGGCGAGTGGAGACGACCGTGTCGGGCGGGTCATCTCCCAGCGCCCCGGTCCCGGCGAGTCGCTTGAACCCGGAGCGGACGTGGTGCTGGTCATCGGGGCGGCCGGGGAGACGACCACCACGACGGCGCCCGCGAGCCAGTCCACAACGGTTTCGGACAACCCGGCGACCTCGGAGGGCACGACGACAACCGGGACGTGAGGGTTCCTCGCGGGTGACGACACCTCGGCCGGCGGTGGCCGACAGCATGGCCACCGGGCGCCGCAGGCCTTCGACTGATATTCCCCGATCACGGATCACGACGGTGATCTATTGTGGTTGAAGAATGAAAGCGGATTCGGTAGGAGGAGAACGTCATGGACCGAATAGGAAGAATAGGAAGGTCGGCGCTTGCCGTCGCCCTCGGTGTCATCATGCTCGGAGCGTTTGCCGCGCCGGCCGGTGCGGGCCCGGGGGACACGAACCGTCAAGTACGGGGCGTCGCGGTGTTCGACACGGCCGATTGTCCAGGAGGGCTTGATCTCGAACCCCAAGACGATGGCTGGGGACTTGACGGATGCCTGTTCCTGATGACCGTTGACGACTCGCGCCTGAGCGACGGCGGTGTGTACAAGGAGTACGGCACGGAGCAGTTTGTCGGCGACCTCGTGTATTCCGAAGGCGGGAATGCGACGGTCATGGCGAGTGGGACGTTCGACACCGAGTACGTGATCACCTCGAAGTGGGCGGGTGAACCTTTTGCCAGTGAGCAGTTCCACGGTCGTTGCCAACACCCCATCACGTCGGGGACGGGCGACTTCGAGGGTGCTACCGGACGCATCGACTTCAAGGACACGATCGTGGACGGAGTCGCAGTGGAGTACCCGGTCTTCGGCCATGTGAATCTGGTCGGCTGACCAGCGGTTCCGACCACCTGTCCAGAACGATCAACCCGAACGGTTTCAGGGCAGAGCCTCCGGTATCGCGGTGGCTCTGTCCTGGTTCGGCGGTGGCGGGAGGCCGAGTGGCCAGTGCTGTTGATATCAGGGCCGCCGTTACCAATCGGCTGCGAGATTTCCTCGAGCTTTGACCCTTGGATCAGGTTCGATGGATGTGGTGCATCTAGCTCAACTTCGTGAAGCGAATCGCACATTTCGGCATGTCAAGCTTCCCGTCGACCAGCTCAAGACATAGGGTAAGTTTGATAGCTTTTTTGATGCACCTGGTTTAGCTCAGTGTGCGGTTCCTCTTGGTCTGGTCTGCATATTCAGTCCGAAAACTGATCTTGAGAGGAGACTAGTCGTGGGGCGGATTGCGGCGCTGGCTCTGAGTTCGTTGCTCACGAAGGGGAGGCCACCATGGCACTGAAGGTCGGCGACAAGGTCGACATCGACAGTTGGGAACTCGGGGAGTGTGTGGTCGTCAGCATCGAGAGCGACTACGCGATCGTGAGGGCTGAGAAGGCGAGTCGTTACTACGAGAGCGAACCGGGTGATCCACGTCTGTTCGAGTTCCGGAAGGATCACTGCGAGAGAGTGGTCCTGCGGTAGAGGGTCGCTGGCGTCGGGGAGAGCGTGCGGCTACCGCTCGTCACCGGGCCTGTCGTCACCGTTCGAAGCACTCCAATCGCCTCCCACGCCCTCCTCGACGCCTAGCTCTGATGGAGGAGGCTCCGAATGGCAGAAATAACCACTGAAGACGTGACGCGATTCAAGTCAGAACACCGTGTGGTCGACCTCGTCGACGCTCTGCACGGCGACTACTCCGTCGGCGACGCTGCCGTTGAGGCGCTGGGAGAGTTGTGTGATCCATCCTCGGTTGCGCCGCTCGTCGACGCAATGGCAGACGACGAGTGGAGTGTCCGGTACCGGGCTCATGAGGCGCTGGAGAGGATCGGGACCTCGGCGGTCGGAGAGCTCATGGAATTGCTTCACAGTGAGCACCCCGATCGCCGCGCCAACGCGGCCCAAGCCCTTGGCGAGACGGGCGACACGACGGGCAAAGGCGCCCTCACCGAGCTCCTTGGTGACGAGCACTCCCACGTGAGAAGCAAGGCCGTTGAGGCGCTGGGCCGGATGGCCGACCCGCAGCTGTTCGAGCTCTTCGTCGAGGCTCTGGCGGATGACAGCGATGACGTTCGCAGCGAGGCCGCCTACGCATTGGGGCGTGCCGGAGATGGGCGTGCCGTCGAGCCGCTCATCGGAAGGCTGATCGATCCTGGAGCTCGAATCGGAGCCGCCCGGTCGCTCGGGATGCTGGGTGACACGCGGGCAATACGACCGCTCCTCGACAACATTCGCCACGAAGAGCACGGCCTGAATCGGGCGGCGATCGTTGCACTGGGCGAGCTCGGCGCCTCAGAGGCAGTTGAGCCCCTCGCCGCGTTGCTTCCCGAGCTGGATCTGAAGGACGCAGAGTTGATTGCGGAGACGTTGGAGGCACTCGGACGGCCTGAGTACCTGGCGGACCCAGTGATCACGGCCGCCAAGAGCAAGGACATCAAGGATCGCTATGCAGACGGCGAACGGTGGTTCGGTGAGCGGAATCTGGTCGGTGTCGACCTGAGCGGCCTCGGGCTGGCCGGCGCCATCTTCCGAGAGTCAGACCTGTCCCGTGCCATCCTGAAGGGGACAGCGCTCGGTACTGCCAAGTTCAACGAAGCGAATCTGACCGGAGCGGATCTGAGCCGCGCCACCCTCCAGATGGCCGAGCTTCGCGGAGCGAACCTCGCCACCGCAGACCTGAGTTGGACGACGATCACCACCGCTGACCTGGAAGGCGCCGACCTCAGCAACGCCAACCTCACGAGTGCCAGCCTGTTCCGGTCGAACCTCGAGGGCGCCACCCTCACGGGTGCCAACGTGTCGATGGCTGACTTCGGTGGAGCCACCCTGCCCGATGGCACGCAGTACCGAGCTGCGATAGACCTCGGCCGATTCGGGGCGGTGGGCCAACCGGCCCGCCTCTGAAGGATCCGGCGTGGGCGCGGGCGACCATGACCACTGAGGAAACTCGCAGCCACGCAACTCAAACGTTTCGCGTCTTCGTCTCTTCGACCTTCGAGGACATGGGCGCGGAACGCGACGCACTCGCCGCCCGGGTCTTTCCGCGCCTCGAGCAGTTGTGCGCGGCCCGGGGTGCCCGCTTCCAGGCGATCGACTTGCGGTGGGGCATCAGCCCGGAAGCCGGGATGGATCAGCAAACCGTACGGTTGTGCCTCGCCGAGATCCATCGGTGCCAAGCGCTGAGTCCCCGGCCGAACTTCATCGTCCTGCTGGGGGACAAGTACGGCTGGCGGCCCCTCCCGGCGACGATTCCTGCCGACACCTTCACGGAACTCTCCGCCCGCGTCCAAAGCAATGAAGACAGGTCGTTCCTGAACGCCTGGTACCGGCGTGACGACAACGCCGTGCCTGCCGACTACGTCCTACAATCGCGCCGAGTTCCAGATGTTCCTCGTGATGGCGGACAGGCACCCGTCGATCCTCAGGCGTGGTGGGTCGCCACCGAGGAAAAGCTCCGCCGGATGCTTGGTGAGGCGGGCGCCGATGTCGACACCTCCATCACCGAACACGAGATCCTGGCCGGGGCTCTCGACCCTGACCTTCCCGATGCGGAGGAGCATGTCTTCGTGTTCGTCCGCCGGTTGGTGGACCTGCCGGACGACAGCCGGGCTCGGGGTTTCCGTGACCTGGATGCAGATGATCGGCCGAATGTTCTAGCCGGTGCCCGTTTGAGGAGCTTGAAAGAGCGGCTACGGG
>JBFHME010000010.1:0-43965 GCA_041594435.1 Acidimicrobiales bacterium
CCTCGTGGCGATCCTGACACCCCACGGCGGACGCACCTGGGGCCGGGGCCGCGACCAGGCCAGCAATGCGCAGCTGATGACCACCGAGGCGGTAGGACGGCCCGTCCGGGTCGGATCCCGGGGACAGATCGAACTCATCTGAGTGAACGGATCGTCCACCCGAAAGGCCCGAATCGCGAAGTAGGTTGGAAAGGTGCCTTCTCCATCCGAACCGCCCCAACTGGTCGTCGTCGCCAACCGTCTCCCGGTTCGCCGTACCGCCGACGATGACGGAAATCTGCGCTGGACGACCAGCCCCGGTGGCCTCGTCTCGGCCCTCACCCCGGCGCTGGCCGAATCGGGACGAGGCTGCTGGGTCGGCTGGGACGGCTCGACCGACGATGACGAACCCGCTCCCGGTGACCCCGACCTCCCCGCCGAGATCATGGGAATCAAGCTGGTCGACATCCCCATCTCACCCGAC
This sequence comes from Acidimicrobiales bacterium, assembly GCA_041594435.1. Taxonomy (GTDB): domain Bacteria; phylum Actinomycetota; class Acidimicrobiia; order Acidimicrobiales; family SZUA-35; genus JAHELU01. The sequence continues at coordinate 464 of JBFHME010000010.1, forward strand.
GAACTCGAGAACCACTACGACGGGATGTCCAACGGCACCCTGTGGCCGCTCTATCACGACAAGATCGGGACGGTCGAGTTCCACCGTCACTGGTTCGTCGGCTACCGCCGGATCAACCGACGATTCGCCGAAGCCACTGCGGAGGCGGCCGACGACAATGCGGTGGTGTGGATCCACGACTACCAGCTTCAACTCGTCCCAGGCATGCTGCGGGAGATCCGCCCCGACCTCACGATCGGGTTCTTCCTCCACATTCCCTTCCCTCCTCGCGAGCTGTTTCAGCAGCTCCCGTGGCGCACCGGGCTGAGCAAGGGGATCCTCGGCAGTGATCTCATCGGCTTCCAGACGCCGCAGGCGATCGCCAACTTCCACGGCGTGGTCAACCACCTCGGCCTCGCCACCTCGATCGACGAGAACGTGCTCGAGTACCAGGGGCGGCCGATCAGGACCAGCGCCTACCCGATCGGGATCGACGTCGACCGCTACCAGAACGCCGCGGCCAGTCACCCGATCATGGAGGCCAGCCGGGACCTACGGGCCCGGCTCGGCAACCCGCAAACGGTCCTGCTCGGCGTCGATCGCCTCGACTACACCAAGGGCATCGACGTCCGCCTTCGGGCCTTCCGGGAGCTGCTGGCCGACGGCGAGCTGCATCCGTCGATGGTCACCATGGTCCAGGTGGCCGAACCCAGCCGCGACAACGTCGACGCCTACGTCGACGTGCGCAACCGGGTCGAGCGGCTGGTGAGTGAGATCAACGGCGACTACGGCCGGGTCGGGTTTCCCGTCGTCCACTACATACACCAGAGCCAGTCGTTCACCGAATTGATGGCCCTCTACCGGACCGCCGATGTGATGCTGGTGACCCCGTTCGCCGACGGTATGAACCTGGTGGCGAAGGAGTACGTGGCCACCCGGCACGATGAGTCGGGCGTGCTGGTGCTGTCGGAGTTCGCCGGGGCGGCCCACCAGCTCAACGACGCCATCATCGTCAACCCCTACGACGTCGACGGGCTGAAGGCCGCGATCGCCAAGGCGGTCAAGATGCCGGCAGAGGAGCAGCGCCGGCGGCTCAAGTCTCTGCGCGACGTGGTGGCGTCGACCGATGTGCAGCAGTGGCTGGAAGACTTCCGTCGCGACATTCTCGAGATCCACCGAAACCGGGTCGGCGACGCCTGAGCGTCGGGTTGGGCGGTGGTGACTCGAACCGATGGAGTGTTCGTCTACCGGGGTTCGAACAGCACCTTCGGTTTCGACCCCGGCTGTTGCGACAGATCCTCGAACGTGGCCGCCAGCTCACCGAATCCAACGGGCGGACCGTGGAGATCGGACACCCGGAATCGGTCGTCGGCCATCAGGTGGAGCGCACGGTGGACATCGGCGATCGTGTAGCCGAGTGACGCCCTGACCGTCACCTCTCGGGCGACAAGCAGGGACGCCCGGACCACCGCTCCGTCAGGGGCGGTGCCGACCAGCACCATCGTTCCACCCGTTCTCACCGCTTCGGTGCCCGCGTCGACCGCCTCCTGTCCGCCCGCGCACTCGAAAACGACGTCGGCTCCGAGTCCGTGGCCCTGAGCCGCCAGCCACCGCATCAGATCGCCGGGCGAACCGAATGCGGCATCAGCGCCGAGGCGACAGACCAGTTCCCGGCGATCCGCGTCTCGTTCCAGCACCGCCAGCCGGCCGGCGCCGCTCAGTCGGGCCAGTTCGGCCACCAACAGTCCAACGGCACCCGCGCCGACGACCACGACGATGTCGCCGAGCGACGGTCCGGCCCGCCGCAGGGCATGAGCGGCCACGGCCCCGGGCTCGGCCAATGCCCCGTCGGCGAAATCGACCCCTTCCGGCAGCCGCTCGAGTCGCCTGGCGTCGACCCGGATTCGCTCGGCGAACGCTCCGTGGGAGTCGGCCAGGTCGTCGGTTCCGAGGATCATCGACAACACGAGCCGGCATGTCGTATCGATTCCCGACCGGCACGGGGTGCAGCGGCCACACGGCGGCGGGACGGCGCCGACAACCCGCTCACCGACGAAGCGCTCACCGCAGTCGGCACCCACGGCCACCACACGACCGGCCCACTCGTGGCCGAACCACGCCGGGGCCGGGAGCTCACCGGTCGACCAGGCCACCAGATCCGGGCCTCCGATCCCGCACCGCTCCACGGCCACGATGCACGAACCCGGTACGAGGTCGGGCTCGGGCACCTCGGCGACCTCGATCCGGCGGGGTCCGGTCAGCATGGCGGCTCTCACCCGTTCGAGCGTAACCGGTTCCGGGGCGGGCCTCCGTTACCGGGTGACGCCGGGGCGGTGGAGCGGCGTGGACGCGCTCAGCCGGAGCGGAGCGAGTCGAGCACCTCGAAGAACCGGGGAAAGGTCTTGTCGACACACGACGGATGCTCGATGACGATCCCGGGATGGCAGAGACCGAGCAGAGCGAAACTCATGGCCATCCGGTGGTCATCGTAGGTCTGCACCACCCCGGGAGCGACCGGACCGGGGTGCACGATGAAGCCGTCGGCGGTCGCTTCAGCCCGGACACCGAGCCGTTGGAGCTCGGCGACGGGGGCGGCGATGCGATCGGTCTCCTTGTGACGAATGAAGCCGACGCCGGTGATCTCGGTCGGACCTTCGGCGCAGGCCGCGACAACCGCCATCGTCTGTGCGGTGTCGGAGATGTCGGCCATGTCGGCGGTGATGCCCTGGAGACGGCCGGTACCGGTCACCGTGGTGTGACGGTCGGCGATGTCGACGTGGGCTCCCATCCGGGCCAGCAGGTCGACGAATGCGAGATCGCCCTGGACCGTCGACCGACCCAGCCCGTCGACCCGAACCGTTCCGCCGGTCATCGCCGCCGCGGCGAAGAAATAGGATGCGGCCGATGCGTCGGGCTCGATGTCGACGGTGGCGGGGCGGTACCCGGTGGCCGGGACCACGAAGCGACCGGCGTCGACATCGTGCTCGACGTCGACCCCGAAGGTGGCCATGGTATGGATCGTGAGCTCGACGTAGGGCCGCGACACGAGTCCGGCCCCGAGCTCGAGGACGGTATCGGCTGCGAACAGCGGTGCCGCCAACATCAGCCCCGACAGGAACTGACTCGACACGTCGCTCTCCACCGTGATCCGGCCACCGCGCAGCCGCCGTCCCTGGATTCGCAGCGGTAGCGCCGTGCCGTCGATCTCCGCCCCGAGCGCCGTCAGCGCACGGATCTGCTGGCCGAACGGACGACTCCGGAGCTGGTCGTGGCCGTCGACGATGAACGGTCCGTCGCTGGTGGCAAGCGCCGGAACCAGGAATCGACCGGTGGTTCCCGATTGTCTCACGTCGAGCGTCAGCGGCTCGCCGTGGGATACGAAGCCCCGACCGAGCCCGTCGACGGTCACGACGACGTCGGGATCTCGATCATCGTCGATCACGAGTGGCACCCCGAGCCGTTCCAACGCCCCGAGCATGGCCCGTGTGTCATCGGCCAGCAGAACCCGCGACAACGTCGAGCGCCCGTCAGCCAGTCCGGCACAGAGAAGGGCCCGGTTGGTGTGGCTCTTCGAACCCGGGATGGGCACCACCGTGTCGAAGGGCGCTTCGAGTGGCACGACGGGTCGGCGATCGGGGGTCTGATCCGGCCCGTCGAGGAGGTCTCTGGCCGCCGTGTACTCGTCGCTGCGCACCAGGACCGATGCGCCGTCGGCGGAATGGACCCGGATTCCGGCCGCGGTCAACCGACGGGCGGCGGCGAGTGCGTCGTTGCGGTGTTCAAACGACAAACGGGAGAACGAAACAGGACCCATGGTCAGGTTCCGTGACCGGTGGAACCCGAGACGCCGACGCGGTGGGCAACGACGTCACCGTCGCCGAGTGACGACCGCGGCGACGGATCAGGAGGACTCGGCCTGAGCGTTGGCGGGGACGTCCTGGGTGATGTCGATGAGACCTCGAAGCCGATCCTGTGACTCGAGCGACAGACGGATTTCCTTGACCGCTTCACGATACTCACGGAGCTTATCTTCACGATCGGCCAGTCGAGCCCGGACACTCTCCAGACTGCGCTGGGTCTCAGCCAGTTCCCGGCGAGCCACATCGAGTTCCGACACGGCCGTGTCGATGTCGACCCCCTGTGTCGCCGTGCCGCCTTCGACCAAGCCGATCACCACGCCGTCGGCACCGGCCGAGAGCGAATGGATCTGGTGACGCAGTTGGCGATTCGTCTCCTTGTCCTCCGCCAGCTCTCGACGCAGGTCGACGATCGTCTCCTCCTGGGAGGCCAGCCGATCGGCCTTGGAGGCCCGCAACCGCTTGATGGCAACGTACAGGAGACCGCTCAGCGAAAAGCTACCGACCGCGAAGCCGATTATCAAGCCCATGACCAGGTCAGTCATGAAGGGCGCCTCCTAGATGTCCGCCGTGGCCGTCGTGGAAGACGGCCGTCGCCACTACGCCCCATACGATAGCGTCTTGTTGCGGGCACGGTAAAGTCCCCGCTACAAGACCGCTTCGGAGACAGGATCGGGTTGTGGTCAGTCGCGGATCGACAGGCCCGTCTCCGGATCGAAGAAGTGCATCCGGCTCGTGTCGACGGCCAACTCGATCGCGTCGCCCATATGAGCACGGGAGCGGGGACTGATCCGGGCCACGTAGATGAAGTTGCCCGATTCGTCTTTGGCGGCCGCCACGGCGTCCTCGCCCTCGAATTCCGCGTCCATGATGGCGTACGGCTCAACCGGAAGCGGAAAGTGCACGATGATCTCCGATCCCAGCGACTCGACCAACTGGGTGGTCGAACGGAGCCGGCGATCGGCGGGAGTGCTGGGTGAGAGCGTGGCGTCTTCGATGTCCTCGGGGCGAACGCCGATCACAACCTCGCGGCCGACGAATCCCTCGAGAGCCGGCCGGCTGTTGGCCTCGGCCCCGATGGCCAGACTCTGCTCGCCGACCCTCATCACGAGGCCGGCCTCGTTGCGCTCGAGACGCGTCTTGAACAAGTTCATCGACGGCGAACCGATGAAACCCGCCACGAACACGTTGTCGGGTGAATCGTAGAGGTTCTGAGGCGTATCGACCTGCTGGAGGAGACCGCGCTTCAGCACGGCGACCCGGTCACCCATGGTCATGGCCTCGACCTGATCGTGGGTGACGTAGATCGTCGTGACGCCGAGATCGCGCTGCAGCCCGGCGATCTCCGCTCGCATCTGGACGCGCAGCTTGGCATCGAGGTTCGACAGCGGCTCGTCCATGAGGAAGGCCTTGGGCTGGCGAACGATGGCCCGCCCCATCGCCACCCGCTGACGCTGACCACCCGACAGCTGGCCCGGCTTGCGGTCGAGGTTCTCGGTGAGGTCGAGGATCTGGGCCGCCTTCTGCACCCGCTCCTTGATCTCCGCTTTGGGGACCTTGGCCAGTTTCAATGCGAACCCGATGTTGTCGGCCACGGACATGTGTGGATACAGCGCGTAGTTCTGGAAGACCATCGCGATGTCGCGGTCCTTCGGGTGAACCTCGTTGACGACGCGTTCGTCGATCTTCAGTTCACCGCTGCTGATGTCCTCCAGACCGGCCACCATTCGCAGCGCAGTGGATTTGCCGCACCCGGACGGGCCGACGAGCACAAGGAACTCCCCGTCTCGAATCTCGAGCGAAAGGTCCTCGATGGCGTGATAGCCGTTGGGATAGACTTTGTTGACGTCGGACAGAACAACTTGAGCCATGTAGAAGGTCCCCCGTAAGTACCAGTAGATGTGTTGGGCCGGATTACATTTCCGAGTGCGATGGGTTCGCACGATCGAAGCCGATTGACGGGCCTACCCGTCGGTGTCCGACGTCGTTGTCAGTTCTCCGGTCTCCAAACAGTATCGAGTATTCGGACCATGAACAAGGAATCCGGCATGCAATCGACCATCGAACCCCTGCATCACGCCTGCCCCCGCTGCTCCGCGGCGGTGCAGCAGCGCTTCTACGGCCCGTGTCCAGCGTGTGTCGATCAGCTTCGGAGCGCCCTCGTGGGCGAGGGTGGCGATGTGGTGGCTCCCGAATACGAACCGAAGATGAACGTCACCCCCAACGCCGTTGCCCTCAAGGACGACTGACGCTTCACCGGGGGCCGATCCGCCCCACATCGGAACCCTCAACGAGGGGTCGATCCACGCCGCCCTGAAAGACCTGGTGGCAGAGCCCGGTGACGAACTCGAGGTGAGGCTCGAGAGCTTCGTCATCGACATCCGGCGGGGGGATCTCCTCATCGAGGTCCAGACCCAATCGTTTGCGGCGATGGGACGAAAACTCGATGCCCTCCTCGACCGCTACCGGATTCGGATCGTACACCCGGTGGCGATCGCCACGTATCTGCACCGACCGGCGAAACCGGTTCGACGATCGCCCAAGAAGGGGAACCGGTTCTCGATCCTCGACGAGTTGGTGAGTGTGCCGACGCTGATCGACCATCCCGGGTTCTCGGTCGACGTGGTCCTCATGGAAGTCGACCGCTACCAACGTCACGACCCGGCGGCCCGGCGGGGTCGGGGTGGCTGGCGCACAACCGACAGGAAGATCCGTCGTATCGACCGGTGGGAGCGGTTCGAGACGGGAGCCGATGTGCTGAGGATGTTACCGACCGACCTTCCCGAGGTGTTCACAACGGCCGACATGGCGGCCGGCGGCGTCGTTGATCGCGGCAGCGCCCAGAAACTCGCCTACGTCCTGAGGGCACTGGGTCTCATAACCCTGATCGACGCCGATCGCCGGGGCTACCGGTACCGGCTCGCCGCCGGCGCTCCGCGCTGAGGCGCTTGCGGGTCGGTCCGCACGACTCGGCCCCGCTGGGTGATTCCACTCATCCCGCTCGGCGAGCGGCAAACGGGGGGGCCACCGGAACCGGTCCCTGCTTCGACAACCGAGGGTTTCGATAGGAACAAATTTTGCCTGCGGTTGTCGACTAGGCAGTCGAGATGTTGCTACCTTGGGTCGTTGGCAGGTGAGGGGGCGACCAGTCCGCTGCCTTTCAGATTGCTTGTTCATACTTATCGTGCTACGAGTTCAGCAACCCGTTAGCGGAGCTGCTAATTTTCGGCCTGCGTGAAGTACTTGGCGTGGCGTCGGCGGAGGTAATAACGGTGAATACACACGACGAGACGGCGGAAGACTCGGTCTCAATGTCGGTCAACGGCTTCGACGAGATCGTCGTGGCCGACGAGGGCATCGCCGTCAAAGTGACCGTCGGCTCGTCGGAACGGTGGGATCGGTCCCACCTGCGTCGGCTCCGCCAGTCGGCCGATCTGCCCGGTCTCGTCCCCGTGATCGACAGTGACTTCGCCAGTGACGGCACTCCCTTTGCCGTAACCCCCGTGATCGATGACCCCACGCTGGCCTCCAAGATCCCCCCGGTCGGACCGGCCTGGCAGGACTGCGCCGCGATCACCGAGGCAGCGGCTCGCGCCACCCACGAGGCCCACCTCCGCGGGCTGTTCCACGGCGCGCTCTCCCCCGATCAGATCCATGTCGTCGGTGACGATGTGGCCGTCGCCGGTATCGGCCTCGGCCTCGGCGGCGAGGCCCGCTCCGATTACCACCACTGGGTCGCCCCGGAGGTGCTCGACGGCATCGATGCCACCGAGCGCTCCGACGTGTACTCCCTCGGCAAAATCCTCGAGGCCTCGCTCGGAGATTCCCTGGAGGACGTACCCCGTTCGGTCCGCCGCCTCATCATGTGGTCGGGCTCCGACACCCCGGAGGCCCGCCCGCCGTCGGCTCTCGAGTTCGCCTCCATCCTCGCCGAGGCACTCGGCGACGAGAGGAAGACCTACAGCCCGGCTTTCATCCCCACCGCCGAGGCCAACGCCCTGGCCGCAACCGCGTCCGGGATCGTCGCCGCCCACACACCGAGCAGCGCGGCATCGGCCGGCCGCGGCCTGGCCGCCGCCGGCGGTGCGGCCATCGGAGCGGCCGCCGCCGCCTCCCAGGTGGCGGGCGACACCGAAGGCGCGGTCGAGGTAACCGACGGCGTGGAGATCACCGCCGACGGTGTCGGGGCCGAGAGTCCCGCCGACGACGACCTGCTTGCCGACGACGACATCCTCGTGGGCGATTCCGGGGTCGATGTCATCGACGACGACAGCGATCTCGACGACGCCGACGCGGACCACGTCGACGATGTGGCCGAGGAACTCGAAGGTGTCGACTCCGACGCCGCCGTCACCGGCGAGATCGATGTCGACGACGATGACGCGGCCATGGCGGCCGCCGCCGAAACCGATCAGCTCGACGAGCTCGGCGAGTTCGACGACGATGATGCGGCGGCTGCGGCCGACGACGCGGCGTTCGATTCCCGCGAGTACACCACGGGCCCCACCGAAGCCGCCGACGAAACCGCCGACGACTTCGAGGTACCGGCCGCTCAAACGGTCGAATTCGATCCGAGCGACCGCGACGACAGCCGGGGCAACCGGGCGGGTATTCTGGTCGGCGCCATTCTCGCCGGTGGTCTCGCCCTGATCGCCTGGGGGCTCCTGCGATCCGGTGACGAAACCTTCGACCACTCGACCACCGGCACGACGGTCGCCCCGGCGACCGACGAGGCCGATCCCTCGGCTCCGGCCACCGGGGCCGATGAGGCCGGGGCTTCGAGCACCTCCGAGGCGGCCACCGGTACCGACGAGGACGTCACGACGGCGGCGGGCACCGAGGACGAACCCGAGGAGCAGGCGACCACGTCGACCACCGAGGCACCGACCACCAACACCGAGGCGCCGGCGCCCGAAGAAGATCCGGTCGTCGAAGCCGAGACGTCGGTGCCGTTCGTGAACGGACCGATATCGGCCGCCGACGCCGGCATCCAGATCGTGCACGGCGTTCCCGGCGCCGATGTCGATGTTTACGTCGACGGCGAGGCGATCATCCCCGGCTTCACCGCCGGAACCATCGCCGGCCCGGTCTCACTCGACGCCGGACCCCACGTGGTCGATCTCTACCAGGCGGTCGACGGCGCCCCGGCGGCCGCCGGGGACCGCACCGATCTACCCATCACGTCCCAGTCGGTTACCGTCGGAGCCGATCCTGCATCACTGATCGCCCATCTCGACGGCGACGGCGAGGTGGTCCTTTCGGCCTTCACCGAGGATCTCTCCCCCACCGATCCGGCACAAGGTCGCATCGTGGTCCGGCACCTTGCCCAGGGACCGGAGGTCACCGTGACCATCGACGGCGAACCGGTCGACGACGGCACGATCGGCAATGGAGAATTCGCAACGATTCCGCTGGCCGCCGGTCAACACACGGTTTCCGCCGTCACCGGCGACGGAACCGAGATCGCCAACGCCGCCATCACCGTCGAAGACGGCGAACTGGCGTCGATCACCGTGTTCGGATCGGCCGACGACGGCACACTCGACGCGGTCGTTCAATCATTCAGCGGCCTGAGCAGCGCTCCGACCGAGGTCCCAACCGGCAACAGCAACCTCGTCGGCATGGACGAGGACATGACCAGTCTCTACCTGGTCGGGGTGACGACCCTCGTCATGGTCGTGGCCGGCGGGGCCGTGATGGCCCGCCGACGTCGACTTCCGTGAACCGCCGCGTGCTCTCGGGCGTCCTCGTTCTGGGGAGCACGCTGGCCACGGTCGGAGCTGCGGTGACCGCCGACACCGGCGGCCCCGATGCCGACGCCCTGGCTCGTACCACCATCGGATCCGCAGCGGTCGATCTGCCCGGTGAAACCGGCGACTCGTCGCGGGCCCGGGTTCGGGTTCCGGTTCGTGACGGCCGCCTGACCGACGACCTCGTCGACGAGCAGCAACCGCAACCGGTGATGATTCGTATCGGGGACATCGGACTGGAGGCACCGATCGTGTCCGTCGGCGTCGACGAGGAGAAACAGCTCGATGTTCCTGCCGCCGACACCGTTGGCTGGTACGAGCACAGCTCGCTGCCGGGGGAATCCGGTGCGACGGTTCTCGCCGCCCACGTCGACTACGGCGGCAAGCGCGGAGCCTTCTACAATCTCGCCGATCTCCGCCCGAACGACGCGCTGGAGGTCGAACTGGCCGACGGTTCGGTGATGCGGTACCGGGTTGTCGGCAACACCCAGTACGACAAGACGGAGTTGCCGGCCGAGGAAGTGTTCCGCAAGACCGGCGAGACGGTCCTGCAGCTGATCACCTGCGGTGGTGAATTCGATCCCGGAGCCCGGTCGTACCTTGCCAACGTGGTCGTCACCGCGGTGCCGGAGGACTCACAGAGCTTCTGAACCCCCTCGAGGCCGGCGCAAACCCGCCGCCGGGCGGATCCGGGGGGTGGCCAGCGCTGCCGGCGCCATACACCAGCAGGTTCCGCGGGCCGGGTGACGGCTCGCCGAGACCGAGCCTTCGCACCGCCTGTTCCCATCCGGCCACCAACTCGGCAGCGGCGCGGCGGCGACCCTGAACGAGGTGGATCTCCGCCAAGGTGGCCACCAGGCGTTCCTCGTGCGGCACCGCGGCCAGACACCGCTCGCACGCCCAGCGGGCCCGTTGGGGCTGGTGGGCACCGAGTGCCAGTGCGGTGGCACGAAGGCCGGCTGAAACGACCATCCGCTCGATGTCGTAACGTCGGTGGTAGTCGTCGTCGATCCAGCTCCAGAAGCGACGCCGGCCGGAGTCGAGAATCGGCCCGTCGATGAGCCCGATCGCCTCCTCCAATCCCTCGAGCGCCCGCTGGGCCTCGGCGACGTCGAGCGACGCCGAGGACGGCGTCGTGGACTGCTCGAGCAGATCGGCGAATCGTTCGACGTCGGTACCCACATCGAGCAACTCGTAGCGGCCGTCCGGAGTCTGGACAAGCCGTTCGCGTCCGACCACTGCGCGAACGTCGGCCAGGAGGTTGGCGAACCGGCTGACCGAGATCGCGCGGCCACCCCACAGTGCATCGATCATCTGGTCACGACTGGATGGCCCGTGGAGTCCCAGCATGGCGACCAGAGCCTGCTGCTGGCTGGTCATCGCAACCGGGAATCCATCCACTCGAGCGGTGCCGAGCACCCGGATCATCGGCCCTGCCACACCGCCATCGGCCGCAGTGGCGGACCGGTGGCGACGAGAGAGCCGAAGCGTGCAGTTCAGCGCCTGCCGTCGGCGGTTGGGGCGAGGCAGCGGTGGAAGCGTGGACGATGGCGGATCGGCTGCGCCCCGCCTCTCCACCCAGAGCCGGAGACGATCAAGCGCCTCGGCTGCTTGACCGTCGGAAGGTTCGGAGATCGCCACCGGGGACGGGATCGACGACGGTGGCGATGGTGACCGGGGACGCACCGCCGTCCGGCCGGTATCGGCGCGCCGGCGTCCGAGGAGCGCCTTTGGTTCGCCGACAACCAGGCCGACGGCGACAGTCACCGGCACCAACACCAAAACCAACAGCAGAGCATTCAGCCCCATGAGAACCGCCTTTTCGGTGGGAACAGGTAGGTCCGACGCCGATCTTCGACGGAATCCATTCACCACATAACAACAACCAACGCCTCGAATGTAGGCGCGCCAACAATCAAAATCAAGGCTGTCGACACGTCGTCGAACGACAGCTCCATGATGGGCCCACATTCCTCACGAGGGGCCGACGGGCTCCGGAGATCAGGAGGCGGAGAGCGGCATGGCGTCGAGCGCCGACTCCAACTCGGCCAGAATCTGCTCGAATCGCCCAAGGATGGCTATGCCCTCATCCAATGAATGAAGATCGGGAACAGGCTCGGCAAGGCTGTTCATGGGGTCGTCGAATAATGCGGCGGAATCACGACTCATGGCGCCCAAGTTACCACAGCCTTCTCGTCAAACGTTGGTGACGGTACGAATGCCCACGTCGCCTGGAGACACCTACCCAACACCGGCCTGCGGGTGCGATCCCGTCTCCGCCGACCTCCCTATCGCAGCTCCAGCGAAAGCTGATCGAAGCTCGGCCGATCCCCTGACACGAACTCCGGTGCAGCGGCGTCCGGGCCGGCGACCAGCTCGGCGGATTCGGTGGCGATCCAGTCGGCCACGGATTCCGCCCGCCATACGAAGCCGCTCGTCACCTCGGCGAGGACCGATACCGCCAGGTCGGTTACGGCGGCTTCCGTGGCGGGATCGCGCTGCGGGGACCATGCCATGTCGACGAGAACGCGGGCCGTTCGGAACGTGGCCTCGGCCCGGCGACCCCACCCGAATCCATGCTCAGGATGGTCGAACCGAGGTGATACCGGAAGGTTTCGGCCGCCCGGCAGCCCGAGCACGAGTTCACGACCACCGGAACGCAGACGGCCCTGGAAGACCACGGAGCCGCAGCGGTCTCTCACCGCCGAACGCAGTTCGATCAACGCCTGCAGAGACCGGCCGTCGGGATGGAATCCGAGCGATGTCAGCCTGTTGACCACCGAGTCGATGGTGACCAGTTCGACCAGCCGGTGACCGATGACGAGGCGACCGGGCAGCACACCGGATCGTGATTCCGAAACCCAGCTCCAGACCGCGTCGGCTGTTTGAACGGCAAACCCCTGCGCCTCCGGCATCGCGGCGAACAGGTCGATGTCCGCCCGGTAGGTGCACCGCAGACGATCCCACGAAACGACACCGCGGCGTTGGCCGCCGGATACGGGCACCGAGAGGAGGTCGTGAGCCGAACTCGTCTTCACCTCCAGTACAGGCGCGTCCGACCCGCCGATCATCACGACCGCATCGTCACCGTCCGCGCATCGGTGATCACCGCTGACCGGGACGGTAGGCTCGGCACTGTGTCAACCCATCCCCACCGGCTCCCGACAACCGTCCGCCCCAGCGAATACCGCCTGCGCTTCGAACCCGATATGGAGGCCGGCTCCTTCAGTGGGTCGGTGGCCATCACCGCCGAGGCTGCCGAGTCCACGGACACCATCGTGCTCAACAGCCTCGACCTGACCATCGAGGAGGCGTCTGTATCCCAGGCCGGCCGCACGATCAGGGTCTCGGCCACGACCGACGACGAGAACGAACGCCTCACGCTCAGCCTCGACGAGCCTGTCGAGCCGGGTGAGCTGGAACTCGCCATCGACTTCAGCGGCCCGTTCAACGATCACCTGGTCGGGCCCTACCTCAGCCAGTTCACCGACGCCGACGAGAACGAGCATCAGCTGGCCACGACCCAGTTCGAAGCCACCCATGCCCGCCAGTGTTTTCCGTGTTGGGACGAGCCCGACCTGAAGGCCGTCTTCCAGATCGACCTCGTCATCGACGAAGGCCACAACGCCGTGGCGAACAGCGCCGAGATCGGTCGCAGGCCGACCGGCGACGGGCGGATCCTCGTCAGCTTCGCCCCGACCGTCGTGATGAGCACCTATCTGGTCGCCTTCGTCATCGGTCCGATCGAGATGACCGATCCGGTCGATGTCGACGGCGTCGAACTCCGGGTGGTCCATATCCCGGGCAAGAGCGAGCTGACCGGCTTCGCACTCGAAGTCGGGGCGTTCGCTCTCCGCTACTTCCAGGATTACTTCGAGCTCCCCTACCCGGGCACGAAACTCGATCTCGTGGCCATTCCCGATTTCGCGTTTGGGGCGATGGAGAACCTCGGTTGCGTCACCTTCCGGGAAACGGTGCTGTTGGTCGATCCGCTGCGGGCCACCCAGCCCGAACTGCAGAACGTGACCGACGTGATCGCCCATGAGCTGGCCCACATGTGGTTCGGCGATCTCGTCACGATGACGTGGTGGAACGGCCTGTGGCTCAACGAGGCCTTCGCCACCTTCATGGAGATGCGTTGCACCGACGCCTATCGTCCGGAGTGGAATCGCTGGACCAACTTCGGTCTGTCCCGTTCGGCCGCCTTCGGTACCGATTCGCTGTCGACCACCCGACCGATCGAATACGAGGTCGTCAGCCCGGCTGACGCCGAGGGCATGTTCGACGTGCTGACATACGAGAAGGGGGCGGCCGTCGTTCGCATGTTGGAGCAGTACCTGGGAGAAGACCGGTTCCGCGAGGGAATCAGGCGCTACATGCGGAAACACCAGTTCGGGAACGCCGACACGCCCGATCTGTGGGACGCCCTGGAGGAGGAGACCGGCGAGCCTGTGCGGGAGATCATGGACAGCTGGATCTATCAGGGTGGCTACCCGCAGATCCTGGCCACCCGGAACGCGGAGGGCACGATGACCCTGGCCCAGCGGCGGATGATCTTTGCCGGCACCGACGACACCGACGAACAGACCTGGTCGATCCCGCTCCGCTACCGCTGTCTTCCAACCGACGGCGGCCGGCCCGAAAGCCCCCCTCCGATACAGCGGGTGCTGCTCGGCGACACCCCCGTGACGTTGCCCGACAGTGCCGGGGTACCCGTCGTCGTCAACGCCACCGGCGCCAGCTTCGTCCGGGTCGCCTACGAGCACGATGATCTGGAGACGCTCGCCGGAATGGCGATCGACCACCTCTCCCCCGTCGAACGCTATGCGCTGATCGACGATGCCTGGGCCGCCGTGCTGGGCGACCAGGCGTCAACATCCTCCTTCCTCACCCTGCTGGAGGCCATGACCGGGGAATCGGACCGGTCCGTGTGGCGCCGGATCATCACCGGATTCGAGCAGCTCCGGCGGCTCGTCGACGGCGAGGCCCTCGAGCGGCTGGAGGAGATCGTCCACGACGCCCTCGCCCCGGCGCTGGCGGGCTTGGGACTCGCTCCAGCCGACAACGACACCGACGAGCGTCGCCAACTGCGAGGCGACCTGGTTCGCGCCCTCGGCGTCGTGGCCAACGACCCCGAGATCCAGGACGAGGCCAAACGGGCCACGGCCGCCGGCCTGCGCGACCCCGAACTCGTCGACTCGTCACTACTGGCCGCGGCGATCGACGTCACCGCCGCCACCGGCGACGAAGCGGACTTCGACGACTTCGTCGCCGCCTGGAAAGGGGCGGCGACACCCCAGGAGGAACTGCGGTTCCTCGGAGCGCTGGCCGATTTCGATCACCCGGAGCTCATCGAACGGCTCCACGGAATGATTCTCGACGGCTCGATCCGCACGCAGAACTCACCGTTCCTGCTTCGACGAGCTCTCATGAACCGAGGGCAGGGACGCCTGACCTGGGACTTCATCGCCGGAAACTGGAGCACCCTGGTGGACCTGTTCGCGTCGAGTCACATCGTGAGGATCATGGAGGGCATCGTGGGCCTCGACACCGAGGCCGATCAGCGAATGGTCTCGGCGTTCTTCACCGAACACGACGTGCCCAGCGGGGAGCAGACGCTGCAGCAGGTGCTGGAGAAACAGCGGGTCGCGGTCGCCCTGCGCGGCCGTGAGGCCGAGGGGTTCCGTCGCTTCCTCACCGGCTGATGCTCGCATCGGAACCGTCACCGCTCCAGGTGTGGGCGGTCGACCACGAATCGATCCAGCTCACCTGGGGCACCCTGCCGGCAGGACCGTTGACCGTCACCTGCGGCGATCATGGGATCACCGTCGACCACGAGGGCGGCGCCGGCTCGATCGACGTGTGCGGATTGGCCGACGACACCGCCTACACCATCGTCGTCGACCACCCGGCGGGCGGGCGCCGGCACACGATGACGGCGCGGACGGCACCGAGACCGCCGGGTGCGCACCTGGCCAGGCTGGCGACGGTCAACGATCTCCACCTCGGGTCGGCCCGCTGGGGGTTCTTCAAGACGATGACCGAGATCGAGCCGGCCGGCGACCCCGATCACGACATGATCGATCCGCACCGGATACGGAAACTCGCCCTGATGCCCGATCGGGTGCCGGAGCCGGGGAGGGCACCGGGGCCATGGCAGCTTCCTCACCCGTGGCGTTGTGCCGTCGGCGCCATCGAGGACTCGGCGCAGTGGGGTGCCCGTCTACTGGTCTTGAAAGGGGATCTCGCCCAGCACGAAACCGAGGAGTGTTTCGAACACGTCGGTGCGCTGGTCGACGCGTTCGAAGAGCTGCCGATGATCGCCATTCCCGGCAATCATGATGTCGACAACGGTGGCCGACGGCTCCCCGAACATCTGGGCCGTCGCCGGGTGAAGATGGTTCACGGCGTCGACCATTGCGACCTTCCCGGCCTGCGGCTCATCGTGGCCAACAGCACCATACCGAAATCGGGGCGGGGCACCGTCGAACCCGTCGCCGTCCCGATCCTTGACCGAGCCCGGGAATCGGACCGGCCGATTCTGCTGCTGATGCACCACCAGCTCCAGCCGACCCGACTTCCCCGATACTGGCCGATCGGCATCTCGGCACCGGAGTCGACCAACTTCCTCGACGAACTGGACCGGCTGTCGCAGCCGGTGGTCGTCAGCTCCGGTCACACCCACCGCAACCGGATCCGGCGACACGGATCGGTGATGCTGACCGAAGTGGCGTCGACCAAGGACTGGCCCGGTGTCTGGGCCGGCTACGACGTCTTCGAGGGTGGCCTGGTTCAAACCGTTCGGCGGACCGGCGAGCGATCGGTGCTGGCCTGGCAGGAATACAGCCGACGAGCCGTCGGCGGACTCTGGGCCGGCTGGTCCCCCGGTCGACTCGACGACCGCTGCCTATCGGTCCTCTGGGATCGAAGCCTCGGCTGAATCATCGCCTGCATCAGCGACCACCGAAACGACACCGGTGAGGCCGTCGACGTTCAGCGTCACGCCGGTCTCGATGCGATGCGTGGCTCCGGTTGCCCCGACGACCATGGGCGTGCCGAGCTCGCGGGCCACGACGACCGCATGGGCGAAGGTGTCGGCGGTGTCGGTGATGACGGCCCCGGCGGCCACGAAGATCGGCGTGGTGGCCAGCACGGGCCGGGCGAGGACCAACACCTCACCCGGTTCGAAATCCGCGAGATCGGCCATCGACGCGATGACGCGGGCGCGACCCTGGGCCATCCCCGGGCTCCCCGGCGAACCCAACATGATGTCACCCGGCTCCATGACCGAAAGATCAGCCGCCGACTCGGCCTCCACCGCGGAAGGGTCCCAGCCGTCGGGCCCTCCGTCACCGGGGCCGTCGCCCCCACGCCACAGCATCGGTGGCGGGTCGATCTCCTGGATCCGCTCGAACTCCCGACGACGCTCCTCGACCAGCACCCGCAACTCGGCCAGGCCACCGTCGGCGTAGTAGGCCAGCTCCTCACCACGAAGCACCCAGATATCGTCGGGGTCGCCGAGATCACCGCGGCGGTTTGCCCGCACCGCCACGTCCCGGACGATCACCCGGACCCGGTGAAGCAACCGCATCAAGGCTGTTCGGCACGCTTCACGACCTCGTATGAACGTGACCGCGGACTCGACGGCATCGACGAACATGGCCCGGGCTTCGGGAGGTAGAGCCGCCGCAATCTCCACGGTGAGCCGATAGCGGTCGGCCTCGAGATGACGGCGGCGTCGGCTTGGGGCAAACGACTCGTCGCACCGGCTCAAGCACCCGATCATGGCGATGACGATCGCGGGAACCTCATCCCAGGTCGGTGAGGACAGATCCCATTCGTTCGGTCCCCGGAACCCGATCTCTTCGATGAGGGCGTCGATGCCGGCGATGAGTGCGATGGCGTCGGGTTGATCAGAACGGCGGAGGATCGAGTCCAGCCCGTCGGGCTGCTCGGCGAAGAAACGCTGCAGCGGGGCCGAGCCACGCACCAGCCGGGACAATTCCCAGAGCACGACGGTGGGGGAAACGGGATCGACCTGGCCGAGGCCGCTGAGAAGCCGGAGGGTGTGCGCCGGCTGGCCGATGTCGATGCAGGCTTCGTTCACCAGGCGGGGGCCGATGAGAGCCGCCAGCGTCTGGTTGAGGTACTGCGAAAAGAGCCGCCGGCACGGCGGCAGCAGGTCGTGGATGGCACCGATCAGCTCGACGTCGGTCATGGCCGACGAGTCGAACGGTTCGCAGAGCAGCCGATCGACGTCGTCGATGGCCCGGTTCAGTTCCCGCTGGTTACGGCTGCGCAACACCCAGTCGTACCACTGACGCAACATCCCGACGGTCACCGAATCCGGCGCGTTCCATGTGGGGGAACAATGGGTCGGAGGCGGCTTCGGGCCTGCGGTCAGGACCGGATCGATGTGGTCGGTGGCCAGGCTCGGGGTGCGATCGGCCCAGACGCGAAGCACCGAGGCGTTGAGGTACGCGAACCCGCCGAAGGAGGCCACCGACTCAGGGTGGCTGCTACTGATCTCGGCATCGTCGAAGCCGAAACGCTCGATGAGGCAATCCCGCCAGCCGTAGGCGGCCGCCGGCTCCCAGATGAGGCTCCACGTGAGCGGCGTGACCGCGTCGGGAAGCATGTCACCGATGAGAGCGCGCGTCCAAAGAGGAAGCTCGGCGTTGTCAGGCTGTGTATGGGCCATCCAGCTCGGCTCGGTCATCGGGGTCCTTCAGTCGTCCCCCCGGAGGGGAGGAGAGGCAGAGGACCAGCCGGTCCGGCGGAAGCGGCCGTCCAAATCGCCGCTCCCAACTTAGTGCATCGGAGACCGATGACCTAACCGAATCTCGACCGACGCCGATGGGCGCGCCGACACGGGCGAACGACGCTATTTCGGACGCCTTGCCGGCCTGCTAGATGGGGCTCGTCAGAGGCTCTTGACCAGATCGTGGTAGGACGCAGCCCGCTCGGCTCGAAGGTTGGTCCGACGCTTCCATCCCTTGGTCTTCCAGACCTTGAACCGGCGCCGCTTGACCTCGACGTCCGGGCGCTCGTCGGGTTCGACCTTGCGTGTCGTGTGAACCGGGCGAGGAAGTGCGTAGTCTTCCTGCTCGGCCAGGTTCCGCAACTCCACCTGGGCAGCCCGCCGCACTCGGCGGTGCTCCACTTTGCGGTCGAAGCGGCCCGGCTTGTGAACAGCCGCCGCTCCCGGTTTCCGAAGACGGTTGGAGCGTGTACGTGTAGACATTCAAGTCCTTTCTGGTCCACTGGGTGGACCACAGACTTCCTGGTCGTTTGTACCCACTCATTGTGTCGGATATGGGCCCGGCGCGCCAGAGTATGTTGGCCTAATTTTCCCGAGCCTTGTGAGTCGAATCGTCCAACGCCGACCGAAACCGGGAGTGCAAGTCGATTTCCGCCGCTGTCGGAAGTGGTCTGCCCGGGTGACCTCGAGCCACTACAGTTACCGGGTGGATCAAGCGCCCACAATCCTCACCGATCCCTCTTCCGATCAGCTCGCGACGCTGTTCTGGGTGGCGGTGGCGGTCAGTGTCGTCGTTCCCCGTTTGCCATTCGGCCGCCGCATCCTGTACCCGTTCGCCCTCCTCGGCACCTGGGTGCACGAGATGGGACACGGTCTCGCCGCGGTGGCCGTCGGAGGACGTTTCAGGAGGCTCGAGATCTACTCCAATCTCGGCGGGCAGGCGCTGTCCACCGGGGTTCGAGGGGTTCGACGAGCAGTCGTCGCCGCCGGGGGCCTGATCGGACCGGCGCTGGCCGGAGGGGCCGTCATCGTGCTCGGATCCCGGGCCCGGACCGCAGGATGGGTGCTGGCGGTCCTGGCGCTCGCCATCGGCCTTTCGCTGATCGCCGTCGTGCGGAACCTGTTCGGCTGGCTCGCACTGGGAGCCGTCGCCGGTGTCCTGGCGCCGGTCGCCCTCTACGGACCGGAAGGGGTCCGCATCTTTCTCGCTCAGCTCATCGGCATCCAGTTCTGTCTGGCCTTCTGGGGCACGCTCGACTACATGTTCACCAAGAACTTCGTGCGCAACGGACGGATCCTCGATTCCGACACCCAGGAGATCGCCAATGTGCTCATCCTGCCCTACTGGTTCTGGGCCGCAGTGATCACCGTTGCGTCGGCTGCACTGCTTGTCGGGGCCTTCTATCTGGCCTGGATGTCACCGGCGGTGGCCGAGGTGGGCGCTACCGGCTCGTGATCGCCTCGGGGATCTCCCGACCGCCGTCGGGGCGGAGGGCGAACCGACCCGCATCCCGATCGTGGACGGGGTCGTCGCGATGCCAGGGCCAGCCACCGAATCCGGTGCGTTGGTAGTCCACAAACGCCTGCTCGACGCCGGCCCGGTCGTTGAGCACGAACGGCCCGTACTGGGCGACGGGTTCGCCGATGGGGCGACCCTGAAGGATCATCACCAGCGCCGTCTCACCGGCTGCGGTGAACGTGACCGGTCCGGGTCCCAGCTGGAGGCCGTTGCCTCCGGCGATCGTCGTGTCGCCCGATCCTGGTCCGGCGGCCCCGACGGTCAGCTTCGCGCCCCGATAGAAGTAGGCGACGCGGGCCGTCGTCTCGCCCGCCGCCGGCATCGTCCACGTCGAGCCGGGCTGCAATTCGAGATGCATGATGGCCACGTCCGCATCGGGGTTCCCGGCCCAGGAATCCGGGGGAGGAGGCTGGGACCGATGGTCGTCCAACGAGCCGGCGATGAGGGTGACCGCGGATTCCGACCCGTCGGCCGAGGGTGAGCCCACGGGTACCCGGGGCGTGGACTCCGACCACATCATCGTGAAATGAGGGTCGACCATCTTGTTGGCCCGTGGGAGGTTGAGCCAGATCTGGAACAGCTCGAGCGGATTGTCGCGCTCGGCGGCAAGGAGCGGGAACATCTCGGAGTGCACGATGCCCGCGCCGGCTGTGAGCCACTGGGTGTCGCCGGGACCGTACCGGGCGGTCGCCCCCAGGGAGTCGGAATGGTCGACGAAGCCGGTACGCAGGTAGGTGACGGTCTCGAAGCCTCGATGGGGGTGCTGTGGAAAGCCGGGAACGACGGACCCGTGGTACATGTTCCAGCCGTCGACGTCGGCGAAGTCGTTGCCGATCGCCCGACCCTCCAGCGGCGCCGCCGGCCCCAACTCCTTGTTGCCGGGAGGGTAGCGGTCCAGGTGATGGGCCACGAAGAGAAACGGATCGACGGTCGGCCATTGGGGGCCCAAGGGAAATGCGGTCACGGTTTCCTTTCCACGCTTGTTGCGGCGCCTCCTCGACGTCGACCGGCCGGGTGACCGTCTGTCGAGGACAGTTCAAGCATAGGGACGGGGCGGCGCATCTCTGGCACCGGCCGGTCGGTTCAGGAAGCGGGATCCTCGACGAAACCCATGGCAACCGCGGCCGTGAGCAGCATCAGACCCAGGCCGAGTGAGCCGAGGCCCACGGCCGCGGTGTCGTCCAGGGCGGCGACGCCGCTGCCCGCACAGAGCACCGCCACGGAAACAGCCGCCGTCATCCCGATGGCGCTCTGCTCGATCCAGGCCATGAACGCAAGCACGGCCGCTATCACGAAGAACACCCCGGGAAGCACCCAGCCGTCGACCGACAGAACCATCAGGAGAAGGGCACCCGACGTCACCCCGGCGAAGATCCCGTAGTACGGGCTGGCGTCACGGTCGGCGCCGACTCCGCCGTGGACTCGTTGGGCCTTGACGAGGCAGACGACACCGGCCAGGGAACCGACGACCGACCAGAACCAGCGAGCGGGGTCCTGGTGAGGGCTCCAGCGGGTGAACACGGCGGCGGCCAGGCAACAGAGAACGCCGAGCAGTACGAAACCGAAAACCTGGTGGCGGGCTCGGACGACCGCAGCCCGATCCATCTCGATGCCGAAATCGGGATCGACATGATCGGCCGGGGTAGCGGGTGAAAAACCTGGGTGAGTCCCCATCACTGACTTCCTGTACTCAAGACGTTGCACTGCAACACGGAACGCTGCAAGACAACCATTGCAGACACGAATCAGCACCGAAATCAGCTCGGCGCTCCGCCACGGCTTCCGAGACTAGCGGTCCGGCGAACCGGAATCGTGGACGGCAACAGTTTTATCGATGCGGACCCGGCCGATCGATGAGCGTCGAGACGACAGGTACCACCAGCGACTTCGAGTCCGGGCAGACCGGACGGTCGGTCACCCACGTCGCGAGGTCGCCCAGCGGGATGCGTTCGATCGCCACCACCTCCCCATCGGAGGCCACGGGGTCCCGGTCGGCGAAGGCCACGAACACCACACCGAATGTCTCGGACCGATCATCGACATAACGGCCGGCGGCCACCGGAACGACGGTGACGGGACGGCCACCGGTAACGGCTGTGGCCGTTCGGGTCGGCAGCCCGGCCTCCTCCGTCAGTTCACGTTCGGCCGATTCGAGCCACCGCTCTCCCACCGAACAGACGCCGCCGAACGCCAGATCCCAGTAGCCCGGATACACGTCCTTCCAGTCCGCTCGGCGGTGGACGACAAGCGGGGTGTCGGAGGCCAGGTGGACCGCCGGCCCCAGGTCGGGTGGCACCGGCGCCGGTCGGCCGTCGACGTCGGGTCCGAGCAGGGGCCACGACAGGTCACCGAGCCAACGCTCCAACCGATCGGAGAGCGAATCGTCGGTGGTCGAATCATCGGAGGGCCCGCCCGGCTCGGGCGAGGCGAGCACCGTGATGACGAAGGTGGCTCGATGGGCCAGCCCCTCGGACCGCATTCGATGGCGGGGCACGATCTCGACGACCGAGCCGTCCGCAGCGAGCACCTCGACCGACTCGTCCGCGGCCGACCCCGGGTCTGCGGACTCCGGTGACGTGCTCAATCCTCCTCGATGGCGATCGCCTGGCGGGGGCATCGTTCGGCTGCCAATCGCACGGCGTCGTGCTGGGACGGATCGGGGTTCTCGGTCAACAGGTAGAGGAAGTCGTCGTCCCGCACCTCGAACACCGCGGGTGCGATGCCCATGCAGACGGCGTTGCTCTCACACAGGTCGTAATCGACGTTCACCTTCACCGCTGCCTCCCGTCGTCTCGGTACGTCATGGGAGAAGGGTAGTTGTTGACGCTGCCGTTCGCCGGTCAGAAGCGGGTGTAGCCCCCGTCCAACACAATCTGATCGCCCGTGTGGAACATCTGGGTCGGATCAGCCAGAAACGCCGCGACCGAACGGAAGTCCTCCGGAACGCCCCAACGTCTGATCGGCGTGCGCTTCGTGGTGTTCTCGAGGAACCGGTCGTTTTGGCGGCCGGCCTCGGTCATCTCCGTCTCGACCCAGCCGGGCACGACCGCGTTGCAGCGGATGTTGTGGCGGGCCAACTCGACCGCCAGACCCCGAATCATGGCCAGAACCCCGGCTTTGCCGGCCGCGTAGGGCTGAGCCATTGGCGCGCCGTGAATGACGGACATGGAGCTGACGGCCACCAGCGCTCCACCTTCGCCCCGATCGATCATGTGCCGGGTGGCCTCCCGAAGCGTGAGGAACGCGCCTTCGAGGTTGACCGCGAGGATCCGCCGCCACTCATCGAGTGTCTGATCGACGAACGGTCCGCCGCCGGACACGCCGGCGTTGGCGAAAACCGAGTCGATCCGACCGCCGAGTTCGACCGCCTCGGCGAAAGCCGAGACCACCTGCGACTCGTCGGAAACATCGACTCGCCGCGCCGTGACCCGCCGGCCATGACTTCGCAGCCGTACCCCAGATGACGACGTCGGCTCCGGCCTGGGCGCATCCGTGCGCCATTCCGAGACCGATGCCGCCGTTCCCACCGGTCACCAGCACGACCCGCCCGGCCAGAGGTGCAACCGGGGCGGAGGCGGCCGCCGCCGGGTCTCCCGTATCGGTGTCGCCGTCGCCGTTGTCGGGATCGGATGGGTTGGAGTTGCCGGCCATCCCGGCATTGGACCACGAACGTCCACGCCGGGCCAAACCGCGGCTCCCGGCGTCCTTTTCCGCCCCTTGTGGCCGTGTTTATCGGATTGTTATGCCGAACGGCGACAATGGGTACGTCGAAGATCACATCCGGAACCCCCGCCGTCTCCGAACAACACATCAGAAACCCAGGACCCGTCCATGACCCTCCAGACCGAACGCCCACAACCAGCACCGGCCGGCGGCGCCCGACGCGGCCCGGCCTGGCCGGCTGCCCTCGCCGGTGTCGTGGCCGCGGCCGCCGCCCTTGGTGCCGGTGAGCTCGTCGGCGCGTTCTTCGCTCCGTCTCCCGGCCCTGTCATCGGGGTCGCCAACCGGGTCATCGACAACGCCCCAACGTGGTTCGTCGAGCTCGGCAAGACCGTCTTCGGCCTGGCCAACAAACCGGCGTTGATCCTCGGCACGATCATCATCTCGCTGCTGCTCGGCGCCGTTCTGGGCCTCGCCTCGCGCCGAAACCGTTCGGTCGGGGCGCTCGGTATCACCGCATCCGGACTCCTTGGCCTGCTCGCGGTCGCCGTCGATCCGAACGGCTCGGTCACCGCCGCGACCATCGTGACGGCAGCCGCCGTGACAGCAGGCGTCGGCATCCTGTTCCGCCTGTTGGCCCTGACCGAACCGGGCCGGACCGGCGCCGAGGCCAACCGGGCCGGCGAAACCGTGACCGATCATCCGACCTCCCCCGCCGTCTCGCGACGTTCGTTCCTCAACTGGGCCGGTGCCACCGGCGTTGCCAGCGCGGGAGCGGTTGTCGCCTCCCGCTCGATTCGGTCCCGCACCAACGTTTCCACCGCCCGCAGCGCCGTCACGCTGAGTCCCGAGGCCGACTCCCGGGTCACCGAGATCCTCACCGACGCCGCCACGTCGGACCTGGCCGACACCCCGGGTCTGACGCCGCTGGTGATCCCCAACGACGAGTTCTATCTGATCGACACGGCGCTCGTGAAACCACAGGTCGATCCCACAACCTGGTCGATGACCGTCGGCGGCATGGTCGACCGCGAGGTGACGCTGACCTACGAGGAGTTGCTGGACCGCGCCACCACCGTTGCACCGGTCACGCTCTCGTGCGTCTCCAACGAGGTCGGTGGAGATCTGGTCGGCAACGCCGTCTGGCAGGGAGTCCCCCTTGTCGAGTTGCTCGACGAGGCCGGTGTCCACCCCGACGCCACCCAGATCGCCAGCCGCTCGGTCGACGGGTGGACCTGCGGCTTTCCCACCGCGGCCGCCTACGACGGCCGCACTGCGCTGGTGGCGGTCGCCATGAATGGAGAACCGCTTCCGGTGGCGCACGGCTTCCCCGCCCGCCTGGTGGTTTCCGGCCTCTACGGCTATGTGTCGGCGACGAAATGGCTGTCGGAGATCGAACTGACGACCCTGGAGGATTTCGACGGCTACTGGATCCCACGGGGCTGGTCCAAAGACGGCCCCGTGAAGACCCAGTCCCGAATCGACACCCCCCGGCGGCGTGACCGGCTTCAAGCCGACACACCGGTGGCCATCGCCGGCGTGGCCTGGGCTCCCAACACCGGGGTCAGCTCGGTCGAGGTCCAGATCGACGACGGCGAATGGAAACAGGCCGAGCTCGGCGAGTCACTGGGAGTCGACGCCTGGCGGCAGTGGGTGCTGCCGTGGGTTCCACCCGCCGGCCAACACACGATCCGGGTGCGGGCCACCGACGGCAGCGGCTACACCCAGACGTCGGTACGGGCGACCCCCGCACCCAGCGGCGCCACCGGGTGGCACGAGGTCACGATCGAGGCCGCGTAGTGCCGCCTGCTTCGTCTACGGCAGATAATTGCGGGGATTGGACGGTGAGCCGTTGACACGCACCTCGAAGTGGAGGTGGTTTCCGGTGGCGGTACCGGTCGCACCGACGAAGCCGATGATGTCACCGCGATCCACCATCTGACCGACCGATGCCCCCAACCGCGATTGGTGGGCGTAGAGCGTGGTGATTCCGCCACCGTGGTCCACGATGATGGTGTTGCCGTAGCCGCCCTGACGACCGGCGAAGATGACGACACCGCTGTTGGAGGAAGCGATCGGCGTGCCGCCGGCCGCTCCGATGTCCATACCGGAATGGAGCCGCCGGCTGCCATAGATCGGGTGGACGCGGTACCCGTACTCGCTGGTGACGCGGGCGTTGATCGGCCACTGGAAACCCGATGTGGAGGCCTGAGTCGGCGTGTTGACCGCCGTCTCCACCGGCGCCTTGGTGGCCTTCTCGACGATGACCCGCTGAACGGCCGCGTCCTCGCGGGCGTACGCGGTCAACTCGCCGGCCCAGATGTCGACGCGACGCTCTGCCTCGGCCTTCAGTTCGAGCTGGGCCGCCTGCTGCTCCTTCAGCAGTGCCAACTCCTCCTGAAGGACGGTCTCGGCGGCCTCCGCGTCGGCTTTCGCCTGCTCGGCCTCGGCATTGGCCAGCCGCCGCTCCTCGAGGAGTGCCCGCAGCTCTTCGAGCAGCTCGGCCGTCGACAGGCTGGCCTGGGCCAGGAGGCCGTTCTGCCGGATGGCCCGGTTGAGATCCATGTCGGTGAGCAGCGGGTTGGCGCCGCCCAGGGTGCGGGTCTTGAAGCCCTCGATCGCCTTGACCCGCAGGTCGGACTCGATCTCCGCCTGGCGGCGACCGGACGCCTCCAACTCGTCGGCGGTACGGGCGAGGACGGCCTCGGTCTGCTCGATACGGAGGTTCGCCTCGTCGATCTTCTCGAGGGTTGCGTTCGCGGCGGCGTTGATCTCGTTCAAACCCCGGGCGATTTCGACGTCTGCTGCTTTGGCCAGATTCAAGTTCGCCGCCGCTTTGGCCCTCGCCCCCGAGTTGTCGGCGGTCGTGGTCGGGACTTGCCCGGCGCCACCGGCAACGGTGGCCGTCGGCTCCGACGTGGCGGTCGTTCCGGTGGTGGTCGTCGTGGAACTCGATGCCACGGTCGTGGTTGTCGACTCGGGGGTCGTGGTGGTCTCCGCCACGGTGGTCGATGTGGTGCCCTCCTGCCCCGCCGCGGCCAGCGAGCCCGAGACCACGAAACCTGCTACCGAGACGGCGGCGAGGGCGCGCGACCAGCGCCGGAACCGAACCGACGACACAGAGCGATCGACATCCTGGGGTGTATCCATGATCATCAGCGGTGATCCAACCGACCTGAGCTTCTCAGCACGCCCACGGAGTGGGCGCGGCGCCCGCCCGATGCCTCGATGCATCGGGATGGGTGGCGTGGACTCGGACCCACCCAACACGAGCCGCGATGCCGTTTGACGGTTTCATACGATCGTGCCATTCGACAAGCATCAACCTTACTCCGACTCCTCGGTAAACGGGCGCGCGGCACCACTTCGAGCCAGAGTACCTGCTGGGCTGAGTAGTTTGACCCAGGGATCGAGCACGGTTCGTCGAGGGCGATTACACCGGCCGTTTTGCACGAATTGTCTGTTGGTGGTTGGTGCCCGAGCGGTGGACATGTAGAAAACTCATCAGCGATTTGAGCGATCGCGGTCAGCCAGTGGCCGATCCGATCGAAGCCAAGGGAGTAGCAATGAGCGAGCCGGTGGATGTGCGAGAGATCATGACCTGGGACATCTACGGTCGAGCGGCCCGGGAGTTGGCACAGGAGGTGGCCGACAGCGGCTTCCGGCCGGATCTCATCCTGGCGATCGCCCGAGGCGGGCTGTTCGTGGCCGGTTCGTTGGGTTACGCCCTGTCGGTCAAGAACCTCTACGTCATGAATCTCGAGTTCTACACGGGCGTTGACGAACGCCTCGACGTGCCCGTGATGTTGCCGCCCTACCTCGACAAATTCGATCTAACGGATTCGAGTATTCTGATCGCCGACGACGTGGCCGACACCGGCCACACCCTCAAGGTCGTGCACGAGTTCTGCCAGGAGGTCGTCGCCGAGAGCAGGACGGCGGTGCTCTACGAGAAGTCGCACTCACAGGTCAAGTGTGACTTCGTCTGGAAGAAGACCGACGAGTGGATCAACTTCCCCTGGTCGACCGAGCCGCCGATCGTTGACCGGCAGGGGGCGGCGACGGTTCTAGATGCATAGTGCTGGCGTTGCACGGATGACGCTGCATAAGCATGAAGCGATAAGATTCTAGGTGATTATTTACTAGAATTGATGATGTGCAACTGGATCTCTTATGGCCTAATGTGTCACACGGAGGTCCACACATATGGCCAAGCGCATCGTCTCCGGCATCTTCATCCTGACCGCTCTCGGAGCACTGGGCGTCATTCTCGCCGGTGCCATGACCAGCGGCGAACAGCTCATCGTCCGCTTCCTGACCGCAGTCACCGTTGCCGCTCTGGCGCTGTACGTGATCAGCGATCTCCGACTGCAGAACGAGCAGGAGGAACTGCCAACGGAGCGAACCGGATCACTCGCCGGCCCGTCGCCCCGGCAGTCCGCCACGGCCGTGATGGCGACCGTCACCGGGCCCCACCGCACCGGACGAACCTCCCGCCGGAACCGCGTCGAGCCACTGCCCGTGGCGTCGAACTTCGAGGCGATCCAGCCTGTCACCGCACCGTCGCGCTCCGTGGCCGTCGTCGACCCCACCGAGACCGTGACCGGGTCACGAATCGTTCCGCCGTCTCCGGGCTCGACGGAGCGCACCGTTCCCCCTCAACCCCCGACCGGGCATTCGGCCGTGAAGCACACGCCGGCCGTCGCACCGCTGTCCGAACCCATGGTCCCCCTTCGGCCGTTGGACCAGGAGCCGGCCGACGAGTCACCGGCGGAGTTCCCGCCGATGCCGGCCGATGAGTCAGCGGAGCCGCTCCCGCCGATGCCGCCCGACGAGTCACCGGAGCCGCTCCCGCCGATGCCGGCCGACGAGTCACCGGCACCGCTCCCGCCGATGCCGCCCGACGAGTGGGCGACCGAACCAGCACGTGGTTCGGTGATCGCCACGACGTCGTACACCTACTCGGGCCCGCTCGATTCCGTCGGTGTGGAGTGGCCGCCGAAGCCACCCGATGGCGATGCCGGCGGTGTGCCTGCCGACGCCGATGATCCAGCACAGGCACGGAGCGCAGTCGACACCCCGACCGCCGAAATCCCCGCGCTGAGCGACCTGTCAACATTCGACACCGACGGAGGCTCACTCCTCACCATGTTCACGCCGGAGCCCGGCGGCACCGACCGGGACGGCGACCCCGCGGCCGAGACGGCCACCTCCGGTCCCTTCCTCTTCGCCGTCGACACGGCCGAGGTGACAACCGGGTCATCCGAGCAGACCGAGACGATCGATTCCGCCGATCCGAGCGATCCCGACGTTCCGATGCAGGACGACACGAGCACCGAGACCACCGGGACCTGGCAGGAGACGGAGGACAGGACGGGAGAGGTCGGCGACCACACCGAGCCGGCTGACGCGGCCGGATCCGCCACCGACATCGGCGACCACACCGAGCCGGCTGACGCGGCCGGATCCGCCACCGACATCGGCGACCACACCGAGCCGGCTGACGCGGCCGGATCCGCGACGGAGGTCGGCGACATCATGGAGACGACGTCCGGGGACGACCCTCCGCCGGCTCTCCCGACACCGGCCTCCCGGCAGATCGAGGCGGCTCACTACGCGACACCGATCCGGCCCGACGTCCTCGATCTGCGCGACCCCGCGGAGCCGGCCAAGCCGTCCAGCGCAATCGCTGCCGCCCTCCCCAACGAGACGAAACCGTCCGACAAGCTCACTGCGGCGATCCGCTCAGGCGAACTCCAGGTGATCAACAGCCTGATCAGCCAAGGCATGTTGTCGACGAACGGACCCATAACCGACCGCGACGTCCGGACCATGGTCTACGTGGCCTTCACGTCCAACGAGCTTCGCAAGCTCATTCTTGCCGGCGGCACACCCGAGGGAATCCGTGCCGGCGACCTCGACCTGGGTGAGGTCGAGCTGTTTGACGAGAGCCGCTTCGCCCCGCCGCCGAAACGCCTCTATCCGGGCCCGCCGGGCGGGCCCGACGGCCGTCAGGATCCGATCCTGGACCTCGTCGCCCTGGAAGAGGATCCGGTCGCCCCGCTCACGGATTCTGCGGCCGATCACGACATCGACGTCGGCTCCGACGCCACGACGGAGCCGACGCTCCCGACGCCCACGCACCTCTACCGACGGTCCGACATCGACAGCCGGATCGACCGGTAGGGGGCCCGCCCGGACGCGCGGAGACCATCCCTTTACCGGGGGTGGTCTCGTCTATCCGTAGAGGATCTCGCCGGTCGGTTCGACCGCCGAGGCGGGGTCGAACCGGCGCTTCCTCAGGCCGAGTCGCTGAGCAGCGATCAGCCCGAGATAGTAGGGGTTCAAAACGAGGTACCGACGCCACAGCCGCGCCGGTTCCTTCGCCAGCCGGTAGGCCCATTCAAGGCCGTGACGCTGGAGGGTAGGCGGGGCCTGATCGAGTTCACCGGCGTGGAAATTGAAGGCTGCGCCGACAGCCAGCACCGGCATGTTGATGTGATCCTTGAACTCGTAGGCCCAGATCTCCTGGCGGGGGCAGCCGAGGCCGACAAACAGGACCGATGCGCCACTGATGTTGATGTCGTCGATCAGTTCCTGCTTCTCGGCCGTGTCGAGCGTGCGGAATCTCGACGGTCGAGCCCGAGCGATCTCGAGGCTCGGGAACTGCTCGGTCAGGCGATCGGACAGCTTGGTCAACAGCTCGTCGGTTCCACCAAGCAGGTAGACCCCGAGGTTGTTGTCGGCGGCCAGCTCGCAGGTCTTCAGCATCAGGTTCGGGCCGTAGACCCGATCGGGGAGGCCGGCGTGGTGGAAGAGATTGAGCGCCCACCGGACGGGCTGGCCGTCGGGGACGACCAGCTCGAGCTGGTTGAGCCGGTACCGATGCTCATCGTCGGTGGCTCCCTCCATGAGGCCGTGCACCGCCGTGGCCGTCACCGCCAGCGGCTGACGGTTCTTGGCCGCGTCGAGGATCCGGGCCAGCGCGCCCTCGTAATCGATCACGTTGACGTTGACGCCAAGCAGATTCCTCTTGCCCCGGTCGATCATGAGCCGCCCTCGACCGCCCACCGTTCGGCGTTGGCCTCATGGATTTCGGTCAGAATGTCGTTGACGTTCCTGGTCAACCGCCAGTCGGGATAGTGCCGCTGGAACTTGCCGACATCGCTGACGTACCAGATGTGGTCGCCGATGCGGTTGTCGTCGGTGTAGCTGTGGTCCAACTCGCGGCCGGTGATCTCCTGGCACGCCTCGACCGCTTCCCGCATCGAGCAGTGGCTGAACCGGGCGCCGCCGATGTTGTAGACCTCACCCGATCGGGGGGCCTGGAAGAAGTGGTCGAAGGCCTGGATCAAGTCGTAGCTGTGGATGTTGTCGCGGACCTGCTTGCCGTTGTAACCGAACACGGTGTAGTGGGCGCCGGTCGCGGTGCATTTCATCAGATACGCCAGAAAGCCGTGGAGCTGGGTGCCGGAATGGTTCGGGCCGGTGAGGCACCCGCCCCGGAAGCTGGCGGTCTTGAGATCGAAGTACCGTCCGTACTCCTGCACCAGCACATCCGCGGCCACCTTGGAGGCACCGAAGAGGCTGTGGAGGGTGTTGTCGATCGACATGTCCTCCCGGATGCCATCCCGATAGGTGTGATCGGACGCGATCTCCCACCGGGTTTCGGTTTCGACCAGGGGCAGACGATTCGGGGTATCGCCGTAGACCTTGTTGGTGCTGGTGAAGATGAAGACGGCATCGGGGCAGTGGTCCCGGGTTGCCTGGAGCACGTTCAGGGTGCCGTTGGCGTTGACCGTGAAGTCGGTGTGGGGATCGGAGGCGGCCCAATCGTGGGACGGCTGGGCGGCCG
Organism: Acidimicrobiales bacterium; assembly: GCA_041594435.1. Lineage (GTDB taxonomy): Bacteria > Actinomycetota > Acidimicrobiia > Acidimicrobiales > SZUA-35 > JAHELU01. Next base: position 31,845 of record JBFHME010000010.1, read on the forward strand.
AGTGCACAACCAAGGCGATGTCCGACCCATACTTCGAGAACAGGTTGTCGATCATGTCGGTGTCGCGAATGTCGCCGTCGACATGGATGTAGTCGTCACCCAACTCGGTTTCGAGTTGCGCCTGCTGCCAGCGAGTAGAGGCCTCGGCCCCGAAGAACTCCTGCCGCATGTCGTTGTCGACCCCGACGACGGTCATACCCGTACCGGCGAAGTGGCGGCTGGCCTCTGATCCGATCAGACCGGCCGATCCGGTCACGATGGCGATGCTCATCGCTGTTCCTCGCTCATGGTTGTGACGCCTCGATCCTCGTCTCTCCGGCAGCGCACCTGCCCCGGGGACTGAATCGGCGCGGCGGATGGGGTTGTTCTCCGCCGAACACTCCGCACCTAGATTCGCTCACCTGTCTGCAGCCCTACCCTTGGGCATTCGGGAAGTATAGGTGTTTCGGATCGTTGTCGAGCCGATGACAACCGATCATTGGCCAACCCTGAACGATTGCCCCCGCTCGACGAATCGCCCGCGGAGTAGCCCACGCGACGGTGCAGGAACTCTGGTGGAGCTGAGGGGAGTCGAACCCCTGGCCTCCTCGATGCGACCGAGGCGCTCTAGCCAGCTGAGCTACAGCCCCAAAGGGAAACCACAGGATAGCGGATCGGACGGGCCGGGAGGCCACATTCCGGCGCCGGCCCCTCCAGCGTCGAGGTTTTGCGGACCGGCGCCCCACTACCGGGACGCGGAGCCCAGAAAGCTCGGCCCGGGAGGGTGGTCAACCCGCCAAAGCCCAGGGGTGGAGCACGCAGGTGCGGGGCGGCGAGACGTCAGTCGTTGATGACCTTGGTCGGGTTGTCGTCGTCGAGCACCGACTCGATATAGATCGGCCGGGCTTTCGACCGTTTCGACCGGCGGGCCCGGGCCGACGCCTGGCGCGAACCCGCCTCCAGAGCGGCATTGAATCGGACGTCCCGGCGCTGCTCGGGTGTCATCGAACCGGTTCCCGCGGATGGCGCCGAGGACCCCTCGTCGACGGGCAGACCCAGCTCGGCGACCAGATCGGGGTCGACCGGCACCTCGATCGTCCCTGCGCTGGACAGTTCCTGGGCGACCGCTTCCGGAATGACGACCCCATCCCGCGCCTCATCGAGGTTCAGCGGCTCGAACATGAATCCCGAGCGATCGGGGCTCCGGAATGCTTCGGTGATGTCGGCCAACGTCGGGATGGAGACCTGGCCGTCGGGTTCGATGAAGGGATTGGCCGTCGGAACATCATCGGGGCCGGTGAGCGGCGCCGCGCCGAGCAGCCCCGGCAGCACCAGATCGCCCCGTTCCTCGCCATCGGCCTGTTCGTCGGACACCGCCCGCCGTCGAGCCCGCAACCGGGAGATGAGGTTCTCCTCCTCCGCCGCACCGAGGAAGGCACCAACGGCCAACGTCACCAGCGAAAACGCCATCATGAACAGGAAGAGCTGAACGTAGGGGCCCCGCAAGGCGATGGCCAGGAACATCGCGACCGTCGTGGCCATACCGCAGGCCAACATCCACTGCAGACGTTTCCGGGCGGCATCCTGGGAACGCCACGACAGGATCGGACGTGGACGGTTCCGCCAGGAGCGTTCCAACGACTGGCTGAGATTGCGGCGAGCGGGACGTCCATCGATTCGGGGGGCGGGCGGGCGGCTTCGCAACCAACGCAGCAGATCGGCCAGCAGCGGAACGCCGAGCACCACAGCCCAGATCGTGGCCAGCGCGGCGACCACGATCACCTGCCACGTCGACAACGTCACATCAAGCGACTCCGATCACCGCCGTCGGCGGCATCGGGCTCGCGACGATAGTGGCCGGAGCGACCTCCGGTCTTCTCCCACAGCGCGATCTCGCCGATCACCATGGTCTTGTCGGCCGACTTGCACATGTCGTAGATCGTGAGCGCGGCAACGGAGCACGCCGTCAACGCCTCCATCTCGACCCCGGTACGGTCCACCGTGTCGACCGATGCCTCGACCTCGACGAAGTTGTCCTCGATGTCGAAGTTGACGATGATCGCCCCGATCATGACCGAATGACACAGCGGCAGGAGGTCGGACGCCCGTTTGGCCGCCTGAATCGCCGCCACCCGGGCCACGGCCAGGACATCGCCTTTGGTGATGGCCCCCCTGGCCACCAATGCGGTTGTTTCCGGCTCCATGTACACCCGTCCCCGGGCCACAGCCCGTCGGTACGTGGGGTCTTTGGGGGTGACATCCACCATGCGGGCACGGCCCAGTGGATCCAGATGAGTCAGTTCTCGCTCAGGCACACCAGCAAAACTAGTGCCTGGAAGCCGTCCATTGGGGATCTACGGCCGGATCTTTGAACACGCGCCGTGCCCGATGACGGGCCATCGATCAGCCACCGAGCTGACTCATGGACTTCGACGGCCGCAGGAAGTGCACCTGACCGATGGCGTGGCCGGCCCATTTGCGGTCGACCTCACCGGCCACGGCGGCCAGAATCTCGTCGTCGGATGCGCCACCGCGAAGCAACGCACGAAGGTCGACGTGTTCAAGCGCAAACAGGCAGTTTCGGATCTGCCCCTCCGCGGTCAGCCGTATCCGGTCACAACTCTCGCAGAACGGTTCGGTGACCGAGGCAATGACACCGAATTCCCCCCCTCCGTCGGTGTAGCGGAACCGTTCGGCCGGGCTCGAGCCGCGGGCGATCGGCTCGAAGGCAACGTGCCGAGCCACGGTGGTCAGGATCTCGTCGTAGGGGACGACCCGGTCGGAGGACCACTCCCCCTGTGCGTCGAGCGGCATGAACTCGATGAACCTGACGATCACGCCCTTCGATCGACCCATCTCGAGAAACGGAATCAACTCGTCGTCGTTGACGCCGCGCATCAGCACGGCGTTGACCTTCACCGGATCGAATCCGACGGCCACGGCGGCGTCGATACCGGCCAGCACCCGTTCGAGCTCGTTGCGCCGGGTCAGTTGCACGAACCGGTCCGGATCGAGCGTGTCGAGGCTGATGTTCAATCGTCGCAGTCCGGCGGCTCGGAGATCCGCGGCGTGGCGGACCAGCGTGGCACCGTTGGTGGTCATCGACAGATCGACATCGAGTGCCGCCAGCTTTTCGATCAACACCGGCAAGCTCGCCCTGACCGTCGGCTCACCGCCGGTCAGGCGAATCGATTGGACACCCGCCCGCTCCACGAGCAGCCGCGCCACCCGTTCGATCTCCTCGAAGGTCAACACATCGGATCGATCGAGCCAGATCATGCCCTCGGACGGCATGCAGTACTGGCAACGGAAATTGCATCGGTCGGTGACCGAAATCCGGAGATCGGTGTGGATGCGCCCGAATCGGTCTACCAGCTCGGTCATTGTTCAAGCGTACCGAACGAGTCGGTCAATATTCTCACCGGGCTGATCACGTCGGCGCAATCGACCGAGCCCTGCCGCCTCTAACCGAGGAGGATGACCTCGACCGTGTCACCGGCCTCGATCCCGCTCCCGTTGGGCACGACGGCCAAACCGTTGGCCGTGGCCATCGCCATCAGCTGATGTGACCCCTGAGCTCCGCTCGAACGGGCCCGCCACAGACCCTCGTCGTTGCGCTGCACGTTGACCCTGGTGAAGTGGGTCTTGCCGTCGCGGTGGCGCAACAACGGTTCATCGGCGATCGCGGTTACCCGGGGCCGTTCGGCGTCGAGCCGCCCCATCATTCGACGGAGGCCGGCTCGGGCGAACAGCTCGAAGCTGACCAGTGACGACACCGGATTGCCGGGCAGACCAAACACCGGCACCCCGTCGAGAAGGCCGAACACCAGCGGCTTCGCCGGCTTGATCGCAACCTGCATCCAGGAGAAGTCACCGAGGCGGGTCAGCACGGCCTTCACATAATCGAAGTCGCCCATGCTCACCCCACCGGAGGTGAGGACGGCATCGCAGGTGGCCGCCCCTGATCGCAGCGCGGTCTCGATGGCGTCCTCGTCGTCGCCGACCATGCCGAGGTCGACCGGGGTCAGTCCGGCTTCGGCCACCAGCGCCAGCAACATGACCCGATTGGAGTCCCGGATCTGACCCGGCTCGAGCGGCTGATCGCCCTCGACCAACTCGTCGCCCGTCGACATCACCCCCACCCGGGGCCGCCGGTACACCCTGATCGTCTGCCGGCCGAGGCTGGCCAGGACACCGAGATGACCGGGGCCGATGACCGTGCCGGGGTGCAGGATCTCGGTACCCTTCCGAATGTCGTCGCCCGCCGGGCGCACGTGGTTGCCGACGGGCACCTCGGCAAGCACGTCGACATCGAAACCGTTCGGCCGTGTCAGCTCGACCATGACGATCGCATCGCAGCCCGGGGGAACCGGGGCGCCGGTCATGATCCGCATCGCCTCGCCGGCCTCGAGCGGGCGGTCGGACACGGAGCCGGCGGCGATGGTGCCAACCACCGGGAGCGAAACGGGCGACTGCTTCGTGGCGCCGACGGTGTCGGCGGCGCGCACGGCGAAGCCGTCCATGGCGGTGTTGGCGAACGGTGGGATGGCTTCGTCGGCCACCACGGTCTCGGCCAGCACCATGCCGAGGGCGTCGGCGATGGCGACGTCGGTCGAGGGCAGCATGGCCAGATCACGGTTGACGCGAGCCTGGGCTTCTTCCAGCGGCATCATCGTCTACCAGACTAACGAGCCTGACCGGGCACCCGGTGGCCGAGACCTCCGATCGTTCGGAATGGCTCGCGTCGGGATCTGAACGACCGCCAGGACCCGAGGCGGTTTGCGAAACCTGAGTGCACTCGGATCACGACATCACGACCGGGGAACCGGCCGGCCTTCGTGGCGGTCGGGCCGATGTCACCGCCCGCCGACGGCCACCATGCCGTGACGGAGCCGCGGTCTCAGGGTTTGAGGTTCTCCCGCTCCACCACCTCGGACAGGATGGTCCGGAACTCCCGACCGAGGTCTTCGCGCTCCAGGGCGAATTCGACGACGGCCCGCAGGTAGTCGATCTTCTTGCCGGTGTCGAAGCGGCCGTCCGAGAAGGTGTACCCGAGCATCGTCTCGCTGTCGAGTAGTCGCAGCATGGCGTCGGTGATCTGGATCTCGCCACCGACACCGGGATCGGTCCGTTCGATCTCATCGAAGATCGCCGGGGTGAAGAGATACCGGCCCATGATGGCCAGGTTCGATGGGGCGTCCGACGGGTGCGGTTTCTCGACGAGACCGCCGACCTTCACCAACCGCTCGCCGTAGGGTTCGGCCACCGCGCACCCGTAGGAGGAGATGTCGGCGGGATCGACCTCCATGAGGGCGACGACCGAGCAATGGTGCTCGTTGTAGGCGTCGATCATGCCTTTCAGAACACCGGCCCGGCGATGCATGATGTCGTCGCCCAGGAGGACGACGAACGGCTCGTCACCCACATGGTTTCGGGCGACACCGATCGCATGACCCAACCCGAGGGCCTCACCCTGACGCACGAAATGGAGCTGGGCCAGCTCGTTGAGGGCCCGGATCTCCGTCGCCTCGTCGTTCTTGCCCTTGGCCTCGAGTTGGCTCTCGAGATCGAGCAGTCGATCGAAGTGATCCTCGATGCTCTTCTTGTAGCGGGAGGTCACGATCAGGATGTCGGAGATTCCGGCCTCGACCGCCTCCTCGACCACATACTGGATGACCGGTCGGTCGATCACCGGCAGCATCTCCTTGGGCACGGCTTTGGAGAAGGGCAGGAACCGGGTTCCCAGCCCGGCGGCCGGGATCACGGCCTTCCGTACCGCTTTCGGCCCGTCGGGAACTGAAGATGACACCGTGCGGTCCTCCTTGACTGTTGGAGTGTGTGGTGGCTGCTGATCCTGGCGGCGAAGCACGGGTCGGTGCCATCGGATCAACCGAAGGTCCCGCTACCCTAGCAAGTCGAGCCGGAAGCCCCGCCGGTCGGCCGGGCAAACCTGGTCGAGCGGACCGAGGTAGCGTCCGGTCGTTGTTCACCGTTGACCGCGAGCCCAGGGGGCTTCGAGCAACTGGAGATTTGCGTCGTGCCAATCTATGAGTACAAGTGCAGAGTCTGTGACGAACACGTCGAGGTCGAGCAGTCGTTCACCGACGACACCCTGACCGAAATCGACGGATGCACCGTCGACGAGTCCGGCAGCCACCAGGTCAAGAAGGTGTTTGCCGCGCCCGCGATCGCCTTCAAGGGCGACGGCTTCTACCGCAACGACGCCCGCACCTCGAGCGGCGCCTCCTCGAAGACGTCCTCCGACAGTTCGGTGGCGGCGTCAGCCTCCGATTCGGATTCCTCGAAGTCCGACTCGTCGGCGAGCACATCCTCGTCGAACTCGTCGACGGAATCGTCACCAACGAAGACGTCCAGCGGCGACAAGGCCACCTCATCGTCGAGCGCCGCGAGCGGCTGACGATCCCACCGGCGTCAAACGCCGTCTCTTCCCCCTGAACCAGCCACCGTCGCGCCACCGGGCCGACGTGTCGCACTGCCAGGAGGATCCTCATGAGCCGCCAAGCGCCCGCTTCGTCGTGCGTCGAACCACCCGTCGTCCACGCCCTCACCCGTCCGACTTCGACGGCCCGTCGATGGCGAGGGCGGATCGAGCGCGTTGTGGCGGCCCGGCGACGGGTTGCCGTCGCCACCGGCTCGGGTCTGCTGGCCGCCGCGTTGACGGTCGTTGCGTTGTCCAGCCTCCGATCTGCTGCGGATCCCGCCGGCTCGCCGACCGGGCGATCCGCTGACGCCGTTCCGACGGCAGCCACGGGTGCCGATCGGTCGAACCCGGTCCCGCCCCCACCGGTCGACGCGGCGGGACTCGACCCCGACCAGCGAATCATCGCCCTCGAGCGATCGTCGATCGCCTTGCCGGTGGGGGTCGGGGCCTTCGTCGAGGTCGTCGGGTTCCGCCCGACGGTGACCGGCGTCCAGGCCGAGGTGATCGCCTCGCGGGTCGAGGTGGTGGGCCTGACCGACGAGGCCGTTCTGGTGGCGGTGGACGCCGAGGCGGCCTACACGATCGGAGAGATCGCCGCCATCGGCCGGGTCACGGTGCTCGGCCGGGGGTTGCCGGCCGGCTGAACCCGGCCCGGAGCGTCGTCGCGCCGCCGACCGGGCGCGACAGGTAGCGAAGCCGGGAAGCCGGACGGGGCCCGGGGCGCTAGTTGGAACCCGACAGGGTGACGTTGTCGATGACGAGGGGCGGGGTCGAGGTACCGGTGGGCAGGTGCTTGACCTGGCCGCCGATCCGGTTCACGTCGAGCAAAAGACGCTGCAGCGTGGAGGCGATCGTGCACTCGCTCACCGGCTCGGCCAGGGTGCCGTTGCGGATCATGCGGCCGGACGCTCCCACCGAGAAGTCGCCCGACACCGCGTTGACCCCGGAATGGAGGCCGTCGAGGGTGTAGACCAGGAGGCCCAGGTCCGTTCCGGCGATCAGCTCATCGAGGGTGCCCTCGCCCGGCGTCACGTGCAGGGCGTGCACACCCGGTGACGGCAGCCCCCGGGTGCCTCGCACCGCGGATCCCGTCGAGCCCTCACCGGATCGGCGCCCCGTGTAGGAGTCGTGGAAGAACCCCTGCAGCACGCCGTTCTCCACCAGCGACACCGGCCGGCAGGCCAAGCCCTCGCCGTCGTGGGAGTCGGCCCCCAGCGACTCGGGATCGGTCGCGTCATCACCGAAGCTGAGGATGGGGGCGGCGATGGTCTCGCCTCGACGGTCGGCGAACGGCGAACGGCCCCTGATCACCCGCAGACCCGACAGGGTGCCGGCAATGAGTCCGATCACCGTGGCCGCTCCCTGCGGATCGAGAACCAGCGACAGCCGGGCGGTCTTCGGCTTCCGTGCCCCGATCAGATCGAGCACCCGCGATGCCGTCCGCTCGACGACGTCGTCGAGATCCAGGTCCGCCGGTTCGCGACCGCCGTCGTAGGCGTGGGCGATCTGGGTCCGGTCGCCGTCGGCTGCGAGCGCCTGAGCCGACACCGAGGCCGAGGTGCCGACCGTCGTCGCCTCGATCCCGGCGGTGCTGGCCAGCGCAAAAGCCCCGGCGCTGTCGCCGTAGCGCACGGTGCGCACCCCGGTGATGCGCGGATCGTAGGTGCGGACCCGGCGTTCGACCTCGAGGGCCAGGGCGATCTTGTCGTCGATCGACGTGGCGTCGACGCCGTCGCGCCACAGATCGACCTCGACCGCCTCGACGCCGTCGGGTCGGGCGATTCCGGCATCGGGGTCGACCTCGGCGAAACGTGCGTTGTCGCGGGCGTCGGCCAGGGCCGCCTCGACGACATCGGGGTTGAGGGAGCCGGCGGTGGCGAAGCCCTCCCGCCCATCGACCAGCACCCGAACACCCACCGCCAGATTCTCGGCGGTGGTGAGCGACTCGACCTCGCCCTCGTAGGCCTTGATCGACGTCGACCGGCTGCGGGAGCAGGCCACCTCGATCTCCTCGGACGGCTTGGCCTGCTCGACGACCTTGCGGGCGATGCTCAGCAGCTCATCGGTGTTCATGTCGGTTCTCCTCCGCTCGGCAGCCGATCAGGCGGCCGTTCCGCCGACGGTCAATTCCGCGACCTTGAGCGTCGGTACCCCCATACCGGCGGGCACCCCCTGACCATCTTTGCCACAGGTTCCGGGTGGACCCATTTGGAAGTCATTGCCGACCGCTTCGATCTGGGTGAGCACCTTGGGTCCGTTGCCGATCAGCTGACCCTCCCGCAGGGGTGCCGTGATCCGACCGTGCTCGATGAGGTAGGCCTCGACCATGCCGAACGTGAAGTCACCCGATGCGGTGTTGACCTGACCACCGCCGAAGCGGGCGATGTAGACCCCCTGGTCGACCGAGGCGATGATGTCGTCGGGGTCGGAGTCCCCCGGGGCGAGAAAGGTGTTGGTCATGCGGACCATCGGCAGGTGTCGATAGCTTTCCCGGCGACCGTTGCCGCTGCTGCCACGACCCTCCTTCCGGGCCTGGAGACCGTCCCACATGTAGTCGACCAGGACGCCGTCCTCGATCAACACGTTGCGGTTGGTGGGGTTCCCCTCGTCGTCGATGCCGAGGTGCCCCCATTCGTCGCCCAGCGTGCCGTCGTCGACGAGGGTCACCAGCGGTGAGGCCACCAGCTCACCGAGACGGCCGGCGAAGGTCGACGCACCCTTCCGGACCAGATCGGCCTCGAGTCCGTGCCCGCAGGCCTCGTGGAACAACACGCCACCGGAACCGGGCCCGATCACCACCGGCATGGTGCCCGACGGTGCCGGACGGGCCTCCAACTTGGTGAGCGCCCGGTTGGCGGCCCGCCGGGCCAGCTCCTCGACGTCGTAGCGATCGAACAGCTCGAACCCGATCGTGTGACCGACCGTCTCCGAGCCCGTCTGCAGACCCGTGTCACCCGACGCCACGCAACTGACCGAGAACAGGGTGCGGGTCCGGTCGTCGCCGGCCAGGACACCGTCGGAGTTGGCCACCAGGAAACGGCGCCTGCTGTCGCCGTAACGGGCGCTGACCTGGGTGATGGCCTCACCGGTCGAACGAGCGGCATCGTTGGCCCGGGCCAGCAACTCGACCTTGGTGGCCTTCGCCACCTCGGCCGGCTGGACGTCGACGGTCGAGCCCGACCCGTTGCGCTGCTGCAGCCGGGGTGCCGGCCGGGGGCCGCTCCCACCCTGGGCCGCCGCCGCTGCCGTGCGGGCCGCCCGCAGCAGACCCGACTCGGTCAGATCCGCCGTGTGGGCGAAGCCGGTGGATTCGCCTCGAACCACGCGTATGCCCACACCACGGTCACGGTCGGAGGTCAGGCTCTCGACCCGACCGTCGTCGAAGTAGGCTCCGCTCCGGTTGACGTCCTCGGCGAAGACCTCGGCGAAATCGGCGCCGGTTTCCAGCGCCGCGCCGAGCGCATCGGAAACCAGCTCCACGGGCAGAATCGGTTCGGCGTCTGAACCCGGCGATACGGCGGTGGCGGACTGCTGGCGGCTTGTCATGCCACAAGGATAGCGAACGGGGCTCCCTCCGATTCGGCCGGGCCCGGCTCGACGAATCCGACGCGGCGGCGTTCCTTCCGTCACTGCGATCGGTCTCGATGGCTTCGGGCCGCTACCGTGGGACAACAGTGAGCAGCGAAACGATTCTCGATCGAATCAATGAACCGTCGGATCTGCGGTCGTTGAGCCACGACGAACTCAACCGACTGTGCGACGAGATCCGTGCATTCATCGTCAGAAAAGTCAACAAATCCAAGTCGGGTGGCCACCTCGGTTCCAACCTCGGGATCGTCGAGCTGACGGTCGCGCTTCACCGGGTGCTCAAATCGCCCGACGACGTGATCCTGTTCGACACCGGGCACCAGGCCTACGTGCACAAGATCCTCACCGGCCGCCGGGACGATTTCGATCGCCTCCGCGAGGCCGACGGGCTGTCCGGCTACCCGAGCCAGATCGAATCGGCTCACGACTGGATCGAGAACAGTCACGCCTCGACCGCCCTCGGCTACGCCCACGGGCTGGCCACGGCCTTCGAGACCAAACCCCGCCCGGCCGGCGCGCCGAAACGCCGGGTGGTGGCCGTCATCGGTGACGGTTCGATGACCGGTGGGATGGCGTTCGAGGGTCTCAACAATCTCGGGCATGCCGGTAGCAACGTCACCATCGTGTTGAACGACAACGGACGCTCCTACGCCCCGACGGTGTCGCTGCTGTCGGAGAGCCTGGTCAAGATCCGCTCGAACCCGGTGTACATGAAACGCCAGCGGAGCTTCGAGAGCTTCACGGCCAAGTTGCCGCTCATCGGCCGCTGGTCCCAAACCGGTATCCGGGCCTCGAAGGCCGCCATCCGGGAGGCGCTCGAGCCGCAGGCGTTCTTCGAGCCACTCGGCGTGCGCTACATGGGCCCGTTCGACGGTCACGACATCGCCGAGATCGAACAGGCCCTCGTGAACGCCGGGGAGTTCTCCGGACCGGTGGTGCTCCACGTTCAAACCCAGAAGGGGCGTGGCTACGGCCCCGCCGAGAACGACCCGATCAAGAACATGCACGACATCGGTGCGGTGAAACCGGGCAGCTATACCGCAGCGTTCTCCGAGGCCATGGTCAAACTGGGTGAGGAACACCCGGACCTGGTGGCCATCACCGCCGCGATGCCCGACTCCACCGGCCTGCTGCCCTTCCGTGATCGCTTCGGCGATCGATTGATCGACGTGGGAATCGCCGAACAGCATGCGGTCACGGCGGCCGCCGGTATGGCGATGGGGGGTCTGCGACCGGTCATCGCCCTGTACTCGACCTTCCTGACCCGGGCCATCGATCAGACGAACCTCGATGTCGGGCTGCACCGCCAACCGGTGATCTTCTGCCTGGATCGGGCCGGTATAACCGGCGATGACGGGCCATCGCACCACGGCATTCTCGACCTCGTCCTGGCCTCCAAGGTGCCGGGCATGACGATTTTCTGCCCGTCCTCCTACCAGGAACTCCAGCAGATGCTGGCCGACGCCTACGAGATCACCACCGGCCCGGTGTGCATCCGCTGGCCCAAGACCCCCGCACCAACGGTTCCCGACGGCGAGGTCGGACGCGGACTCAAAGCCCGTTGCGTCCGCTCCGGATCCGACGTGTGCATCATCGGCGTCGGCAAGATGCTCGGTGCCGCCCGGGCGGCGGCCGATGAGCTCGAGGCCGATGGAATCTCCGCCACGGTGTGGGATCCGAGGGCGGCCAAACCGCTCGATGATGCGATGCTCGAGAATGCCGCGACGCACCCGTTGGTGGTCACGATCGAGGACGGTCTGGCCGACGGCGGCATCGGCGGAAGTATCGACCTGGCGCTGACCGAACGAGCCGGCTCCGACGATCGGCCGGAGGTTCGGGTGCTCGGCGTTCCCACCCGCTACATCCCCCACGGCAAGCCCGACGCCATCCTGGCCGATCTCGGTCTCGACGGGCCCGGAGTGGCCTGGACCATTCGGGCGATCGTCCAACGCTGAGCATCATCCAGCCCGACGTGGATCCGGCGGCCTCCGGCGGTCTCCGGTGCCCGGCCGGCGGATCACCACGTGCGGAACCACCGTCAGGACGTGGCAGCCATCGCCGGTGACGACATCCGGTGGCACATGTGCTCGGTCCAGGGTTTGCCTCGGCCGC
>JBFHME010000011.1:0-42851 GCA_041594435.1 Acidimicrobiales bacterium
CTGGTCGAGGTGCTACCGCTCACCTACATCCGGGGCCGGACGCTGGCCGATGTCTTCGTGATCATCGATGAAGCCCAGAATCTGGAACGCAGCGTGTTGCTGACGGCGCTGAGTCGCCTCGGGCCGGGCAGCCGTGTCGTATTGACCCATGACGTCGCCCAGCGTGACAACCTTCGAGTCGGCCGCCACGACGGTATCGCCTCGGTGGTGGCCAGTCTTCGCGGCCACCGGTTGTTTGCCCACGTCACCTTGAGTCGAAGCGAGCGTAGCGCCATTGCCGCACTGGTCAGCGAGACCCTCGACTTCGAGTAGCGGTCTACCGGCCGGTCAGGATGACGAGGAGCTGAGGTGTCCACCCATCGAGGTGAACGGCGCCAGCTGATCGACCTGATCGCCGGTGCCGTTGGCGTCGGGTTCGCTCGGCTCCTCGCCCGGGTGATCGCCGGCCCCTTCGACCGCGGCGATGTCATGCTCCGGATCTTTGACGAAGCAGAGGTCGGCAACCCGATCGATGAGCGCCCGATCAAGCACCATGGGAAGACCGTCATAGCTGCAGATACTGACCGCAAGCTCACAGAAGTCGATGGCCACGTAGGGCCGTAGCTCGCCGATATGTTCCCTGGTGACGTGGTTGAGATACTTGGCCGAGTCGGCCGTGACCTCGATGGCGTGCCGGTCGGCGGCTCGAACCAGAATCCAGTTGAACGCCGTGTCGGTGCACGGCCCAACGTGGACCTTGTGCCGAAGGCGACGGAGGAACGCGTCGTCACCCAACGAGTGAGGTTCCAGGTTGGTCGAAACGACGAGCTTCAGTTCGAATGGCACGGTGAACTTGGTGCCCGTGTTGGGTTTGAGGAAGTCGACACCGCGCGACAGCGGGATGATCCAGCGGTTCAGGATCTCCTCGGGGGAGGTGGTCTGGCGTCCGAAGTCATCGACGACGAGGATGCCGTTGTTGGCCAGCATCTGGATCGGGGCCGAACTGATGCCGGAAACGGGGTCGTAGCGCAGGTCCATCATCTCCAGGTTGAGTTCACCTCCGACCATGATCAGCGGGCGCTCGCACAGGACATAACGCGGGTCGAGGCCGGCCGGCTGATCGGGAACGGCCTGATGCAGGGCGGGATCGTACACGGAGATGATCTGACCGTCCACGGCGGTGAACTTCGGTATGAGCACCAGGTCGTCGTAGAAGCGGCACATCCGTTCCGCCAGGCTGGTCTTGCCGGTTCCGGGAGGGCCGTAGATGAAGATCGCCCCGCCACTGACGAATGCAGGGCCGAGCTGGTCGAGAATGCCGTCCTCCACCACCATGTCGGAGAACGCCTTCTTCACCAGCACACGATCGAGCTGGACCTCGCTCTGCTGAAGCTTGACGATCGTCTGATAGTCCTCGATGGGAATCGGCATGCTGGCCACGTGCTGACCCGACTTCATCCGCTCGGAGGTGGTCCGGAATCCGAGTTCGGTGAGCGTGATCCGATAGTCGCGACCATCGAGACCCTGATACTCGAGCAACGCCTTCTCCCGCAGGGAGACCGCGATCTCGTTGGCGACGGCATGGGAGATGCCAAGAGCCTCTGATGCTTTGCCGACCGTTGTCGTTCGTTCCGCCAGAACGCGCCGGGTGAAGAGGTCCTCGGCGAGGCCAGGCGAGATCCCGAGATCCTGAAGCCTGGCCGGCGCCTGCAATGTCGTGAGTGCTTCTGGTCCTAAACCCATACCGAACCTATCGGCCGGCGCTCCCGCATTCCTGACCAGTTTGTCGCGCCGAACCGAGATGGGACCTCGGCCGAACGGACAGCCGCCGAACAGCAGGGCGCGATCAGCCGAGATCGCCGCGCCGAGGGTCTTCTTGTTCTCGAGCCTTCCGGAGCTGTTCGGCCAGGATCTGCTCCGTCGCCACGTCCGACGTGCCGGTTCTCCGGTGAAAGAGGGCGAGGCGGGCCAGCGCCGAATGGACTTCGTCGAAGTCGGGCCGCTTTTTGCGTGGCAGGCTGCGACGAGCAGCCAGGACCGCCTTCCAATCGTTGAACACGGCCACCTCCTGACTGGACATGCCGTATCGCTGTGCCAGAAAGGGAATCAGTTCGGCGAAACGACGCTGGTCATTGCGACGAATCCGGGCCACGGTGACCGCAGCCGCCACGAACAGCAGAAAGAACCCGCCGGCGGCCACCAGCAGCACGGCCTCGTCACCGGTGTCACCGGCATAGGTGAGGCTGGCGTTCCACGCTGCGTGGCTGGCCACGGCCAGGCCGTATCCCCAGAGTGCGTTGACCACGATCGACTGCTGGTGCGCTACCGCCAAGCCGATGGCCATCCCAATCCATGCCGTGAACAGGGGATGGGCGAACGGCGTCAACAGGGCCCGCACAATGAAGACCTCCCGCCACATGCCGGCCTCGACGGCGGTGGTGAAGTAGAGAAAATCCTCCACGACCGCGAAGCCGAGCGCCACCCAGCCCGCGTAGACGATTCCGTCGGCCACCCCGTCTATCTCCCGGCGGCGCAACGCCCAGTAGACACCGAGGCCCTTGGTGAACTCCTCGATCAGCGGGGCCGACACCACAACAGCCCACGTTTCACCGAATCCGTAGGCAACGATGGAGTTGACGATTCCCGACACGAATCCGGCGACGGTGGCCCCCCACAGCACGGCGTGAAGCCGCGACCGGAAGGGTTCCGGTTCGACACGGTCGAGCCAGGCCAGGACCGGCAGGACGACGACCAACGGCACCAGGCCGAGGGCGATACCCAACAGGGCGGCATCGGTCTGGACGACCAGCAGGCCGACGAGCGAGAGGATGGTGGCGATACCGGCCACGGCCACCGGCCAGCTGAGCCAACCACCCAGCTTCGGACGGTGATCGGTGGCGTGCCCGAGATGGGCGGTCCACCGAGCGCCGTCCCACCACCGCCAGACGCTCTGTTGCCAGGGATCGGGGTACCACCCGGCAGGCGAAGTCGACGTATGCGCTGGCGCCCGGGGTGTACCCACTGGGCTATTCTCGCCGTCGAGGACGGGATTCGCTACGTTCGGCGATGCGCTCTCCTATCCCCGTCGTCCCGGCGCTCGGTTCGACCACTCGACGGTGGCCGAACCGGCGATCACGTTGCTCAGTTCGACACCACGAGGGTGGCCGGGCTGGCAACCATGGTGCCGTCGGGCCAGGACGCCGAAGCGGTCACGATCCAGGGCTGTCCGTCGACGGCGACACCGGGTATCGCCGAGAGTATCTCGCTGTTCAGGAGGAACCGGTACGGAGCCCGATCGACTTCCTGCGCCATGACGCCGTTCACGGTGAACCGGACGACGGGAGCGGGATCGGCCGGATCGACCGATTCCGCTTCGAGCATCCAGCTTCCGGCTTCGGTCTGCAGCCGTTGAGCGGTGAGCCGGAGCCGGCCGTCGGCCGATGTCGCGTGCCTGATCGTCGGTTCCGTTTCAGCGACCTGATCGGAAGCGTCCGCGACGACAGCCCGGCTGGTGAGATTGCCCGTGTCCGGTTCAAAGGTCGCCGAGTCGGTGTCCGAAGAGGCACGAGGTGGCGCGACATCGATCACGCCGCCTACGGCCAGCGCGCTGCCACAGATCAGCGCCGCCATCGTGGTGATGATCAGAACCCGTTGCCGGCTGGCCGGAGCGAGCAGCCAGTCGAGCAGCCTGGTTCGATCGCGGTTCGATTCGAGGTCCAGGGTTCGGGGGTGATCGCCGGTGTTGTCGGCCGGCTCCCGGCGTGGCTGACCTTCCCACACGGTGCTCAACACCGTGGGCTCCGCCACCGGACGCTCGGCCAAAACGTCCGAGTCCGGTGCCTGCCCCATGGATGGGGATGATGTACGCACGTTGTCCCTGCGGGTCATACGGCCAGAATAACAACTGGTTCAAATCGAAATAACGATGATCGGCCCGTTCGAGTCCGGTCATCGAGTTGGCGGCCACAGCCCGCTGATCCGCCTGAGTCGTTTTCCTCAATCCGGAATCTGGCTCGGGCAGTGCGCGACGGCCCCGTCCGGACGCCTGGAACGACGGGCAACCTTGGGTAGCCCGGGGCCGGGTGTGGGCAATTGCCCCCGATTGCTCAGGGAAGGCTTCTGCGGCCCGAAAAGGAACGCCCGATGCTCGAGGCGTTCAGTCGTGTTGCCGCATCGAATCGGGTGGCAGAGGCGGAGTCGACGGAGGCTCCGTCACCTCAGCGTCGAGCCGATGCTCATCGCCCGGAAGTGGAGGGGCCGCTTCGGGGTCCGCGGCGCGCAGGAACTCGGGTGGAGGCACCGGCGGTAGCACACCCGGTTGGTCTGTCGACAGGGGAGGAGCCGGGGGAGGGGGAGGGGGTGGCGGCGAGCCCAATCCGGTCGGATCGCCCATGTGCGGCGGTGGCATCGGCGGCACGGACGGCAGTTCGGCACCGTCCGGCTCGACGGGCACGGGCGACGGTTCGATCGGCATCGGCGGTTCAGGCGGCGGAGGCGGAGCGGCTGCCTCGGGGACGTCCGACGAAGACGGTGGCGGGTCTACGAACACGCCGCCGTCAACGTCCACATCGCCGGTCGGCTCGAACTCGGTGGTGCGGGTGGCATCGGACAGAGTCGTCGCCGTGTCCGATTCGGCGTCGTCGGCGATCGGGCCACGATCGAAGAGATCGCGACTCGACATGTCGGCCTCCGGTTCCGCGAACAGCCCGCCGGCCTGTCGTGAATGGGAGAACGGATCATTCGACCACCTGGCGGCGGGCACCTGCTCGGTCGACTCCTCGACCTCGTCCGTTGTGGCCGGCAGGACATCGTCAGAGGGGTCGACGCCGTCCGATGCGTCGACCGCGTACTCGGCGATGCGCTCGTCGGACTCCGACCCGGATTCGGACAGGTCGATCACCGACGACGGTTCGGAGGAAGTCGGGGCGCTCGTCGCCGCGGTCACGACCGATGCAGCGGCGGATTCCGGACCGTAGAAGCGGGCAAGCGACCGAGCGATTCGTTCGGTCTGCATTTCGGTCGTTCCGTCGACATAGCTCAGGATCCGGCTCTCCGACAGCAGCCGACCGGTCGCGTACTCCGGACGGAGTCCCTCGGCTCCCATGGCCTGCATACAGGTTTCGAGGGCCGGTTCGACCATCTCCGTCGCGAACTTCTTGGCGTGGGCGGCGGCCAACGCACTGACCCGACCGGCCTCGACGTCGACGCCGGCGGCTTGCGATTCGTCATGGCAATCGACGGCTCGAGCCGTCAGGGCCTCGGCCGCTTCCAACCTGTTGGCCACCGACGCGAGCTTCCACGCAAGGCCTTGGTGTTCGAGGATCGGCCGGCCGAACGCCTCCCTCATCAACCCATGGTCGATGGCTTGGCCCAGCGCTGCTCGAACCGCAGCGCACGCCATGGCGGCCACGGAGATGCGAGCGCCGTTGACGCCAACGAGCGCCTGCCGGAATCCGGCACCCGGTTCGGTGATCATGTCATCTTCGGCCGCCCGGTAGCCGTCGAGGGAGAAGCCGCCGACTCCGACCGTCGAACCGGAGACGAGTTGATAGCCATCGGTTGTCTCGCAGCCCTCACGGCGCCCGTCAACCACAAAACACGCGATCCCGTCGCGGCCGCGATCGGGGTCGGTCTGGGCGTAACACAGAAACACATCGGCGATGGCGGCGTTGGAGATCCACGCCTTCTGTCCATTGAGCACCCAGCCACCATCGGTGCGGTCCGCCCGGGTTGTGATGGCGGCGAAATCGCTGCCGGCTCCCGGTTCGGTGAGTGCTGTCGCTCCGAATCGCCGACCGGCCAGAAGATCGGAGAGAAACTCGTCACGGTGTCGATCGGCTCCCCGGATGGCCAGACGGGCGGCCACATTCTGGGTATTGAGCAGGCTGAAGGCAAAACCGATGGACGAGCGGCTCAGGATCTCGGCGACCCGAACCTTCTCCCGAAAGCCGAAGCCGAGGCCCCCGAGATCGCGGTCGACTTCGATGCCGGTCATCCCCAGCCGAGCCGCCTCCCGGAGGGCGGCGACGTTTGGCCCCCGCTCGATGAACTCCCAGGCGAAGGCGCCCGACTCGAGTGTCGTCGTTCGAAACTTCTCGGCCCGGGCCAACAACGTCTCGGCTCCGGGCACGAGGCCACCCACCTCGATCGACTTACTCCGCACAGTGGCTCCTCTCGGCCCGCTTACCCGCGTCTAGGCCACCACACTAGGTGTCCCGCCATGCCGCCTCAACCCGCGGAATCACTCACAACGGGTAAAAGTTCCGCACCGACGCCGGCCGGCCGAGCGGGAGAGCTCCCCGGTCATCCACTCGGAACCCGCCGATCCTAAGGTGGTCGGCGATGTCACTCGCCTCAGTCCTGTTCGACGTGCTCGGACCGGTGGTTCTCATAGTCGGGCTCGGCGCCGCGGCGGGTCCCCGCCTCGGCGTCGACGTGCGGTCGCTGTCGAGACTCGCCTACTGGATCCTGGGCCCGGCCTTCATGTTCGATGTGCTGGCCGACGCTGATCTCGAACGGAGGGTGATCCTCCAGCTCAGCGCGGCCGGACTGGCCGGCATGGCGGCCGCAGCGACGTTCACCTGGGTGATCCTGCGGAGTTCGGGCACCGACTCGTCGATGGTGGCCGCCGGGGCCATGACTTCGGCGTACGGCAACGTGGGCAACGCCGGCCTGGCCATTTCGGTGTTCGCGTTCGGGGAGGACGCACTACCGGCGGCCGGGGTGTTCATGTTGGCCATCAACGCGACCGGGATGATGCTCGGAGTGGGGCTCGCCCACGGCCGACGGGGATCGATCGCCTCGGCCGTGATCGAAGCCCTGCTTGCACCGATGACGGTCGCCAGCCTCGTGGCGTTGGCCGCCAACGGCCTCGGCATCGTGCCGCCACCGATACTCGGTCGGTCCATCGGTCTGCTGGCGGGTGCCTTGATCCCGATCATGTTGTTCACGCTCGGTCTCCAGCTGTGGTCCACCGGCCGGATCCGGGTGGGGTTTCCGATCGCGGTGTCGACGTTCGCGAAGCTTGCCGTCGCCCCTGCCGCCGCTTCGTTCACGGCGTTGGCGATCGGCCTCACCGGCGATCTCGTTTCGGTGTCGGCCGTGCAGTCGGCAATGCCCCCGGCGGTGTTCTGCATGGTGGTGGCGCTCGAACATGATCTCGAGCCGGAGGCCGTCACGGCCACGGTGGCATTCGCCACCCTGACGGCACTCGTCACCCTGCCGATCGTGCTCCTCCTCACACCGATGCTTTCCTAGCTCGGGACACCTTCGGGACGCGACGCCCGTCCGTTGCGTGACGCAACGTGACGTCACGACCCGCAAGTCAGAGCGACGAACTCACCACCGGCCAGATGAACAGGCCGAACACGCCGAGCGCCAATCCGAGGAATGCAAGCTTGGCAACCCTCCGGATCAGGCCCGAAATCACGATGAAGACACCGAGGCCGATAAGCAACGTCGGCCAGTTACTGGCAAACCAATCCATAGGCCGATCAGCGTACTGGAGGTGCTAGCCGTCTTCGAGGATGATGACCTGGTCCGAGGCCTCCACGGCAAGGACCTCGCAGTCGGTGACTCCCTGGGGCTCGAGCCAGGGATCCGGGAGCACGTTGCGTCGTTCTCCGGGGCGAAGGTCGGGGGCCTCCGCCACCACCGTGGAGATGGTGCCGTCGTCAAGACGGACCGACAGCCGGGCCCGGTAGTCGTCGACAACGCCGGTTCGGTTCTCGAAGGTCACCAGGAGCGGACTCTGACCCTCGATCGGCAGCCGGCAGCCGATCTCGATCTGACTACCGTCGGCCCCGACCGAAACCATGATGGTGGTACGAGGTCCGGTCGCCTCGGGCGGGTCGACCTCGATCTCGACGTCATCGGGGCCACGGTTGACGATCGTCAGTGCGGCAACGATGGCGAGGATGGCGACGATGACGATGGCCAGGATCAGTGCCAGCTGCTTGAGCATCGGTCCGCCTCCTCCGTCGTTTCGAGCGCCGAGGTCCGACCACCTTGATGGGTGGCGGAGCCAACCCGATCTTAGGCCGCCACCAACTGGCGGGCGACGAACGCAATGAGATATCCGGCGCAGAGGATGATGAGCGTGATGGCCGAGCTGTACTCGGACAGCGGGTCGTTGGCGTCACGGTGAATCAGGATGACCACGACCTTGACTGCGACGAGCGCCAGCACGCTCGGAATACCCAGCCAGACGAGTGTCGAGCTGCTGAACAACGACGGCCAGGACGACGGGTGGCTGCTCAACGCCGAGAAGACGAGGCCCAGTCCGCCGATGATCTCGATCACACCGACGCCGCGATAGAGGTCTCGGCCGAGTTCGAGGTGGTCCATTCGGCGTTGGACTCGATGGGACCCGGTGAGGTACACGATGCCGTCGGTGATGAACGCGATCGCAAGGGCAAAACCGAGAATCCACAATACGAATACAAAGATCAAATCTTGACGATCTCCCTGCATGTGATGGTTGGTGGTAGAACCAGCGCGCTTGATATCAGTACTATGGTTCCGTGGCAATGGCGAACGTTAGCGGAAGTCAGCCCAGGATCCTGATGGGTCCGACCGGAGCGAACAAGGAGATCGTTCAGCTCGCCCGCTCCCTGGAGGCCGACGGATGCACGGTCCACACGTTCGATTCGATGCCGGTCGAAGTCGCCATGACCAAGTTCGACATGGCCGTGCTGGTCGTCACCGACAACGATCCACTCTCGATCGAAAGCACCGACCACCGTATTCAGCGCATCCTTCACGCCGCCGGGTTTCTCGAGGCCCGACTCGCTCGGGACCGTGTCTGTCTCCTGGTCGAGGACGCGGTCAACGAGCTCGAGGCGCCGCCGGTCACCCAGATCCGCTATCCAACCGGCGACCCGATGGGCGGCAAGGGCGAACTGGTCAAGTTCATTCAGGCGCAGTATCCGAGAGTGCACCGTGACCTGCACCGGCAGGTTCCGATCCGGGAGCAGGCTCAGTCCGACGAGCTGCGTATGCCGTGGGCCATGCTGATCGCCGTCGCGTTGGCCGCCCTCATCCCCATCGTGCTGCTCGCTCGGAGTCTCGGCGGCGACGACACCGACACGTTGGCCGGTGTGGCCGGCTCCCTCGATGCCGGTCAGCTCGCCGGTCCTTCCGTTTCGGAGGACTCCGCCACCGGAGCGGCCGCATCCGACGACGGGCTGGACGTCGGGGCGGAACCAGACGCGACGGGTGAACTTGACGAGGGCGCCCAGCTCGGTGGGAACGAAGGATCATCCGCCGGCAGCGACGGCGGTGGCGCAAGCGGACAGGCAAACGACTCCTCCGACGGCACCGGAGCAGCGGATTCGGGAAACGACGGCCAGTCGTCCACTTCGCCGACCCTCACAAGAGACGACTCCGGCGAGCCGGCGACCCGGTCGACAACATCGGGCGGCGTGGGTCTTCCGGCAGTCTGCACGGTTGACGTCCGGAAGAGCCTCCTGTTTCGTGACGCCTACGTCTGCGACAACGGCGGGGTCCTGGTGACCGAAGGATTCGAAGGGCCGTGGCACAACGAGATCGCGGAGGTCGCGCTCAGCACCGGTGCCACCGGCACGCTGGTCTACGAGGGCGGCGGCGAGCTACCCCTGCAGTCGGGCAATATCGTGCTCGGCGACGCCAACGCGCAGTTCGGTGTCAACACGATCACGGTGATCTTCAGTGCGGAGGGCCAGCATCTTCACCTGTATCAGGCGCCGGGGCGAGGCGGGAACGCCGCCACCATGACCTTCAGGCTGGGTTGATCGGAAACCAAACATCGGATTCGATTCAGGAGATTCGACCGCGCATGCCCCTTCTTCCCGGACCGCTGATCGATGCCGCCTGGCTTGCAGCCAACATGAGCCGGGTCGAGATCGCCGATGTGCGGTGGTCGATCGCGGACGGCCCGAAGCTCGATGCGTTCGGTGCGGGCCATCTCCCCGGAGCCGCCTTCGTCGATCTCGACACCGTCCTGTCCGGCCCGCCGGGACCTCGCGGCCGACACCCTCTACCGCCGGTCGATCGGTTCCGCCGACGCCTCGCCGAATGCGGGCTCGGCCGACGACCGACGGTCTGCTATGACGACACCTCGGGTGCCACGGCGTCGAGGCTCTGGTGGATGCTCGACGCCATCGGTCACCCGGCGGCCGTGCTCGACGGCGGATTGGCCGCCTGGACCGGCCCGCTCGAACAAGGTTTCGACCGCGCTGCTGCTTCTCCGCACACCATCGATCCCGCGGATGTCGGCGACCCGGCGATCGCCGACTGGCCTTCGGAGAAGGTCATCGATGCCGCCGACGTCGCCGAGCGGATCGGCGGGGGCTCAACCCTGATCGACGCCCGCAGTGCCGAACGTTTCCGAGGCGATCCAAACCCGATCGACCCGGTGCTCGGGCACATTCCCGGCGGTCGATCTCGACCGTGGACCGACAACATCGATCCCGATGGCCGCTTTCGCCCGGTCGACGTGCTTCGTCACGACTTCGCCGAGCTCGGTGTCGGCAGGGGAGGGGAGTGGCTGGCCAGCTGCGGATCCGGAGTCACGGCATGTCACAACCTGCTGGCGGCGCGGCTGGCCGGTTTCGACGATGGCCGTCTCTACGCCGGGTCGTGGTCGGAATGGATCAGCGATCCATCACGACCGGTGGCGGTCGGCGAGGCTGCGCCGCTCACACCGCCCGGTGACGACGAGGCGGAGTGAGCAGGAATCCGGCCTCGACCAAGTCGCGGCCCTCCAGCGGTAGCCGAACGCCGGAACCGTCGGTGAAGACGACCTGGCGGTCGAGCGACGCCAGATCGACCGACTCGATCTCGGCCCGGGAGTAGACCCTCGACCGGCCACCGCTGCTGATGATCAGCTGGTCGCCGTCGATGACGACAGCGCGCCGGCGCGCCCGCCAAAGCCACCACAAGCCGAGCGTGGAGGCGATGGCCCCGAGGACCAGCGAGAAGACGGCCGGACCGCCCTCGAGGACAAGCGCCTTGATGACGAAATAGACGACGAGAATGGCGGCGGCGAGCGAAAAGAACGGTGTGGACCGTGATCGGATCACCACCGGCGCGACGGTCATCGCCCGGGTCTCCGCCGCCTGCTTCCGCCTCGAATCATGCCGCTCGAGGTTTTGTGGCCAGGCGCAGCAGCTCATCGATCGCGTCCTCACCCCGTGAGGCAACGATGAAGCCGAAACGATCTTTCAGCCCTCGCCTCAGCATCCGCTGCGCGGCCGGTGACAGCCCCACCGCAGCTCCATGAATGGCTTCGGCCAGGATCAGGTACAGCGCAGCGTTGTCGTTGATGGCGATGACATTCGACGCCCGGCAGGCGCTGCCCGGTGGTGGCGAGACGGTTCCCGACATGCATCTAGTATGAACGGGGTCTGTGACACGTTCGTGGATCCCGGGCCTGGTTGGCCTGCGCCAGCCGACCCTACACTTGCCGGATTCGTGGCCCGCAGATCCCGAGATCGAACCCTCATGGTGAAGCAATGATGCTCAATCAGCCCATCCGAACGCTCGGCGAGCAGCTCGCCGCCGGATCGACCACCTCGCGAGCGCTGGTCGAGGCCGCTCTGGAAGCCATCGGCGATCCGGCGGGGGAGGGGAGTCGGGCGTTCGTGGCCGTCGCCGGCGCGCGCGCCAGGGCCGAGGCCGACGCCTGGGACTCGCTCCGAGCGGCGAACGGCTGGACCCCACCGTTCGCCGGCATTCCGATCGGGGTCAAAGATCTGGCCGACATCGCCGGCGACGTCACCACGGCGGGCTCCAGGGCGCTGGCGGCCACGGGTCCGGCCACGGCCGACGCAGCGGCCGTGGCCCGCCTCCGAGCCGCCGGCTTCGTCGTCATCGGCCGCACAAACATGACCGAGTTCGCGTTCTCCGGCCTCGGCTTGAATCCGCACTACGGAACGCCGGCCGGACCCTGGGATCGCACCACACGGCGAATTCCCGGCGGCTCGTCGTCCGGCTCGGCGGTGGCAGTGGCCGACGGTATGGCCGCTACCGCGCTCGGTACCGACACCGGAGGTTCGTGCCGAATTCCCGCCGCTTTCTGCAATATTGTCGGTTACAAGCCGACCGCCCGTCGCGTCCCACTTGACGGAATCGTGCCGTTGGCTCCGTCCCTGGACTCCGTCGGGCCGCTGGCCAACACCGTCGACTGTGCGGCACTCGTCGACTCCGTGCTGGCCGGCACGGCCATCGGCGCGTCCCCGGTCGGTGGCCCGCCGCCGTCGAGCCTTCGACTGGGCGTGTTGACGGACTTCATGCTCGATGATCTCGATGAGACGGTGGCCGCTCGTTTCGACGCCGCCCTGTCGGCCCTGTCGACGGCCGGAGCCGCCGTCGTCGATGTCGCCTTTCCCGAGCTGAACGAACTCGGGCACATCAACCGCGACGGAGGCCTGGCGCCGGCGGAGGCACTGGAGTGGCACCGTCGGTTGATCGTCGACCGGGGCGATCAATACGATCAACGAGTCCGGCGCCGCATCGAAGGTGGCAGCCGGGCGTCGGCCGTGTACTACATCGAGGTGCTGAACCACCGCCGCCGTCTGATCGATCGGTTCACGGAGGTGTCCGACGGCTTCGACGCGCTTGTCGCACCGACGGTCGCCATCGTGCCACCACCGATCGACAGCTTTCCGCCCTACGGCGACCCGTCCGACCCCGACGACCGCTCTTACAGCACCACGAATCTGAAGGCGCTGCGTAACACCTCGGTCGGGAACTTCCTGGACTGCTGTGCGATCAGCCTGCCCCTGTGCAGCGCCGCGGAACGAGCCACGACTCCGGCCGTGGGGCTCATGATGATGGCGCCCGCCATGGCCGACCGACCGCTGCTTCGGGCCGCCGCGGCGGCCGAACCCGTTCGAACGACGAACTGACCGCGTCGAGATCACCCTCGACGATCGATGGGCATGACGCATGACGGGCCGGATTCGGTC
The DNA here is from genome assembly GCA_041594435.1 of Acidimicrobiales bacterium. Taxonomy (GTDB): domain Bacteria; phylum Actinomycetota; class Acidimicrobiia; order Acidimicrobiales; family SZUA-35; genus JAHELU01. The sequence continues at coordinate 12,927 of JBFHME010000011.1, forward strand.
TCAGTTTCAGACATAAGCGTCATTATGCAGCAACCTTGAAGCTGTACCCCACTTTGCGACCTGGTTCTGATGTCCGATCTCACCACGCCCTCAAGCGGCTCAAGCTGGAACGATTCGCCAATGGTCACTACCGTGATGGCAACCGTTGAAGTGGGGACGGCGACGGGTGGGGACATGACATCAAGCGAACTCGACGAAACGGCGAACGAACGGCAAGGGTCTCGTGACACCCGGGAATCGGGCGACGAGCTTCGTCGTCGACCGGCCATCGACTATCACCTGGTACCTGAGCAGGACCAGTGGTTCATCAAGGTCTTTCGGGCGGCAACACCAGGGCTGACCTTTCTCACCGAGCGGTACGAGCGGGCGTGGTTGGGGCGCGATGTCACCGCCGGGGTTGCGGTGGCCGCCTACCTCGTGCCTCAGGTCATGGCCTACTCCGCCATCGTCGGTGTCCCCCCGGTAACGGGCCTCTGGACCTCACTCGTGGCCATGCTCGTCTACGCCGTGGTCGGCGGCTCCCGAGTCCTGTCAGTGGGCCCGGAGTCGACCATCGCCCTGATGGCCGGACTCTCGGTGGCCGGACTGGCGGGCGGTGATCCGGCTCGGATCATCGAGTTGTCGGCCGCACTCAGTCTGATCGTCGGTGCCTGGTGCTTTGTCGGACGAGCGTTCCGGTTGGGGGTCATAGCCGACCTGCTGTCCCAGCCACTCCTGGTCGGCTACCTGGCCGGTGCCGCGGCGTTGATGATCGCCGGTCAACTCGGGAAGCTCACCCGAACCGACGTTGACGGCGAATCGATCGTCGACCAGGTGGCGAGCTTCATGGACGTTGTCACCGGCACCCATCTTCCGACCCTTCTGGTCGGTGTGGCGACCTTGGCCGCCATCCTGGGAATTCATCGCGTTCGACCGGCCTGGCCGGCGGCATTGATCGGCGTTGTCGGTGCCATCTTGGCTCACGTGATCCTCGGGCTCGACGGCTACGGGGTCGAGGTGGTCGGTGAGGTCCCGAGCGGCTTGCTGGCGCCTCGGTTGCCCCAGGTTTCGTGGAACGAGTTTCAACAACTGATCGTGGCCGGACTCGGGGTTGCCATCATGGCCTACAGCGACAACATGCTGTTCGCCCGAGGCTTTCCCGCCCCTCCCCTGCCCGGCGAACGGCCCTCGGACAGCGAGATCGAGCCCCAGGGAGAGTTGACTGCGTTGGGCGTCGTGCATGTCGCGGTGGGGGCCTTCGGCGGGTTTCCGGTTTCGTCATCGGGCTCTCGAACCGCCCTGGCCGTCGCCAGCGTTGCCCACACGCAGGTCTACTCGCTGGTGGCCTCGGCCTGTGTGCTGATTGTGCTACTGGTTGCCGGACAGATCACAACCATGCTTCCTCAGGCCGCTCTGGGTGCGGTCGTGGTCTACGCCGCCACGAAGCTGATCGACATCGAGAAGTTCGTTCGCCTGTTCCGGTTTCGGCGCCGGGAGTTCCTTCTCGCACTCGTCACCTTTGGTGGCACCATGATCTACGGAATCCTGGCCGGGGTCGGCGTGGCCGTCGCTCTGTCACTGCTGGAGATGGGCCAACGACTGGCACGACCGAGATCGGCCGTACTGGGTCGGGTTCCGGGTATTCCCGGTATGCACAACGTGTCCGACTACCCGGATTCCGAAACCCTGCCGGGGCTCGTCATCTACCGGTACGACGCTCCGCTGTTCTTCGCCAACATCGGAGATCTTCGCCGTAAGGTCCAGCGAATCGTCGATGAGGAACAACGGGCCTACCCCAACACGAGACTGTGTTGGCTGCTGCTCAACGTCGAAGCCGTCACCGAAGTCGACATCACCGCCTCGGACGGCCTCAAGCAAATCCACGGCGACTTGAAGGCCCAGGGCATCAGGCTGGGGTTGGTGAGAATCAAGCGGGAGCTCTACCAGCCGCTCCAGCGGGCCGGCGTCATCGACCTCATCGGCCACGACCTCCTGTTCCCGACCCTCCCGGTGGCCGAGGCCGCGTATCTGAAATGGGCCAGCAGCGAAACGCTCGAGGTGGCCCAGTCGGACCAAGGCGTTGACGCGTCGCCTCCTCCCGGATCGATTCAAGCGGTGTGGGCCGTCGAGGAAGGCGAGGCGGACCATCCTTCTGAGACGACCGACACCTGAACGGTGAGCCACCGTTTGCGTCCTGCCCCACAGACCGTCTTCGTGACGAAGGCGACCGACTGTTCGACTCCGCACGTCGCCGTCACGACCGACGACCGGTCCTCATCGACTGAAGCCACGTCCTTGAACCGGTATGTCTCCACCACGTCCGCCGTCGGCTAGCATTCGAGCCGTATGTGCAGAGAAGTCACGTGTCAACGATGCGGTCGACCTGGATGGGCCGGCTGCGGCCGCCATGTCGACCAGGTGCTCGCCCACGTTCCTGAAGATCAGCGGTGCACCTGTGGTGTCGACGACGCCAAGGGCACCTCATCGGGATCCTGGTTGAGTCGACTACTCGGCCGCTGAGCGTCGATGATGGGGGTAGCCGTAGGGAGATCGACGTGATCGAGGTCAGGGTTCAACGAGATGTCGACCAGTCGCCGGAAGAGGTGTTCGCCTACTGGGCCGACTGGACCAACAACCCGACCTGGCAGAAGGGCATGGAGCGCTGCACCTGGACCAGCGAACCGCCTTTGCGAGTGGGGTCGACCTACGATCAGGTCGCCCGCTTCGTGGGCCGCCCGATCGTTTCGTCCTTCGAGGTGGTCGAGTACGAACCCGACCGCAAGGTTCGTATCAAGACGACCAAGAGCACGTTGCCGCTCGACATCACCCGTGAGGTCGTCCCCCGCACCGACGGCGGAACCACCCTGTCGGCCATCATCCGTGGGGAGCCCAAGGCACTGATGAGACTGTTCGAGGGTCCGGCCCGAAGGATGGTCGAACGGAACATCAACGCCGACTACGACCGGCTGAAGGCGATGTTCGACACCGCGGCCGGGGATCATCATGGCTGAGACCTCCGAGGCACCTGCCATCAGCCCCTCCCCCGTCGATTTCGCCGGTGTTCTCAACCTCGAGGCCCACGGACCCGACACCTGGATCGGTCAGAGTCCGCGCTACCCCTGGGGCGACCGGATCTACGGCGGGCAGGTCGTGGCCCAGGCGTTGTGGGCCGCACTTCAAACCGTCGACGAGCGCTATCGCCCCCATTCGTTGCACGCTTACTTCATCCGACCCGGTGACAGTCGAGAGCCGGTGCGGTTCGAAGTCGATCGGCTTCGTGACGGGCGCAGCTTCTGCACCAGGGCCGTTGTGGCGCGACAGAGCGGCGGAGCGATCCTCCACCTGTCGACATCGTTCCAGGTGCAGGAGGACGAAGCAGAGGTCCAGACCGCCCGGATGCCCCTCGTGCCCGACGCCGAGAACCTCCCGACAGGTCTTTGGGAGTGGCCGTGGATCATGGCCCGCCGCCAGCTTCCCAGCTATGCCGGTTCCGGTCAGGCCATCGGCTGGGCCCGCATCGTCGACGACCTGCCCGACGACCCCCGTATCCACTACTGCGGCCTGGCGTTCACCTCCGACACGTTCCAGTTCTCCGCCGCCCGCAGCATCCACCCGCTTCAGGTACCGCCGGAGCAACACAACGAGCGGTTCATGGGCGCCAGCCTGGATCACGCCATCTGGTTCCACCGTCCGTTCCGGGCCGATCACTGGCACCTCTACCACTGGGACTGCCACGGTCTCATCGGCGCCCGTGGTATGACGGTCGGCAATCTGTTCGCCCCGGACGGCTCCCAGCTGGCCACCGTCGCCCAGGAGATCCTGCTCCGGGAACACCGACCGGTCCACCGGAACACGAACGAATCATGACCGAACGACCATCACTGGCCCAACTCCTCGTCGAGTACGATCGCGCCCTTGCCTACACCGAACGACTGTGGCACGATCTCACACCCGACGAGGTTCACTGGCGCCCGGTGCCCGACTCCAGCGCCATCGGCTGGCATCTCGGCCATCAGGCCGCCGTCGCCCACTACATGATGCGCAACCTCACGGCAGCCGAACCCTCGCTGGATCCATCGATCGACGCACTGATGGACTCGGCCACGGAGGAACGGCAGCGGGGCGACCTCCCGTCGGTCGCCGACATCGCCGACTTCCGGGCCACCGTCGCCGATCGGATCCGCCATCGGGTCGATGTCATCGACCGAGGCGACGTCGGTGCGCCGACGCAACTTCGCTCCATCGCCGAAACCATGCTGACGGCGATCGTCAACCACGAATACCAGCACGCCACCTGGATCGGCGAAGTGCGCAGCCGGGATCTCGGCCATGCCATGCCGGAACGGCCCGAGTCCGAACTCCTCACCGAACTCGACGGCTATCCGATCCTTCGACGCTGATCGGGCCTGCTCTCGACCGGGACGGTCGGAGTGGAAAATCGCCGTTGGCTGACAATCCCCACTCGCTTTCGCCGTCGAAGTTGACACAATGGAGAGATGGCCCAGGGCCGTCCCCCCACATACTACGAAATCCTGGGAGTGGCTCCGGACTGTTCGTTCACCGACCTCCGGAAGGCCTATCGACGTCTGGCCTGGGAGCGTCACCCCGATGTTGCCTCGAACGTGGTGCCCCAGGCGATGGCCGCGGTCAACGAGGCGTGGCGGGTCCTGTCCGACACCGAGCGACGTGAGGCGTACGACCGGCAGTTCAGCTCACGTCGCTCACCGGCGGCCGACGTGTTCGTGCGAACCCAGCGCCCTGCCTCGGCACCGGGCAGCGGGGCTCGACGCCGTGAGGCCTGGGTCGCGGGTCTGCAGGCCCAAATGGCCCGCCTTGCCCGCCAGGCCGGTCGCAGCGCCACCCAGACGCTACTGATCCGCAATCCACGAGGCCCCCGGTCCGACTACGATGCCGTGGTCGACGGCCTCGTCTACCTCCTCTCCGCGGATGCCGAATCGCGGGTTCGATCCGCTCGGGCCGCAGGAACCGCGCCGCTCGATCTCGGCGTGGCGGCAACCTTGGTGGGCATCCGTTCGGTCGCCGATTCGATTCGCCGGCAGGCGTCGCTCTCGGTTTCCAGGGAACTGCTGATGCAGGCCGAGCTGCTCGATCGGATGTGGGACGTCCTGGCCCACGAATTGCCGACACCCCTCACCATCGCGCTGGGTGGGAATCCCGGCGTGGCCAAGGCGGTACGGCGCAACGCCACGGGCTAAGGTCGATCGGGCACGAGTCGAGCGCCGGTCTGGAGCCGGAGCCATCGTTCGCCATACCGTCTCGCACCAAGGAGAGTTCACCCGTGGACATCGGCGTCTTCATCTTCCCCACCGACCAAACCATGCAGCCCGTCGAACTCGGCCGCGCCGTCGAGGACCGGGGTTTCGAATCGCTGTGGTTTCCCGAACACTCCCACATCCCGACATCCCGTGTCACGCCGTGGGGCGGGCGAAAGGGCGCCCCTCCCCTGCCGGATTACTACTGGCGAACCCACGACCAGTTCGTCGCCCTCAGCGCCGTGGCGGCGACCACAACCACGCTCAAGGTCGGCACCGGTATCTGTCTGCTGGCCCAGCGTGATCCGATCTGGACGGCCAAGGAGGTCGCGTCGATCGACATGATCTCCGGCGGGCGTTTCGTCTTCGGCATCGGTTATGGCTGGAACGTCGAGGAGTACGAGGAGCACGGACTCGTGTTCTCCGAGCGCCGGGATCGCATCCGGGAGTGTGTGCTGGCGATGAAGGAGCTTTGGACCGCCGAAGAGGCGTCCTTCGACGGCGAGCACGTTTCGTTCTCCCCCAGCTGGTCGTGGCCGAAGCCGGTGCAGGATCCGCATCCGCCGATCATCCTCGGCGGGTCGGTCGGTCCGAAGACGGCGGCCGACATCGCCGAGTTCTGCGACGGCTGGATGCCGATCGGAGCCTCCAACTTCAAGGGCCTCGACTTGATCGAGGACGCCTGTGAGGCAAGGGACCGGGATCCGAAGTCGGTGCACCTCGGCGTGTTCCGGGCCCGCCCCGACGCCGAGGCGCTCGACGCCCTGGCCGAGCAGGGCTGCCAACGGGCTCTGCTCGAGCTGCCCCAGGGCGGACGCGACGAGGTCCTCGCCGCGCTCGACGCCTACGTCCCACTGCTCGACCGCTAGGCCTGGCCGCGCCCCCCGCTCCCCGCCCGCCCGAACTTTTGCGGGTCGCAGTCCCCCTACCGGCTGGCTTTTGTGGGTCATTGACCCACCAGGGGGACGTCAAACCGCAAAAGTTCGGGGATGGGAGCGGCTGACGTGAGGCCCTATTTGTGGAGCTTCAGGTCCGCCATCATCCGGAACAGATCAAGAAGATGGGTCGGCGGCCGGTCGGGTTCGAGTTCGCGATAGATCGAGTCGACGTTGATGACGATACGCTCCCAGTCGAGCCAGTCCTCGAAGGGGCCGAGTTCGATGTCACGAGCGGCCTCGAACGCCGACAATCCCGCCTCGTGTCGTGCCACCGCCTCGGACCGCACGTAGCGGAGGTAATCGGCCACCGCCGTCACGCCGGCATCGTCGCTGAGCGGACCGTGACCGGGCACGATCACCGCGCATCCGAGTTCGATGATCAGCTCACAGGCTCTGATCCAGTTCGCGACCGGGCCGTTCCAGATCAGGGGTGTTCCGCCGATGAAGAGGATGTCACCGGTGAAGATGGCCTCGGCATCGGGAACGTGGACGAGCACGTCACCCGCGGTGTGGGCGGGCCCGACCTCGATGAGCTCGACCCTTCGACCGTCGACGTCGACCGTGAGCGACGAGGAGAAGGTGGTCGTCACCCGGGGCGGTTCGATGCCGTCGAACTCGAAGGGGCCGAACGCCTCGGCCAGATAGGCGTTCGTCGCCTCCCCGAAGTCGCCGGCCACGAGGGCGGCCAGCATCGCCGGCGGCACCTCCTCCATCTCGGCGGCCGAGGCCGCCGACGCGATCACCTCGACCCCCTCGACCAGCTGGTTGCCATAGCAATGGTCGCCGTTGGCGTGGGTGTTCACCAATGTCTCGATCGGCCGGGCGTCGGTGACAGGCTTCATCCGTTCGAGCATGGTGGCCGTGAGTTTCAGGTCGAACAGCGTGTCGACCAGCAGCGAGCGCTGCTCCCCCACGATCAACCCGGCGTTGCTCCAGCCCCATCCGCCATCCGGCTGGAAGTAGGCGTGAAGCCCCTCCCCCACCTCGAACAGACCCTCGTCGTAACTCATCCACCCTCGACATTACAACCGCCGACAACCAGCGGGCGAGTTGTCCGGTCGATCACCCCGGTCGAATCGACGCAGCCCGAGGTTTGCGCCCCACGAGTCGGTCAGATGGCGAGAACGTCGGTGCGGTTGCCACCGCTGACCACGGCCCGATTCGCCGCCGCCTCGAGCAGGGCCAGGATCCGTTCGATCGAAGGCCGGTGACGAGCGATCGACGCCACCACGACACTGGCGGTGAACGACAGCAGCTTTCCGTCGACCTCGATGGGGAAAGCCACCTCGTCACGTAGTCGCTCGGCCACCTCGGTCAGTTGTTCCGGGTCGGAATCGGTTGTCATCAGCACGAGGAACCCGGCCTCTTCGAAACGGCCGATCATGTCCGGTGCCCGCAGCTTGTGCTGGATTCGACTGGAGACCTCCTTGATGATCCGCTCCACGGCCCGATGGCCGTGCAGGTCGGCCAGCTGGCCCAGATCGTCGACCCACAGGCACATGATGGCCATCGGCAGCCGCTTGGGCGCCGAGAGGCGTTGATGAAGCTGGCTGAGCACGTGGAAGTGATCGGGTAGACCAGTCACCAGATCGTGGGTCAGCGCGCCGCCGGACTGGGCCGAGTAGTGATGCTCGGTGGCCATTGAACGAACGGCCATGAGCGTCTGCCCGCTCGGAAGGGTGCGAGCCAACAGCTCGATCGGAATCAGCCCGGCCGCCAACCGGACCGGCAGCGAGACCGGGTCCGAACCGAGGCCTGACAGCATCTCGTCGTAGGCGGCCTCGAACTCGGGGACCAACAGTTCGGCCAGCGGGACGCCGACCATACGATCGCGGGGAATCGCCATCGTCGCCAGGGCGTGATCGTTGCTGGCAACGATCACACCACCGTCGAGCAGCAGACAGCCGATGGGGACCAGATCGAGCAGGTCGGTCAGCGCATCGAAATCAGATGGCATGGCAACACCTCATGAATTCCGTTGTACCCCGAAAAATCTCATACGGTGAGAGCGACGTCACCCACACCGATAGGGCCCGGAACCTAGGACGGAATCTTCTCGAGACCGTCGAGCAGCGCGTTCTCGACCACCTCGGTCAGTGCCGGGTGGACATAGTAGGGCACCGTGGCCAACTCGTCGGCCCGCTGTCCGAAGGTCATGGCTTGAGCCAGGATCTGGATGAGCGTCGCCGCCTGGGGGCCGAGAATGTGGGCGCCGAGGAGACGTTTCGTCGGTATGTCGATGATGACCTTGGCGAACGACGACTCGTCCTCGAGCGCCCAACCGTAGGCGGTGCCTCCATAGTCACGACGTCCGACAACATAGTCATGGCCGTGGGCCTGCGCCTCGGCCTCGGTGTAACCGACGGACGCGACCTGCGGGTCACTGAACACGGCGTGGGGCAGGGCGGTTGTGTCGCTTCGCCGTGGTTCGTCGGGATGGGCCATGTTCCAGAATGCGATCTCCGCCTCGCGGTTGGCGAGATGCTTGAGTTGGTGCGGGTTGGCCACGTCGCCGATGGCCCAGACGCCGGGAGCGCTGGTGGCCATCGTGTCATCCACCTCGATTCGGCCGTCGGGATGCACGTTGATGCCGGCCGTCGTTGGGTGAAGATCCTCGCAGTTCGGGCTTCGGCCGGTGGCGACCAGCAACTGGTCGAAGCGTTCGATCCGCTCATCGCCACCGGCTTGGTCACCCAGGACCAGTACGAACTGTGATCCGTCCGTACCGACGCGGTGCGGTAACTCGCCGAGCCGCAGATCGACGCGTTCGGCGAACAGTTGGGTGAAGCGGTCGCTGATGTCCCGGTCGTGGGATCGCAGCAGCCGATTGGACCGGTTGAACACCGTGACATCCGAGCCGTAGGCCGAGAACACGTGACCGAGCTCAACGGCGATGAAGCCCCCGCCGATGATGCCGAGACGGGTCGGGAGCTCATCGATCCGCATGATGGTGTCCGACGTGTGGAACGGAACATCGGCCAGTCCGGCGATCGGCGGGATCGCCGGGCGGGCCCCGGTGGCGACCAGGAAGCGGTCGGCGGTCAAGGTGTCGCCGTGGACCTTCACGGTCCGTTCACCGACGAAGCGGGCCGAACCCTCGATCAGGGTGATATTGGGATGGCCGTCGCGACGGTACTGCCGCCCCCCTTCGGTGATCGGATCGATTCGTCCGAAGACGCGATCCCGGATGGCGGGCCAATCGACGCCGTGGAACTCCGTGCGGACACCCAGACGGGGCGAGTGTTTGGCGTACTCGGCCCGATCGGCCGGCAATACGAACATCTTCGACGGGATGCAGCCGACATTGAGGCAGGTGCCGCCGAAGGTGCCGCGCTCGATGACGGCGATCCGCCACGCATCCGCGACTTCGGCTGGTATCGCATTGCCCGAGCCGCTGCCGATGATGATCAGGTCGAAATGGTTCATGGGTGTGTGTTCGTCTCTCAGTGTCATCTGGATCGGTCGGCGTCGATCAGTCCTGGGAATCGTTCGGGGGGCTCTCGATGATCGGACGCTGACCCCGGGCGTGGTCGTACACCACCACCCAGTCGACCTCGTCGGGCTCCAGCGGGCGCATGGCGATGTCGATGGCGGTCCACAGCATTCGGCTGAGTGGGTAGAACAGAATCGGGGCCAGAATCGCCACCGCCACGTTGATCACGACGAGTCGCACCACCGGAACGTCGGGGAAGGTCACCACGAGGCTAACCACCAGAGTCACCAGCAACATTCCCAGACTCATGATGGTGTTCATCCCGACGGCGCCGATGAAGTGGCCCTCGATCCTCTCGAACTGCAGCCCGCATCGCCGGCACGAGGGCTGCATCCTGACCAGCCAGCGGTGCTGACCACCGGCGCCACACGCCGGACAGCGGCCGGTCAGGCCTCGCCACAGCAGGCTCGACGTGGAAGGCACCTTGACCGGTTGACGGGGTGGAGGGGCCACGACGCTAGGAACCGCGCTCTGCGACCCAGGCGCCGATTCGATCCATCGCCGCGCTGATCGCCTCGGTCGAGGACGCATAGGAGAACCGGATGAAGTCATGGCCGCGCGTCCGGTCGAAATCGATGCCCGGGGTCGCCGCCACACCGAGTTCGTCGAGCCACACCCGGGCCAGATCCTGCGATGATGAACCAGCGACCGGCACCAGGTGCGACACATCGGCCCAGACGTAGAAGGCGCCGTCGGCCGGAGCGTTGCGCACGAGGCCCGCCCGGGCCAGACCGTCGAGCACGACGAGTCGATTCCGACGGTAGCGATCGACGTTGGCGTCGAGCTCGTCCAGGCAGTCGAACGCGGCCAGACCGGCAACCTGGCTCACGGTCGGCGGGGCGATCGTCAGACTCTGTGAGAGCCGTTCGATGGCGATGGCCATGGCGGGCGGGGCCACCACCCAACCCAAACGCCAGCCGGTCATGGAGAAGTACTTCGAGAAGCTGTTGAACACGATCAGATCGTCCCCGTACTGCAGCGCGGACGGGCAGTCGACGTCGTAGGTGATCCCGTGGTAGATCTCGTCGACGACGAGCACCACGTCGCGGTCGGCGGCCCACCCCACCACCGCCTGCAGCTCCGACGGCGGGAGCACCGTGCCGGTCGGGTTGCTGGGTGACGCGATCACGAGTCCGTCGAGTGGGAGGGCGTCGTCGAGCTGTTCGATACCGGGTCGGAAGTCGGTGTCGTGTCCGACCGGGATCGTCACGACCTCGGCACCGAGCGCCTCGAGGTCGTTGCGGTAGCAGGGGTAGCCGGGTTCCAGCACACCGACCCGTTGGCCGGCGTCGAACGCGGCGAGAAACGTCAGCACACAACTCCCCGACGCACCCGTTGTCACGACGATGCGGTCCGCGGAGACGTCGATCCCGTAGCGGTCCCGGTACCAGCGGGCGATCCGTTCGCGCAGCCGGGGCATACCGGCGGCTCCGGTGTAGCCGAGGTTGTCCGAACCCATGGCCTGCTCGACGGCGGCGACCGCTCCGGCGGGAGCACCGGTGGACGGCTGTCCAACCTCCAGATGCAACACCTCCAGGCCCGCCTGCTCCCGCCGCTCGGCGGCCCGCATGACCTCCATCACGTAGAACGGGGCGACATCACTGCGAACCGACGGCTTCATCATTCCCTGCACCCTATCCACGACCCGTCTTGTGTGTCCCGATTCACAGGGCGCCTTTCACCCGAGCCAGGTTGTCGATCGCCGTTTCGATTGGGCTACGTTCGGGGCGTGACTGTTTCTCTCGGTGCCCACGTCGGCCAGCAGGCGTATTCCATGGATGAGATGCGAGCGTTGTGGCGATGGCTCGACGACAACGGCTTCGACTGGATCTCCGCCTGGGACCACATCTACGAGGCTCCGAACGAGGGCGGGATCCACGATCACCACGAGGCGGTTGCCACGCTGGCCGGTTTGGCCTGCGACACCTCCAATGCCCGCCTCGGCTGTCTCGTGTTCTACGTCGGCTACCGCAATCCCGGCCTGTTGGCCAAGGCCGCGATCACCATCGACCATCTGTCCGGCGGCCGCTTCGAGCTCGGCCTCGGCGCCGGTTGGCACAAGTGGGAGGCCGAAGCCTACGGCTACGAGTTTCCCCGCGACGGCGTCCGGCTCGACATGCTGGAGGAAGCCACGGAGCTCATCGTCGGGCTCGTCAACGGTGGGGACGGCGAATCGACGGACAACGGCGACGCGGCGCGGCGTGACGACCCGCCCCGCACGTCGTTCAGGGGCGAGCACTTCCACCTGTCGGAGGCCTCGTGTCTGCCACCGCCGGTATACGGATCGATGCCGATCTGGATCGGCGGCGTCGGTCGCAACCGGACGCTGCCGATGACGGCCCGGTGGGCCGACGGCTGGAACGCCGCCTACATCTCGACGGAGAACTTCCAGGATCTGAACAACCACCTCGACAACCTGTGTGCCGGTATCGATCGAGATCCCGGCGAACTCGAGCGGTCGATCAACCTGTTGTTCGCGATGGGTGCCGACGATCGGCGGGCGAGGGCGGCCGAGGAAACGGTCTACGACTCCTGGGGTCCGATGGCCGAACGGGTCATGGGCGGGGCGTTGCTCGGCACCCCGGAGCGGGCCATCGAGCAGGTTCTCGCCTACATCGAGGCCGGGGCCGACATGGTCAACATCGCGCTGCGACTCCCGTTCGATACCGAAGCCCTCGAGGCCTACCAGGAGGTCGTCATGCCCGCGGTGCGTAGCGAGATCGGCGACTCCGGCTGAGTTGGCAACGGGCCTGCACACGGAGCTGGAGGCAACCGGAAACGGTCGCCTCCAGTCCGTATCGGAAGCCATGGGACTCGATCAACTCCACCCGCCAGGGAAGTCGATCGGGACAGGCTTCCAACTGCCCGCAGTTGCCAAGGTAGGGTGCTATCGCCCCATCGACAATGGGCCGTTGGCATCATCGCACACTGGCCGAAGCTCCGGGCTCGGTCGTGGCAGAAGCCAAAGCCCCCCGCTCCTGCTGCCCGAGTCCGGACCGATGTCGACGGCTAGAGCCGGCGGAGCTTGACCTCGGTGACGGCGTGATCGGCACCCTTGACGACGATGAGATCCGCCCGTTCCCTGGTCGGAAGAATGTTCTCCATGAGATTCTTCTCGTTGATGCGGGTCCAGATGTCGGTGGCGGTGGCCGCCGTCTCGTCGTCACTCAATTCGCTGTAGCGGTGGAAATAGGATCGCGGATCCTTGAACGCCGTTTCCCGCAAGGTGAAGAACCGTTCGATGTACCAGTTGCGGATGTCCTCCACGGCGGCGTCGACGTAGATCGAGAAGTCGAAGAAGTCCGACACGAAGATCGACCTGTCCAAATCGACGGGGCCGGCCTGCAGCACCGTCAATCCCTCGACGATCAAGATGTCGGGTTGACGAACCACGACCTCGGCTCCGGGGACCACGTCGTAGATGAGATGGTTGTAGACGGGGGCTTTGACCTCGGCCTCCCCGGACTTCACCTCGGCCAGGAACCGGAGCAGGCGACGGCGATCGTAGCTTTCCGGGAAACCCTTCCGATCCATCAGACCGCGATCCTCCAGCACCTGATTGGGGTAGAGGAAGCCGTCGGTGGTCACCAGCTCGACGCGGGGATGGTTCGGCCACCGGGACAGAATCTGCCGCAGGACCCGGGAGGTGGTGGACTTCCCGACGGCCACGGATCCGGCGATCCCGATCACAAACGGGGTTTTCGCGGGCAGCCGCCCCAGAAAGGTGTCGCTGGCCCGATACAGCTCCTGGGAAGCGCCGACGTAGAGATTCAACAATCGCGAAAGCGGGAGGAAGAAGCGGGCCACCTCGTCGAGGCTGAGCGCCACGTTCAGACCGCGGAGCTGTGTGAGGTCGGCCTCGGTCAGCGAAAGGGGCGTGTAGGCCCGGAGTGCAGCCCACTGGTCGGCCGAAAAGGTCATGTATGGCGAATGCAGTTCGGTGCTCATGCGAGGGTTTCTCCAGCCGCCTCTAGGGACTGTTTCGGCCGCCGGGTGAAATGTCGAGCGGCGGATCCGGGAGCGCCTTCTCGACCAGCGTCGGGAGCAGTTGCGGTAGGTCCGGCGGCAGGAACGCCTCGTCCGAGCGGGCGACCTCCGACACCGGCCACCATCGGGCGCCACGGTACGCCAACACCTCCAGTGCCTCCAAGCCCTGCGGGCGCTCGATGGTCCGCTCGGTCGTCCAGGCGATATGGATGACCTCGTCCTGGTCGAAGTGGTAGCCGCCGAAGTCGAACTCGACGTGCTGAGTCCAGACGACAGGACCAACCTGGGCGTTGCTCAGGCCGCCCTCCTCCCACAGCTCGCGCTGGACCGTGGCGGCCGAATGCTCTCCGGGATCGATGCCGCCACCGGGGAGTTCCCACCACGAGCCCTTCGACGCATCGGCCGGATCCACACTGTTGATGAGGAACACCTGGTCCACGTCGTTGAGCAGCACAACGCGGGCCGACTTGCGTTTCAGGGTCCAGGGCGCCATCGCTCGCCAATGTAGCGAAGTTGTTCCAATAGCCCCGAATCATGGTCGAGCAGGCCCGGGTCCGGTCGCTTCGATCACTCAGACGGTTGCGTTGTCGCCCAGGATGACGATCACGTCGGCACCGTCGGTCGTCACGCCGATTTCGTCGGTCGTCAACTCGATGACGTTCGTCTCCGGGATCTCGAGCACGGCGGCCACCTGCCGGGCATCGAGCACAAACCCTTCCGTGTAGTAGACAAAGCTGTCGGGGGTCGGGTCGCCGATCTTGTTCTCGGGGGTCAGTGTGCCGTAGCCGAACGAGCTCAGCCGCTCGGTGCCACGGGCGGCCAATCCGTTTCGACCGTCTGATCCGTTGGCCACGCGAACACCCACCTCGTTGGGTGGCCGGGATCCGTTGATGTAGACCGACGCCACATCGATGTCGCTCAGCGCCTCCTCCACCGACTCCGCCTTCTCGGCCTGCCACAGCCCGTCGCTCAGGGTGTCACCCAGGTACCCGACCCAGCGCAGCAGAAGGATGCCGCACAACAGGAGGGCTGCGGCCAGCGCTACGGCGTTGACGATGTCGTGACGCTCGATCGATTGGATCACGGTCGGTTGGACTTTCTCGGGACTTGGTCAGCGGCTCGGTACAACACGGGAGCACATCGACTCGAGTACAAAATACCGCTGTTCAGCGTAGAGCACGCCGCGGCCCCTGTGGTGACAGCCGCAGGGCGCCACGGGAGACCCTACCGGGTGAGTCTCGCCCTGGTCAGAAATCCCGTATGGGCGACCATCCGGTGGTCGGGTCGAACCGACTGGCCCTCGATGTGCCAGGTTCGGTTCAGGACCTCGGTTGTGGAGATCTCGGCGAATCCCGCTCGACCCAGTTCATCGGTGACCTTGACAACCTGGGTGATCGATGGACTGTAGGAGACGAACAAGCCACCCGGTCGAAGGGCCGCGGGAACGTGGGGAATGACCCGCCACGGTTCCGGGATGTCGAGCACGACCCGATCGAAGTCGCGGTGGTCGATCCCCTCGTAGCTGTCCCGCAGCTCGATCTGGAAACGGTTCAAGGCGCCTTCACCCAGAAACGAACCGACGTTCTTGGTCGCCCGGGCTGCGAAGTCCTCCCGAAGTTCGTAGCCGACGATGTCGGCCCCCGCCCGAAGCATCGCCATCGACAGCGCTCCCGATCCGACACCGGTCTCGAACACCCGATCCCCCGGTCCGATGTCGGCCAGCATCAGCATCGGGCCGATGTCCTTCGGGTAGATCACCTGAGCGCCCCGAGGCATGGTCAGGATGAAGTCGCTCAACGTCGGACGGTAGGCGGTGAAGCGCTGGCCCCGGGTGCTGACGACCGACACTCCTTCGGGACGGCCGATCAACTCGCTGTGCGGCAGCGACCCGGCGTGGGTCTGGAACTCACCGTCTGCGCTGAGCTGCACCACATAGCGGCGCTTCTTCTGGTCGACCAGCAGTACCAGCTCGCCGGGCTGCAGCGGCCGGATCACCCGCTCCTGGGCGGGTGGCGCCGGCTCGGTCGGCGGCTCCTGCTCGGTCTGGTCCAGAGCGGGTTCAGGGGTGATCGACAAGGGTCGTCCTTCGGAACTGGGGGGTGACGCAAGGCCGATTCGACCCTGCCCGAGATCAAGCCCGTCAGTGGTTGGTGACGTCGACCTCGTTCTTCGTTCTAAAGGCTACCGGTTGGGCGCCACGGGTGGTTCGGGCGACGAGCCGGCAGAAAGCGCAGGTCTCGGCGTCGGTCGGTGCCCCGCAGCCGGCACAGGTCCCGAGTCGCTCCCGATCCTCGTCGTCGCTGAACCGGTCAACCACGTTCTTGAGATAGCCGAAGTAGAACTCGGCCTTGCTGCCCGGTGACCGGTCCTCGAGCTCGTTGAGCGCCTTTTTGTATTCGAGGTGTTTGTTCCCGGCGGCCATGGGGCATTCCTCGACCTGATAGTCGATCCCTCGCAACACACAGTATGCGGCCGTCTCCCGCTCGGTGAGCCGTACCAGCGGTTTGGCCTTGCGGGGAAAGCCGTCACGGGCCTCGAGCAGCGGGCGTTGACGCCCGAGATAGTCGAGCTGCCAGCGCATCACATTTCCGTAGAGCACCGCGGCCTCGTCGTCGAGGTTGTGGCCGGTGACGACCGCGTCGTAGCCACCGTCGACCGCGGCGTTGTCGAAGATGTGGCGTTTCGACAGGCCACAGGCCGAGCACGGTACCCGACCGGTCACCTCGGCCGCCGCCGGCACGTCGAACCCGTAGGCGTCGTTCAGATCGACGACGGTCAGCGTCAGCCCTCGACGGGCCACGAAGTCGGACACGAACCTCGACGAGACATCGGAGTAGTCGTCGATTCCGAGGCCCACATAGAGGCCGTCGACGGCGTAGCCGAGCTCGTGCAGGATGTCCCACAACGCCAGGCTGTCCTTGCCACCCGACACCGCCACCAGCAGCCGGTCATCCGGGGCGAACATCCGGTACTCCTCGATGACACGCTCCACCTGCTGGCGGCAGTACCGCAGGAAATGATCGACGCAGAAGTTGGCGTTGTGGCGGCGGAGATCGATGATCGCCGGCCCCCGACAGACGCGACACTTCATCGACTCAACCCCCGCTGATCACTGGGCGGATCTCGACTTCGGCGTCGTCATCCAGGACCGAATCGCCGGGAATCAACGTTCCACCGCCGATGACGAGAACCGATTCGCGGTTGAGATCCAGCTTGCGTAACAGCTTGGCCACCGACATCGGACCGCTGATCTCGATCTCACGAGACGGATTGCGCAGGAGAACCTTCACGGCAACCGCCCGGTTCAGTCGGACTCGGCGGCCGGCTTGGAGCGTCGGCGCCGGCGACCACGCCGACGCTTCTCTTCCTTGATCTGTTCCTTGTGCGTGACCGGCAGGTGCTCGATGATGATCATCTCCCCCGGCTTGATCGAAGACACATCGATCACCTCCCGTCGCCCCGTCGTCTTCTGAGCCAAGCGATACAGCACCGTGACCACGGTGGTGATCAACCAGGACCGCGCCGGACTCCGGGTGTAGGCGCTGAGCGCCAGGCGAAACAGCCGGCTCCACATCAGAGGCGACGAATCTCCAGGACGGAGCTCTGCTTCCTCCCCGCCTTGCGACCCAGGACGTAGATGACCAGCAGCAGGATGACGCCGATGACCCCTCCGGCCAATGCCAGCTTCTTCTTGCCGTCCTCGGCGACGACATCAACCTGCCCCTGGATATCTCGGAACTTGGCCTCGATGTCGGCCGGGGTGATACCAGCAGTCTCGGTCATGAGTAAACCTTCTTCTTGGCCCGGCTGAGGGCCCGATAGATGAGTGCGGCCAGCACTCCCAACACGATGACGGTGAACGAATAGGGAAGCAACGACGCCCACGACGAACCGTCGAACCACTCCAGGCCCTGTGTGAGCCGGAGCGTGCCGACCCCGACGAACACGGCCCCGAGGAACATGACCAGCGATCCGGCGAGACCCCAGCCCAGGTAGGTGCCCAGCCGCTTCAACGGCTCGAGGGTCTCCTGGCGGGCATAGCCGACCACCAATTCCCGAATCTCGGTGATCTCGTCGAGCGGGTTGGGTGTTGCCATTGGCTCTCCAGGGGTTCGTTTGACGGTGAGCGATGAGGCGACGATCGAGACCGTCGGTATTGGGAAGTCTAGGTGAACGAGACACAAACCGCTGTCCGAGGGACCACCGAATCGAAGCAGCGTCGGCCGCTATCCGCCCTGCAGTCGGAACCGTACGACCTCGATGAGACCGTCGAGTGCGTCGACCAGAATGTCCGCCGCCTCGGCGCCGCTGGCGGCCGCCAGTATCCGGTACCGATCGTGGATCGAGACCGGGGCCACGACGGCCATGCCGTAGAGGGCGTCGATGCCGTCGTCGGGCACGTCGACGGCGCTGACGTCGGCCCCCATCTCCGACACCAGTGTCAGGAAGGTGTCGAAGCGATCCCTGGCCGCGGCCAGGCTTGCCGTCGCCGAGTCGCCAAGGAGTTGGGTCCACGACTCGATTTCCGCCCGGGGGTACGGATCGTCGTCGAGCCAGCGGGTCACGCGAAACCGCTCCGTTCCGACCGCCTCGAGCATCCACCGGTCGTCGGATGTCGGTGCTTGGGCGACGATCTCGGCGATCGTGCCGACATCGGCGCGTTGATCGGCGCCGCCCACCTCGGAACCCCGGGTGATCATGACAACCCCGAAGCGCCCGTCGCCGGATGCAACATCCTCGAGGAGTTGCAGGTAGCGAGGCTCGAAGACGTGTAGCGCAAGCGGCATCCCGGGGAGCAGAA
Organism: Acidimicrobiales bacterium; assembly: GCA_041594435.1. GTDB lineage: Bacteria > Actinomycetota > Acidimicrobiia > Acidimicrobiales > SZUA-35 > JAHELU01. Next base: position 31,398 of record JBFHME010000011.1, read on the forward strand.
CCGATTGAAGCGGGAATTGGGGAAGCGTGGTCATCGTTACCGGGGTCGGGCCGGACGGGGCGAGAGTTCCTCGATACTCGGGCCTTCCGGGTACCGGATCAACGAGAGCAGCAGCGGTTCCTGGGCCTGGATTTCGACATCGCCCGCCAGTTCCGGATCGTTGATGATGTAGGAGAACGTCAGGGCGTCGTCGTCCAGTGCCGAGTCGGCGAACCCGGAGAGCGCTCGAACCCCCGACAGGCTTCCGGTCTTGGCGTGGACCTGCCCCGCGATCGGTGTCTCCTTGAACCGCTCGCCGAGCGTTCCCCGTTCGCCGGCAACGGCAAGCGAGTCGGCCAGCGCCGAATCACGGCCGGCCAGGGTCAGCAGCGCCGTGATCGCCTCGCAGGTGAGCCGGTTCGACTCGGCGAGGCCGGATCCGTCGTTGATCACCACGTCGGTCATCGGGATGCCGAGGTCGTTCAGCAGGCCGCTCACGGCCCGTGCCCCGGCCGCCGTCGAGCCCTCACCGGACAGCTCGCGCCCGATGCGCTTCAACAACAGCTCGGCCCCGAGGTTGGAGCTGTAGGTGTTGACGTGCGTGATCGTCGCCACCAGATCCGGCGAGGACACTTCGGCCACGACCCGAGCGGCGGCCGGGGTGACACCGGCTGCGGGGGGACCGCTGATCGTCAGCCCACGGGCCCGGAGGAGATCGGTGAACTGCTCGGCCGCATAGCGAGGCGGATCGTCGGTTTGAGAGCGGGGCCGGGGCGTGCCGAGAAAGGTTTCCGGCCAGTCGACGAAACCCTCGTTGACGGTCAGCGCCGAGAGGGGCCCGGACTGATTCTGGGTGATGAGACCGTTGCGCCAAGGCCCGTAGCGTTCGGAGTCGAAGAGCGACTCGTCGCCGACGACCGCCCCGTCGATCTCGGTCACGCCTTGAGCGGCCAGCGCGGCGACCACCGAATCGGCGAGATCCTCGAGACGGGTCCTGGATCGACCTTCGACCGTGTCGTATTGGGACTGCCAGGCATCGGTGCTGAGGAAGGGATCGCCGCCGCCGACGAGGAACAGATCGCCGCTGAGAACACCATCCTCGACCAGCGCCGCTGTTTGGACGGTGGTGGTGAAACGAAACTCCGGCCCCAGGGTCTCCAGGGCGGCGAAGGTGGTGACCAGCTTCTGATTCGACGCCGGGATGAGGCCACCGGGGATCGTCGACGACGGGGCAAGCCGGCGATCACCGGCCATGACCGTCAGGCAACTCTGATCGGGATAACGATCGATGGTGGTCGACAGCGTGGTGGCGAGGATGTCATCGCTCACCGGTGCCTGCAGCGTCTGAGGGATCCGGCGAGCCGACAGCATCGGGGTGTCGAGAACCGCCCTGTACTCGACGCGGGTCCCGGAGACGGCCTCGAAATCCGAGTTCTCGGCCGAACGCCAGGCTCCCAGCGCCACAACGGCCAGAACAACCGGAGCGGCGACGAGCCGTATGATTCTCCTGATCTCCATGGACCCACCAAACTAGCGGCCCGGTGGCGTCAGTACGCCCACCCCCTTATCGGGTCGGCCCCGCCGGACACCTGACCGGTCAACCGGCGTCGATCGGTTCCAACGCCGCGCGCACGAATGCCCGCATGTGGTGGAAACGAGCTTCCAGGGCCTCGTCGGAGAACGGGTCGATGTCGAGCAGACCGGTGAGCATGGCCCGATCGGAGAAATAGGTGAGGAGGGCTCCGTAGCCGGTCAGTACCAGGTGTTCAGGGTCATGGTGTCGGAAACGCCCGGCCTTCATCTCCCGCTCGAAGAATGCCACGGAGCGTCGGAAGTAGGGCCGCAACGCCTGCCCGAGATCGAATCCGAGGTGGCCGGTTTCGGTGAGGGCCTCCCGCCGCACGATCTGGACGATCTCCGGGTTGTCACGGAAGAATTCGAAGCTGACCTCCAGGATGCGATCGACGACCTTCCAGCCGTCGACCTCGGTGCTGCGGGCCCGGTCGATTTGGCGGCTCCAGTCGAGCAGGGCCTCCTCCAGGACGTGACGGTAGATGGCCTCCTTGGACGGGAAGTAGTGCAGCAGGCTGGGGCGACGAATCCCGACACCTTCGGCAATGTCGTTGAGCGAGGCCCCCTCGTAGCCGTTGTCGGCAAAGCAGCGACGGGCCTCGGCGACAATTCGTTCCTTGGTCGTCGGATCTCCCACCAGGATCAACATAGCCGCACTCGGGCCGTCATCGGGTCCTTCACCGGCGGCAACGGTGGCCGCCGGGGCACCGAGGACTCGCGCGATGTTCATGGGCCTGTTCCCGGATACGGTCAACGTCCATGGAGATCATTGCCGCCTTGTTCATGGACGACATCGAGCTTCGCTCGGTGCCGGGGCCCTCAACCCGCATCGATCTCGGAGGCGTCCAGTTCTCGGCCCCCGCCCCGGCCCCGGTACCGGTGACCGTCGCCCCGCATCTCGTTGTCCTCGTCTGGAATCCGCCGGAGGGCAAGGAGTTCGGAGCACTCGAGGTCACCTTCGACTACCACGATCAGGAGCCGTCGGACAACGACGATGACTCCGAACCGGAGCCGCTGGCCCGCAACGTGCAACCGTTGCAGATCGAACCCGGCAAATTCAACTACCGTCTCGTCCGGGCCGATCTCGAGTTCGACGACTACCGGACGGTGGTCGCCACCTGCCGAATCGACGGCGGTCGGCCCCATATCGTTCCCTACACCCTGCTCCCCCCGGTCGAGTAGAGAGGCGGTGGCGTGCCGGCAGGGCTTCGTCTGACAAGCTGCGCGGCCAGCGACCATCCCAACCCGGCGGTCGCCGTCGGCGAGATCGTCGGCCATCTCCAGAACTCGCTGGCCGGGTCACCCCAGTTCGCGCTGGTGCTGGTCGACGAGCGGATCGGGTCGCGACTCAAGACGATCGCCGGCGCGGTGCACCAGTTGCTCGGGCCCGATCTGCTACTGGCCGCCGTCGGACCCCACGTCGCCGGTGCCGACAGCCTTGCCGTGTCTCGCGGCTCGGTCGTTGTCTGGGCGGTATCGGCCGTTGATGTGATCCCGCTGGGCGACGATCACCACAGCGGGGAGCCCACCCGATCGGCGGATTCGACCATCCTCACCATGGCGGAGCGGGCCGACGGCGCAGTGGCCGTGGCCCTTCGCGCCGGTCCGGACACACCGCGCCCGACGTTCATCAGCGGCGACGGCCGGCTCTGGCGCCCGACCGAGGCCGGGATCCTGTTTCCCGCCGAATCGTCCAGCGTGATACAGGAAGGCGGGCACCGCGAGATCGGTCCGACGATGACGGTCACCGAGGCTGTGGGCCGGACGCTGCGCCGGCTCGACCACGTACCGGCACGAGCAGTCCTTGTCGATCAACTCGAAACCACCGATGCGTTCATCGACGGTCCCTCGGTCGAATTTCCTCCGCTACGAATCGTCGTCTCCTCATCAACCCGTCGAGAGGGAGAAGGCGCCCACATCGACGTTCTGACCGTCGACCCGGAGGACGGATCCCTCGAACTGGCCGCTCCCGTCGGCGTCGGTGATCGAGTTCAGCTGATCGCGGACGACCCGGACGTTGCGACCCGCGGCATTGTGGCGCGCATCCTGAACACCTGGCCGGGGCACCACCTCGCCGTGCTCGTGGGTTGCGACCTCTCGAGTCCTCTGCGCGATTTCCCCGAGGCGGCTGCGACCGCAGCCATCCACACGGCCCCGCAGGGTTTGACGACCGCCGTCGGTGGCCGTCGACCCTGGTCGGAGATCATGGCATTGGTGCTGCACATCAGCGACGACGACTGAGCGGAACGACTCGAACCCCGAGCCGCCGACCAATGGCGGGTGGGCTGCGGCCCGCTAGCGTGGTCGGGGTGAAAAACAGCTCTTTGAACGAAACGGAAGCCATCGGCATCAACGTGATTCGGGGCCTCGCCATGGACGGACCGATGAAGGCCAATTCCGGCCATCAGGGCACCGCCATGGCACTCGCCCCCCTCGCCCACGCTCTGTTCACCCGGGTCCTCCGCTACGACGCGGCCGATCCCTCGTGGCCCGATCGTGACCGGTTTGTCCTCTCGGGCGGCCATGCCTCGATCCTGCTGTATTCGATGCTGTATCTGACCGGGCAGGGCCTCGAACTGGAGGATCTCGAGGACTTCCGGCAGTGGGGGTCCAAGACCCCCGGTCACCCCGAGGTCGGCCACACCGCCGGCGTCGAGGTCACCACCGGCCCGCTGGGCCAGGGTTTGGGCAACTCGGTCGGCATGGCGATCACCGAGCGTGTGCTCCGTCACCGATTCGGACCCGAGCTCTGCGACCACCACACGTTCGTCTTCGCCGGTGACGGCGACCTCTCGGAGGGCATCAGCCACGAGGCGGCCTCCCTCGCCGGTCATCTCGGGCTCGGGCGCCTGATCTGCGTCTACGACGACAACCACATCACCATCGACGGCCCCACGGATCTTTCCCTCACCGACGACGCCCCCGCTCGATTCCGGGCCTACGGCTGGGAGGTGGTCGAACTCGGTGATGCGGCCAACGATGTCGATGCGCTCGCCGCGGCGCTGGAGGCGGCCAAGGATGACGAAACCAGGCCGACCCTGCTGGTGCTTCGATCCCACATCGGCTATCCGTCGCCGTCGCTCACCGACGATCACGCGGCCCACGGCAATCCCTTCGATGCCGAGGAGATCGCCGCCACCAAGACGGTGATGGGCCTGCCCCCCGACGAGCAGTTCTGGGTACCACCCGAGGTTCTCGAGATGTACCGGGCCGCCGGCGCCCGCGGCGGCACCGAACGTGCGGCCTGGCAGCAGCGTCTCGAGGCGTCGCCCCATGCCGAGGCCTGGCGAAAGGCGTGGGCCACAACTCGACCCGATGTCGTCGATGCCGCCCTCGCCGCCGCCGACACGTTCGAGCCGGGATCCAAGGTGGCCACCCGCCAGGCATCACAGAAGGTGCTGACCGCTGTCGCCGAGGTCATGCCCGCGTTCATCGGCGGCTCCGCCGACCTCACCGGCAGCACCGGAACCACCGTCGACTCCAACGTACAGACAGCGACCAACGGCGGAGGTCGCCAGATCCACTTCGGCGTCCGTGAACATGCCATGGGAGCGGCACTGGTCGGAGCCGCCCATCACGGCGGGGTGCTGCCACTGGGCGGAACATTCCTCGTGTTCTCCGACTACATGCGACCAGCGGTACGGCTCGCGGCCATGTCCGGTGCCCGCTGCGTGTTCGTGTGGACGCACGACTCGGTTGGCGTCGGCGAGGACGGACCGACCCATCAGCCCGTCGAACACATCATGAGTCTGCGTGCCATCCCGGGCCTCACCGTGATCCGTCCGGCCGACGGCACCGAGTCCGCCGGTGCCTGGGCGGTGGCGGTCGAGAACAACGGTCCGACCGCGCTCATCCTCAGCCGCCAAGGCCTCCCGGTTCTCGAAGCGACCGACGCGGCCAAGGTGGCCCAAGGCGCCTACGTCATCGGCGATGCCGGTGAGCCCGATGTGATCCTCGTCGGCACCGGCAGCGAAGTTCAACTGTGCGTCGAAGCCGCGAAGAAGCTTTCCGCCGATGGCGTCGCGGCTCGGGTCGTCTCGATGCCGAGCTGGGAACTGTTCGCCAAACGAACAGAAGCGGAACGACATGCGGTACTCGATCCCGCGATCCCGACCGTGTCGGTCGAAGCCGGGGTCACGCTGGGGTGGGAGCGCTACGCCCTCGTGAGCGTCGGCATCGATCGTTTCGGCGCGTCGGCCCCCGGCTCCGACGTGTTGCGGCAGCTGGGCATGACGGAGGACAATGTGGTGGCCGCCGCCAAGGCCGCACTCGCTCAATCCCCCCTCACGAGTTCATAGGTTCACAGTCAGGAGACAGCTATATGGGACGACTTCACCACCTCTACGACGAACAGGGTCAGAGCCCCTGGCTCGACAATCTCCGCCGGGGCTGGATGACCAGCGGAGAGCTGCAGAGCTGGATCGACCGCGGGGTCCGGGGCCTCACCTCGAATCCGTCGATCTTCGCCAAGGCCATGACGGAAACCGACGACTACGACGCGGAGCTTCGCTCCCTGGTGACCGCGGGAGCCGATGTCGAGGAGGCCTACTGGGAGCTGGTGGTCGGCGACATCAAGCAGGCGCTCGAACATCTCCTTCCCGTCCACAGCGCCTCCGACGGTGAAGACGGCTACGTGTCGGTCGAGGTCTCCCCGAGCCTGGCGCATGATGAGGCCGGTACCGTCGAGGCGGCCCGAAAACTCGGCGATCGAATCGACGCACCGAACCTCTTCATCAAGGTTCCGGCCACTGCCGAGGGTGTCCCGGCGATTCGTACGTTGATCTCCGAAGGACGGTCGATCAATGTCACGTTGATTTTCGGTCTGGACCGCTATCGGGAGGTCATGGAGGCCTACATCTCGGGGCTCGAGGCCTGCGAGAAAGAGGATCTGAGCTCCATCTCCTCGGTGGCGTCGTTCTTCATCAGCCGGGTCGACGTGGAAGTGGATCGTCGGCTGGAGGAACTGGGGACCGAGAAGGCCCTCGACCTCAGGGGCAAAGCGGCCGTCGCCCAGGGTCAGCTCGCCTATCAGCTGTTCCTCGAAACGTTCCGAGGTGAGCGTTGGGAGACGCTGGCCGCACGCGGCGCCCGCCTGCAACGGCCGCTGTGGGCGTCAACCTCCACGAAGAACCCGAGCTACCCCGACACGCTCTATGTCGACACGCTCATCGGCCCCAACACGGTGAACACGCTGCCCGACTCGACGCTGGTGGCGTTCGAGGACCACGGCACGGTTGCTCGCACCATCGACGCCGATCCCGACGCCGCCCGTCAGGTCATCGCCGATCTGGCCGACGTCGGAGTCGACTTCGACGACGTGTCGGCCAGGCTCGAGGCCGAAGGTGTTGCCAGCTTCTCCAAGAGCTTCGACGAGGTCCTCGACACGCTCGACGATCGCGCCGAATCGGTCTAACCCCCGGTTGCCTCGACGACCGCGATCATCGAGGCGACCGGAATGTTCGGAAAGATCGGGCGTCCGTCGACCGCTTCGTCCAATCGGGAAAGGGTTCCGTCGAGATAGAGCGCGTTGACGGCGCCGAGCTCGCGGCATCGAGTGGCCATCTCCCACAACGTGACCGGACGATCGGCGGTCACCAGCAGGACACGACCGGACGCGTCCACTCCGGCGGCGTTGCGGCGATACGTGGAGGTCGAGGTCACGGAGAACCGACCGTTGATCTCGGAATCGACGACAAGCATCGGCCCGCTCTGGATCGCAATCTCGACCATCCGGTCGACGGCGGCGGCGTCGTAGGCGTGCGTCGTCTCGATGCCGGCCCGGCCCCCGCCGGCCCAGAACACCCCGTTCGGCTGCAGGAAGAAGTTGCCGGAACCGCTCGCCCGATTGAGGGCCGTCAACTCGACACCATCCTCGACGTAGAGACCCATCGGAACGAGGCCGGGACGGTAGATACCTCCGTTGGTGATCGCCACCACCCGCTCCCCCCGCTGCTCCAGGGCGGCTCGGGCGGCTTGAAGCTGGCCGTAGGGATCGCCGGAGTCGTCCCGCCACAGAAACCGGATATCCATCGGATCGGCCCACAGCCACCGGTACGTGCCGTCACGTTCGATCACCGGCTGTCCCCGCGTTTCGACCGACCTCGGCGACGCAGCGTCCGACGTGGCCGTCGGCGCTGATGCCGTCGTCGAGGCCAACGACGTCGATGGGCGGTCGGTTCGGGATCCACCGGATCGATCCGTGATCGTCACCGTCGCCGACGACCGGGCGGCCGTGTCGCCGCGGCCCAAGACCAGGGACACGAGCGTCGCTCCCGCCACGGCGAGCGCGGCTGCGACCATCGGGCGAACCGGGCTCCTGCGGGCGAATCGAACGACCATCGGTTTCCAACCGTAGATCATCGAGTCGGCACCTCAACCCCACCGGCGGTCAACCGATGAGAGTGTCGGAGCCCCGGTGGCCGCCGCCGCGCCTTGATCGCCAGACGGTACCATCGTCAATCTCTCCGGGTCGGCAGGGGTCGACCGGTCCGGGTCCACCAAACCACGGGAACTCACCGTTTCGTCCCACCCTCTAGCAGCAAACGGCACCAACCATGAATCCTCCCCGACCACGGAAGAATTTCGGCGACGAGAACGTCGACCGGCTCGTGACGGACCTGATCGCCATAATCGGCAACGACCAGAACGACGACCTCGTCCGTTCCATCCTCGTGACCGTGCTCGACATGGACGACGCCGACATCGATCGACTCGAACTCAAGATCGCCAACCAGACCCTGGCGGAGATGTTGCACGCCTGGCGGATCTTCTCGCCCTACGATGATCGGGCCAAGGTCACCATCTTCGGCTCGGCCCGAACCAAACCGGATCACCCCGACTACCGTCTGGCCGTCGAGTTCGGCCGGGAAATGGCGGAGCGGGGCTGGATGGCGATCACCGGGGCCGGCCCGGGCATCATGCAGGCCGGGATCGAGGGCTCGGGACGCCACAACGCCTTCGGTGTCAATATCGTGTTGCCGTTCGAACAGGAGGCCAACCCGGCCATCGCCGGTGACGACAAGCTGGCAAGCTTCCGCTACTTCTTCACCCGCAAACTCACCTTCATGAAGGAGACCGACGCCTTCGCCCTCTTCCCCGGCGGCTTCGGGACACTCGACGAAACCTTCGAGCTGCTCACCCTCATCCAGACCGGCAAGAGCAACCCCGTGCCGATTGTGATGATGGATCACGAGGGATCGACCTACTGGTCGGCGTGGCAGAACTTCGTGGAGACCGAACTGGGCGACCGCAACATGATCTCCAGCCACGACACCGATCTGTATCTCCACACCCATGATCCCGTCGAGGCCGCCGACTACATCTGCTCGTACTATTCCTCCTACCACTCCATGCGCGACGTCGGTGATCAGCTGGTGGTTCGGATGCGACATCGGCTCGACCAGGCCGCCATCGCCACCCTCAACGACGAGTTCGCCGACATCGTCGCCGCGGGATCGATCGAGTCGATGGAAGCAACCAAGGCCGAGCAACGCGACGGCGACCGGCTCGACCTCCACCGGATCGGGTTTCGCTTCGACAACCGCGGCTTCGCCCGCCTGGTTTCACTGGCCCGACGGGTGTCCAGCCTCTCCGGTGACGGCGACCCCTCGGCGCGGGGACTGCGCCACGACATCAGTCCCGAGGTGGACCTGTAACCCCCGGAGGCGCCGGGCGGTCGAGCGCCGATCAGGCGTCATCGGAACGGATCAGACCGAGGGCCTCCCGCTCGATGAGGGCCGAGGCCTTGTCAACGGAACGGCGGACCCGGCTCAACACCTTGTCGAGCGCCGGTCGTCTGTCGGCGCCCTCGTCGAGCGCCTCCCGGAGCACGGTCATCGACAGATCACCGAGTTCCTCGCTGATCGCCGCGAGCCGTTGCTGAAGATCTTCGAGTTGATGTTCCATACCGACGATCAGTCTGGCACGAATTCATGGCTGTTCGACGCTCCAGGCTCCTCAAGTTGCGGTAACCTGCGTCGGTGTCCATACCCGAAGACGGCCACTCCTGGTACTCGGTCAACGACGTCGAGGGCAACACCACCTGGCTTTTCGACACCACCTTTCTCCGCTCCCGCTACCGGTGTATCTACGGTCAGGGTTGCCAATCGATCGATTCGAAACCCGATCGGACCGAGACGTTGGGTTGTTGTGTTCACGGGGCCCACCTGGTCGACAAGGAGGACCGGACCAACGTCCTGACCTTCGTGGACCGACTCGGTCCGGACGTCTGGCAGCATCAGGCTCGGGCCGAGGCCAAGGGCGGACCGTTGAAGAAGAAGAACGGCGACTGGGTCAGTCGAAAGGTCGACGGCGCGTGCATCTTCCTCAACCGTGAGGGCTTCGAAGGCGGAGCCGGATGCGCGCTCCACCTCGGAGCCGAACGGGCCGGCGAACGCCCGATGGACTGGAAGCCCGATGTCTGCTGGCAGGTTCCGCTCCATCTCGACATTCACACCGATGAGTACGGCCACGAGACCGTGTTGCTCCGGGCCTGGCAACGACGAGACTGGGGTCCCGGCGGCGAGGACTTCCACTGGTGGTGCATCGAGGATCGAGCCGCCACACACATCGACGACCAGCCGGTGTATGTGACCCTCGAGGACGAGCTGATCGAGATGGTCGGGCGCAAGGTCTATCGGCGGTTGAAGGATCATCTGGATACCCTGACCCAAGCCCGGTCGGATGGTCTCAAACCGATGCCGACAACGGCCACTCCGGTGGTGCTCTCGTAGGTGGAACGGCGACGCCGACCGGCGCCGCCGAATATCCCAAACCCGTCCGTCGGATTCGTCCATGCCCTCAGCCACGCCGTCATCCATCGTCAGACCGTCACGACTGCCGAACCCGAAGACGTTGAGTCGAAACCTGGCCCGCTTACTACCGGAGCGCCAGGGGAGCCAGCTGCTGATGGCCGCGATTGCGGTCGGTGTGGTCGTGGGATTCGCCGTCGCCGTCATCGACGCCATCATCCTCGAGGTCATGTTCGACCGGGTGCTCGAGCTGCCACTCTGGGTTCAGGCACTGGCGCCGCTCATCGGGCTCCTGCTGACGGTTGCGATCCTGCGGACCGTGGGCGGCGGTGTCGGGCCCTCCACCTCGGACGAATACATCTATTCCTTCCATTCCCGTCGACCGACCTTCGAGGGCCGTCCGTTGCTGGCGCGGCTCCTGGCCGGCGGGGCAACGATCGGGCTCGGCGGATCCCTCGGTCTCGAGGGTCCCTCGATCTACATGGGCTCGAGCATCGGCGTCTGGATCCACGATCGCGTGGAACGGTGGCTCGGGCGAGGCTCGGCGAAACTGCTGCTGACCGCCGGCGCCGCCGCAGGGGTCTCGGCGCTGTTCCAGGCGCCGGCCACCGGGCTCGTCTTCGCACTCGAAGCGCCCTACCGGGACGATGTGGCCCACCGGGCGCTCCTGCCGTCACTCGTCGCCTCCGCCGCCAGCTACCTGACGTTCGTGCTCATGCCGTTCATCCACCCCCACTCGGCCCTCGGGTTCACGCTCGAAGCCGATTTCGGCATCGGCGATCTGCTCGGTGCCGTGGCGGTCGGGGCCGGAGCGGGGCTCGGCGGCCGCTGGTTCGCCTGGGCCGTCCGGAAAGCCAAGTCGTTGCGCTCCGAGTACTCGCCGTGGGTCCTGGCCCTGGTCGGCGGCGTCCTGCTCGGCGTCATGGCGCTCGTCTCCGACCGGCTGTTCGACGAACCCTTGACGCTCGGACCCGGATTGCAGATCGTCGACTGGCTGGAGATGAATCCATCCCTGGTGATGATCAGCGCCCTGTTCGTCTTCCGGGCGGTGGCCACCCTCTCAACCGTTGGAGCGGGAGGGGTCGGCGGACTCTTCATCCCACTGGCGATTCAAGGCGTGCTGCTCGGCCGGCTTGTCGGCGACGGCCTGCAA